>QHBY01000300.1:0-23366 GCA_003244245.1 Pseudonocardiales bacterium
GAAAATTCGGAAACTCCGGCTAGAGCCGTCCGACGAATCCATGCGTCCAGTTATGGCCCGCTGATGTGCGAGCAGCCTGCACACAACCTCGGAGTTCGCTGGGAAGCGTGATCGTCGGTGGGTCGCCCGCGGGTCGAAATACAGGCGCTAGCGGGATGGTCGGTCGTATGGGCGGAAATGCGACGAACGATGAACCAGAAACGTCAGCCGTCGAGTACGTAGCCGGCACCGCGCACTGTGCGGATCCGGTCGGCGCCCAGCTTTCGGCGCAGGTAGCCGACGTAGACTTCCACAATGTTGGACGACTTCGGCTGACCCCAAACTTCGGTCGTCAGCCGGTCCTGCGACACCGGCTGGCCTGGCCGGGTGGCCAGCGCGATCAGCAGGGCATATTCGGTCGGGGACAGCGTCACGAGCCGGCCCGCGACGCTGACCAGTCCGAGGGTGGTGTCGACGGTGACCATCCCCGCGCGCAGCACCGTCCGGTCCACCGGCATCCGATCGGAAACCCGCAGCCGCAGCCGGCTGACCAGTTCCTCCACGGGAAACGGCGTGGTCAGGTAGTCGTCCAAGGTACCCCGCAGCAGCGACACGGTCTGTTCCCGTTGCTCGCGTGAGGTCAGCGCGATCACCGGCAACTGCGGAGCCACCCGGCGCAGCTCGTCGAGGAAGTTCCGGGGATCCGGGCCGGCCAGCGCAACGTCGAGCACGATCGCCGCCAGGGTATGTGCGCGCGCCGCGTCCAGCACCTCCGGGACGGTGTCCAGTATCCGGGTCTCGAATCCGGTGGACCGCAACGCCTGAAGCACCCGGCTCGTTGTCTGCCGCAAGGGCACCATGAGAAGAACCGGTTGCCGCGGGCTGGCGGGGGGCCCAGGAGAAGATCCAGTGGGGAACACCGCTGAGCGCTGATCGGGTGGCATCGGCGGCAAGGCTTTCGCGCCGTGCGGCGTTGGGCAATCGATGAGCGGCAAGACTACCCGACTGGCCCATCGCGTTACCGAACGCTGTTGAGGGTGTGATGCGGTGTTCGGCCTAATGCTTACCGCCGTTTGGTCTAACGGACGGGCGCTCGTCGCGTCCCACGGCCGAGTGGGCGACCCCGAGCCGGTAACACTCTCAGGTTGCGCCGGATAGGTGCCCACTTCTCCATACGGTTCGTGCCGTGCGACGCCAGTTGGAACGAACGCTGTGGGCAACGGCCTTCCTCGCCGTGCTCCTGGCGCCTGCCCTGCTGGCGCCCGTGCTGCACGGCCCCCGTACCGGCGATGGTTCGTCGCTGCTGTCCCAGCTCTCCGTCGGGATGGGGCTGCTGGCCACCTCGCTGCTGGTCTGCGCGGTTGTACTGCCCTCTCGGGTGCGCTCGCTGACCCGCACGTTAGGCATCGACGGCGTGTTGGGGATCCACCGCTTCGTCGGGTTGGCCGTCACGCTGCTGGTGGGTTTGCACATCATCCTGGTGGTGGCGGCGAAGCCGGCAAACGTGGCGCTGTTCGACGTCCTGCATGCACCTGCCCGGGCCCGCGCGGCCGTCGGTGCCGCCGTGGCGCTGGGTGCACTGGTCGCGCTGACGGTGCTGCGCAGGCGGCTGCGGCAGCGCTACGAGGTGTGGCGTTGGGTGCATCTGGCGCTGGCCGGCTCCGTGCTGGTGCTCAGCGCGCTGCACATCTGGTGGCTCAACCACCTGATTCGAGACACCGCGATGCGGGCCTTGTTTACCGTCCTGGCGGTGGCCGCGCTCGGGGTGCTGGGATACCGGTGGCTATGGCTGCCGATCTATGGCCCCCGCCGCGAATATGTGGTCCGCGAGCTCCGGCCGGAGACCAGCACGGTGAGCACACTGGTCCTCGAGCCCCGTCGCGACGGGCACCGGCGTGGCTACCGGACCCTCGAATTCGCCCCCGGCCAGTTCGCCTGGCTACGCCTGAACCCCTCGATCGGAGCGCAGGAGCATCCGTTTACCATCGCCTCCAGCGCTCACCTCGGATTGTGGACCGAGTTCACGATCCGGCACAGCGGGGATTTCACCAGCGAGCTGCGCCGGCTGCAACCGGGCAGCCCGGTATGGGTCGATGGCCCGCACGGTGCCTTCACCCTGGACCTGCGGCGCTGCACAGGGCTGGTGATGATTGCCGGTGGCGTCGGCATCACCCCGATGATGAGCATGCTTCGGACGTTGGCGCACCGACGCGACCGCCGGCCGCACCGCTTGGTGGTGGTTGCCCGGACCCTCGACGAGCTGCTATTTCGCGCCGAGCTCAGCCAACTTCAACAGAAGCTGGACCTCACGGTTATAGAGCTGCTCCGCCAGCCGCCACCGAGCTGGACCGGCGCGTCCGGCGCCGTCGATGAGGACCTACTGACGGCGCTGCTGCCCGGCACGTTCCGACGCAACCAGCTCGACTACTACCTGTGCGGCCCTCCTGCGATGGTCACCGACGTGCTGACCGTGCTCGACGGGTTGGACGTCCCGCAACCGCGGATCCACACCGAGCAGTTCGACCTCGTCTGACCCACACCCCTGCTGACCCTGAGCGGAGAAAGGCCCTTCTGTGCGCCCCCTGGTACCCCGATTCGTCCGATGGGTCGTCTCCCTGGCCGTGATTGCCGCGCTGACGGTTGTGGTGTTCCAGTACTGGGCCACGTCGCAGTACGGGGTGGCAACCGTGTCAGACAAGCGGCCGAACAAGGCAGCAGGCGCGGCATGGGCGCAGACGCAGTGGGGCCCGCTGAGCCCCGCGGATCGTGATCTGCTGGTCATGATCCGCCAGGCCGGCCTGTGCGGCGGGTCGAGTGGGCAGCAGGCTCAACAACAGGGCGCCACCGTGGGTGTCCGCACCGTCGCTGCGCGCATCTGGGTCGACTACGGCGACCTCGGCAATCAGGCTCGCGCGGTCGCCGGCAAGCTCGGTGTGCCATTGCCCGACCAGCCCAATACGCAGCAACAGAATTGGATGCGGGAACTATCCAGGCGCTCCGGCTCGGATTTCGACCGGATGTTCGCCCAAGGACTGCGCGTCACCGACGGCGAGGTTCTGCCGGCCATCACCAGCGTGCGGGCCGGCACCCGTAACGAGCTGATCCGGTCGTTCGCGGCCAACGCCGCGGTGCTCCTCAACCGGCAGATGGAGTACCTGGAGCACACCGGGCTGGTCGACTATTCCCGGCTGCCCGCGCCACAGCCCCCCGCCGCCGTACTCCCCGCTGCGGCGTCCCCGACGACAGCAGATGTCGCACCCGCCGGCCGGGAACAGCGCATCGATCCGGTCGTCAACGTCGAGCAGGTCGCTGCGACCGGCCCCGTAGCAGGTAACGACGCGAAGGCCATGGTCGCCGCGTTGGTATCGATCGCCGTGCTGCTGATCGCGCTCGGCTTGTTGGGGACCGGTCGAGCCGCGCGGCCGGTCCGGCGGACCGATACTCGCCCCCAGCACCGCAGCATCTCGCACACCCGACGACACGCCGCCCAGCGTTGGTGACCGGCGGTGATTCCACTCGGCGAGCCTTGATTACCTCGTGTTGATCGTGTTCGCGGGGCGCCCTGGTACCGGTAAGACGACGACGTGCAGGGCCATACAGCGACCCAGGACCCAACTCACACCTCAGGGCGACGTAGCGCCCACGGAGTTGGCTCCATCTGACGGTCTCCGGGGCGCTCACATCCACGAAATGACACTCACAGATTCCATATGGCGATCTTCGGGCCGCTCACGCCGCGAAATGGTTCCACTTGGCGGCGACACGAGCCATCTCATCGCGGGTCGGGCACTGGGCGGCCGAATAGGGCTAGGAGCGCTTCGCGGTCGTCGTCGGCTGCGCTGCGGTTGCGCCGGGTGTGCCCGCACGCCACGCACCGCTGCACCACGACGATCTCGCCGCCTTCGGACAGCGCCCCGACTGGCTCCATCGCTGCGCCACAGTCGGCGGCCCGGTCGCCCGGGTTGATGTCGACGTGCTGCGACCACAGGCACCGCGGGCAGTGGTTGGTGTATCCGCTGCCCCGCACCGGCGTCCCGCAGTGCAGGCAGGCGAAGTCCTCCCGGCGGCGGGTGAACGAGGGTGGTTGAGTCATCGCGTGTCAGCATCGCACCCGCGTCCACGGGCGTCAGCTCCGCGTTACGCTGAGTGTCCTCAGGCGACGGGCGTCCCGCGAGATGCCCGGGTGCGGGTGTCCCGCAAAGTATGGAGGTCGGATCATGATGCGGGTGGTGCGGGCCGCCGATAGGCGCACCTGGTGGGTCCGGAGCAGGATCAGCTGGACCCGACGGGCGATGGCCGACGAGTTCGAGCATGACATGACCGATTATGGCCATGGCGCCATAATGCTGGGCATCGTCGTCGCGCTGACGCTGTTCGTGGTCTTCTGGACCCCAGCCGACGTCGTCATACCGGCCTGGTTCGTCTTGCTGATCCTGCTGCTGCTGTTGGTGCTGCCGGTGTCGTGGGCACTGCAGCGGCCCTGGATCATCACGGCGCACACCGACGAGCCGGCGGGGACTGAGGGTGAGCACTGGGAAGGCGTCGTGCGCGGCATGATCCCGGCCCGGGAGGAGACTTATCAGGTCGTTGATGACCTCAAGAAGACGGGCAGCCCCGACGACGGCAACGGGCCGCTTGCCCGGTTCCAGTCCAGCACACCGTTCCGCGATTCTTGACTGCCGAGCATCCGTTCGATCGGATCCGTCGTACATTCGATCGGATTGCCGCACACTGAACGTATGCCGGAGCTGCCTGAGGTCGAGGCGCTGGCGCATCATCTGCGCGAGTACGCCGTCGGCGCGACGGTGACGCGCGTCGACGTCGCTTCCCTCACTGTGCTCAAGACCGTGCAACCGCCGGCGAGCGCACGGCACGAACGCCCAGTGACCGCGGCCACCAGGCACGGAAAGTTCCTGGCGATGCACACCGACGGGCCCGCGTTGGTGATTCACCTGGCGCGGGCGGGCTGGCTGCGCTGGTCGGATTCGCTGGCCCCCGCCGCACCGCGCCCGGGCAAGGGGCCGATCGCGCTGCGGGTGCATCTCAGTGGACGGGTGGGTTTCGACCTCACCGAAGCGGGCACCCAGAAGCGGCTCGCAGTGTACGTCGTAGCTGACGCGGCCGGCGTCTGTGATGTACCGGGGATCGCCCGGCTCGGCCCGGATGCATTGACGCTGTCCTGCGACGGGCTCGCGGAGGTGCTTCGTGGGCGCACCGAGCGGCTCAAAACGGCGCTGACTGACCAGACGGCGATCGCTGGAATCGGCAACGCCTACTCCGACGAAGTGCTGCACGCCTCCCGGCTGTCGCCCTACGCCACCGCCGGGAGGCTGACCGACGACAGCGTGGACCGGCTGCACGAGGCGATGCAGCGGGTGCTGCGTGACGCGGTAGCCCGCTCCGTCGGCCAGGACGCCGCTCGGCTCAAGGGAGAGAAGCGGGCCGGTCTGGCCGTGCATGCCCGCGCCGGTCTGCCCTGCCCGGTATGCGGCGACACCGTCCGCGAGGTGTCCTTCGCCGACCGCGCCTTCCAGTACTGCCCGACCTGCCAGACCGGCGGCAAGCCCCTGGCCGATCGCAGGCTGTCCCGGCTGATTCGCTGATGGCGCCACCAGCGATGGCGCCATCAGAGTGAACGGAGTCGGTTCACCCGTGCTGCGGTGGTGCTCCCGGTCCAGTGGGGGTTCGCTTGCGCTGTGGTTCGGTCCGCCCCACCAACTCGTCCCGGGGGCTCCCCATCGGAACGGAGAGCCCCCGGTAACTGCGTCTTCACCGCGTCGTGGTGCCGCTCGGTGGGAACGACGTGGACGGTGGAGCTCCGGTCGGTCGACGAAGGGGCGCTGGGCCGCCCGGTGGAGTGGATCTGCTCAGGAGTGCCGACCCAGCAGCCGGCTCCCGAACACCAGATCGCCGACCTGCTCGGCGAACGCGACCTACTGCTGTTCCCAGCCGACCCTGGTGAACCGGCGCCGCGGACCCGTAGCCGCCGGCTGATCGGCTACGTCACTCGCGATCGCGAGTTGATGCGCCTGGCGCTGCAGCTCGCCCATGTCGTCGACCCGGGGTGGGACCACCCCATGGTCGTGGCCGCCCGATGGATGCAGGCCGGCCACTCGGCCGAGGCCGCGATGCCGTGGATCACCGCCGGCGTGAACTGGCCCAAGGCGGCCGAGACCATCCTGCGAAGGTCCTGCTCGCCGCCAAGCTGACAGCGCCGGCGACCCGCCGTTGTCAGCTGAGGTCGAGACCGCGACTATAGGATTCGTGAACGGGTTCGGCGGCGTTGCGGTGGTGGGGGTCGTCGTCCTCGCCGTGGTGATCGCTGCCGGGTTGATATATCGGATGCGAAGGCGTCAGCCGTTCGGCAGCGACGCCGATCGTGCCACCTACACCGCGCTGCACACCATGGCGCAGGCTTCACCACCGCTGCGAGATCGGTTGTCGGCCGCCTCGGCGACCGCCGCGGCGCCGCACTTGCGGGCGTTGCTGAACTGCTCAGCCGTCGCGCTGACCAACGAGGAAAGCGTCATGCTGGCCTGGGATGGCGAGGGTCAGCACCACGCCGAATGGGTCGCCGAGGCGGCGCTTGAGGTACTCAGCACCGGGCGCCAGCAGGTCCGCAGCCAGCGCGAGATGGACTGCGGGCGCGCCGACTGCCCGATTCGTGCTGTCGTCGTCTGCCCGCTGGAGGTCGACGGCGGCGTCGTCGGGACCTTCGGGGTGGTCAGTCAACGGACCGCCGCGGCTGGTGTGATGCGGGCCGCGGCGGAGGTCGCCCGGTACGTCTCCAGCCAGCTGGAGCTCGCTGAGCTCGACGAGTCCAGATCCCGGTTGGCTCATGCCGAGGTGCGGGCGCTGCGCGCGCAGATCTCCCCGCACTTCATCTACAACGCGCTCACCACGATCTCCTCGTGCGTCCGCACCGACCCGGAAGAGGCCCGTGAGCTGCTGATGGAGTTCGCTGAGTTCACCCGGTACTCCTTCCGCACCGCTGGAGAGTTCACCACGCTCGCCGAGGAACTCAACAACATCGACCGCTACCTGATCCTGGAGAAGGCCCGATACGGGGACCGGTTGCAGGTCAGGCTGCAGATCGCACCCGAGGTGCTGCCGGTGGTGTTGCCGTTCCTGGCGTTGCAGCCGCTGGTGGAGAACGCGGTACGGCACGGCTTGGCGGGTAAACCCGGCGGCGGCACCGTCTCGGTCGTTGCCGAGGACTCCGGGTCTGATTGCCTGATCAGCGTGGAGGACGACGGCATCGGCATGGACCCGGACCGGCTCCGGGACGAGATGACCGACTCACACGTCACTGGTGCGCACGTCGGGCTGGGCAACGTTCATGATCGGTTGCGCGGGGCCTTCGGCGAGGAATGTGGGCTGGTGGTCGAGACCGGACCGGGGATGGGTACCAAGGTCAGCATGCGGGTACCCAAGTTCAGCCGTGGCGTGCGTGCCATCGCGCCGCCCACGCCAAACGCATCGCGGGCCCAACCACCCGTGAGCGCTTAGCTGACGGTGCCCTGTGGCTCAGGGCTTACCCGGATCGTAACTGCTCTTAGGTTCCCGAACTTCACAGCAGAGCTGTTTAATGCGCCTGTCGTTTGAGATTCTTTATCGCTATGCCCATTCTCTCCTCGTGCTCAATATCAAGGATGCGCAGGCCGATCGGTTGGCTCGGCAGCTCGCCGAGGTCACCGGTGAAACGATCACCCGGGCGGTGACGATCGCGGTCCGGGAGCGACTTGCCCGGGTGCTGGCAGGCGCACCGGGCGGTCGCTGCCCGACGAGCTCGATGAGCGCTGCGCGGCGCTGCGCGACACTACCGGTGCTCGATGAGCGATCTGACGACGAGATCCTCGGCTACGACGCCACTGGGCTGCCGCTTCAGGCTGACAGCCGACGCTGATGGTCCTCGATTCTCTGCCGTGGTGGCGATCTTGTTCGATGAGCCTGGCCGCCGTGCCCCCTGCGCACTCGCCCGCGCCTCCGGGAAGGCGCCGCTGCGCGTGGGAGAGGAATTCGTACGCGCCGACATCCCGCGGATCAGCGCGGACTCGCCAATTGTCCGGACCCCGAATCCGGGGACTCGGGTCGTCGCCTTCGCAGCGTTCCCGCCACATCCCATGAAACACAGGTCGGATGGTCTGGTATGTGCCGGGCAGACCAGGCCTGGCCCGACGAGGGGGGTCGCGGTCGGTTTCGGCTTTCGGACCGGGCTCACGCAAGAGACCGCAGTCAGGGCAACGACCTTCCCGAGTCCGAGCGGTGGAGCTCCACCGGTTGGTCCGAGCGATGTCGGTCAGTCACCGTAGGCTGGCCTGATGGACGTCAAGGACCTGACCTCGCGGCTGCCGCTGCCCAGCACCCAGCGCGCGCGCGGCCCAGTGGTGGCCGCGGTGAAACTGCATGGTGTGATCACGCCGACGCCGGCGCCGCTGGGTCGCGGAGTGATCAACCTGGCGGTCTTGGAATCGGTGCTGACTCGCGCCTTCGGCTATGACCGGCTGCGGGCGGTGGTGCTGCTGATCAACTCACCGGGCGGTTCACCCACTCAGTCGGCGCTGGTGGCCGATCGGATCCGCGGTCTCGCCGACCAGAAGCACGTGCCGGTGCTGGCGTTCTGCGAGGACGTCGCCGCATCCGGTGGGTACTGGCTCGCCTGTGCCGCTGATGAGATCGTCGCGCACCCGACGTCGCTGGTCGGCTCCATCGGGGTGGTCAGCCAGGGTTTCGGCCTACACGGTCTGCTGGAGCGCTTCGGCATCGAGCGGCGGCTGCACACCGCGGGGACGAACAAGGCCCGGCTCGATCCGTTCCTGCCTGAACGCGAGGACGATGTGGAGTGGTTGCGCGGCATGCAGACCGAACTGCACGGGATGTTCCGAGACTGGGTGTGTTCCCGCCGCGGCGATCGGCTGGCGACCGGGCAGCAAGACCTGTTCACCGGCGAGGTGTGGAGCGGGCGCCGGGCACTGGAACTGGGTCTGGTCGACCGGCTCGGCACAATGCGTGGGGAGATCGCCAAGCGCTACCCTGACGCGGAGATCATCAACGTGGACGCGCGCCGGCCGCTGCTGGCTCGGCTGGGGTTAGGACCCGTAGCTTCGCTGAGCGGGCGCGGTGGTCCGGAGTCCGCGCTGGCGGTGCTCGAAGCGCTTGAGCACCGAGCCGCCTGGTCCCGCTTCGGCCTGTAGCTCCGCCGAGCACACTGAGTGCACAATCGGTTCCGGGGGGCCGCGCAACTGCGCCAACCGTGGACAGCGATACCGGCCATGTGCAGGCTTGATGATCCGGGGTTGGTAGGGGCACACTGGATCGGCGGAAAGGCGGTCGATGAGCGGCAACGACGACAACCCTGAGCTTGTCGTGCTCGCCGTGGACGACGAGCCGGGTCCGCTGTCCATGTTGGTCGAAGTACTCGAGGCCGATCCGCGGATCGGCACCGTGCTGACGGCAACGAACGCCACCGAGGCGTTGTCGGTCTTGCGGCCCGACAACCGGACCAACGGCACATCGCTGCCCCAGATCGATGTCGTGTTCCTGGACATCCGGATGCCCGGGTTGGACGGGCTGGAACTGGCTCGCCTGCTTGCCGCAATTCCCAACCCACCGGTGGTCGTCTTCGCCACCGCCTACGATGAAAAGGCTCTCGACGCCTTCGAGATCGGCGCGGCCGACTACCTGATGAAGCCGGTGAGCCGGGAGCGACTGGCCAACACCATGCGGCGGATCGTGGCCTCCCGGCGTGACGCGTCCGCCTCGGGACCGGAGCCCGGTAGCGAGGACGAGGTCATCCCGGTGGAGCTCGCCGGGACCACCAAGCTGGTGCCGCGTTCGTCGGTACGCTGGGTGGAGGCGCATGGGGACTACGCGCGGCTGCACACCGGCGAGGGCAACAGCCACCTGGTCCGTATTCCGCTTTCCCAGTTGGAAGATCGGTGGTCGGACGCCGGGTTCGTGCGGATCCACCGCTCCTTTCTGGTCGCCCTGCCGCTGGTCACCGAGCTGCGCATGTCGGCGTCGGGTTACGTCGTGCGGGTGGGCAACGGAGGTGACGCCACCGAGCTACCGGTCAGCCGAAGGCACACTCGAGAGCTGAAGGACCGCCTGGTCCGCGCGGCCAAACAGGGCTGGACCGCACGAGCAGCCCCGATGAACCCCGATGAGTTGCAATGAGTCCCCATGCCTCGGCGATAGAATCTCGATGAGCCCCAATGGGTACTGACGCGGCTGGGCCGGATGACGACCCGTGGGAGACTCTGACCCGGGCAGCCGCGGAAGCGGCGGCTCAAGAAAAGGCACGGGAGGCCAACGGCTACCCGGTCGCCGCCAAGGTCAAGCTTGGCAAGCGGGAACGGATCGTGCTCGCCAAGCGGCGCAGCAGCCGCCGGGTAGTGCGAACACTCGCGGAGTTGGAGGATCAGACCAGCGTCGGTGAGGTACTGGTCCGCCAGCTGGTGCGGGTCCAGCTGATCCTGTCGATCCGGCTGATGCTGCTCACCGTGGTGGTGCTCGGAGGCATCCCGCTGTTGTTCCTGATGCCGTCGCTGGGCACCACGACCATCGTGGGCTTGCGGCTGCCGTGGTTGCTGCTCGGATTCGCGGTCTACCCGTTCTTCGTCGCGGTGGCCTGGTCCTACAACCGCAGCGCGGACCGCAACGAGCAGGACTTCGCCGATATGGTCGAGAACTGAACGCCAGCGTGCCCGAGCAGGCCACGTTCTACGTCACCGTCGGTGCGATGGTCCTGGTCGCTGCGGCGACCATGCTCACCGGGCTCTACGGGCGCAAGGTCAGGTCGACCTCGGACTTCCTGGTCGCGTCCCGAACGCTGGGGCCGCGCTGGAATGCCGCGGCGATCTCCGGCGAGTACCTGTCCGCGGCTTCCTTCCTGGGGATCGCCGGTCTGGTGCTCAAGGGCGGAGCGGATGCGCTGTGGTATCCGGTCGGGTTCACCGCGGGGTACGTCGCGCTGCTGCTTTTCGTCGCGGCGCCACTGCGCAGGTCTGGGGCCTACACGCTGCCCGACTTCGCCGAGGCACGGTTGGGCTCGGTAGGGCTGCGCCGGGTCTGCACCATCTTCGTCATCGTCATCGGCTGGCTCTACCTGGTGCCGCAGATGCAGGGCGCCGGGCTCACCCTCCATGCTGTGACGGGACAGCCCCAGTGGGTCGGCGCGGCCGTGGTCATGGCGATCGTGACGTTCAACATCTACACCGGCTGGATGCGCTCGATCACCATCGTGCAGGCCTTCCAGTACTGGATAAAACTGACCACGCTCGCCATCCCGGTCTTCGTGCTGCTGATTCACAATGCTGGCGAGGACCCGGGATTGCGGGACTCGCTGAGCGCCCCGGCGCCGCCGTATTTCTCCCACGCCGCCGACATCACTCTTGATCACGATGTGGTGCTGGAAGTCGCCCAGCCGATGCTGATCAAGGCGGTGGGAAGCCAGGACGGGCAACCCGCCAACGGCACGGTGGTCTGGCTGCCCGGGGAGCACTGGGTCGCCAAGAACACCAGGCTGCACTTCGACGCGGGCAGCCGGGCACCGGTGGTCAGAGGCGCCGTGTTGGACAACGACAAGTGGTTGCGCCCGCTGGGCAATGGCGATCACCCGCTGCTGGCCACCTACTCGCTCATCGTGGCGCTGCTGCTGGGCACCATGGGGCTGCCGCACGTGCTGGGTCGGTACTACACCGACCCCGACGGCCGAGCGGCGCGCCGGACCACGTTGCTGGTGCTGTCGCTGCTCGGGGTGTTCTACCTGTTCCCGATGGCTTCCGGGTGGCTCGCTCGGCTCTACCTCCCGGAGCTGCTGGTCAACGGCAACACCGACGCGGCACTGTTGCTGCTGCCCCGCGCCGCGTTGGGAGGATGGCCGGGGCTGCTACTCGGCGGCCTGATCGCGGCCGGGGCGTTCGCCGCCTTCGTATCCGCCGGCACCGGGCTGGTGGTGAGCATCGCCGGGGCGCTGTCCACCGAGGTGCTGCCCGATCGGTTGCGGGACTTCCGGGCGGCCACCGCGGCGGCCTGGTCGGTGCCGTTGGCGTTCGTGCTCGCCGTGTCGTCGTTGGACCTGGCGCAAGGTGTGGGACTGGCTTTCGCGGTGGCCGCCTCGTCGTTCTGCCCGCTGCTCGTGCTGGGTATCTGGTGGCGCGGGCTGACCGACGCCGGCGCGGCAGCCGGAATCCTGGCCGGCGGTGGTCTGGCGTTCGCCGCGGTGCTGCCGGCCGCGGCCGGCGTGCTCTCGCCAGGGTGGCAGGCAATGTTGGCGCAGCCTGCGGTGTTCACCGTGCCGCTGGCCTTCCTGACCATGGTTGTGGTCAGCCATCGCACCAGCGACCGGGTCCCGGCCGACGTATCTCGCATCCTGCTGCGGCTGCACGCACCGGACCGGTTGGGTTTGTCCGAGGAGCGGGACTTGGGTCAGCTGGGCGCCCGGGTCGGGATGGCGGCGCTGAGCCGGATGCGCGGTGGCCGGCACCGTCGGTAATCGCGCCTGCACACCGAGCGGTTCACGATGCGGTGCACGCTGGTGAACGACCTGCTACTAGGGTTTCGGCGGTCCTCGCGACGCACGTAGCATCGCATGATCATCACTGCCCTGGAGGTGTCCGCATGAGCACCACCGAACGCATCGGGGGTGGGGGCACGCCGCCACCGGTGGACCCCTGGGCCGCCGCCCACACCAGCGTGGAGTTCGCCACCCTGCGACACCGGTTCCGCAGCTTCGCCTTCCCGATGACTTTATTCTTTCTGGCCTGGTACTTCCTGTATGTCCTGCTGGCAGCGTTCGCGCCGCACTACATGGCCATCAAGGTCGTCGGCAACGTCAACATCGGATTGATCTTCGGATTGCTCCAGTTCGTCTCCACCTTCGCCATCACAACGGTCTATGTCCGATTCGCGAGCCGCAATCTCGATCCGCTGGGCAGCCGGATCCGCGAGCGGGTCGAAGGAGGAGCCTGGTGATTGCAGCGTTAGCCCAGCACGCCGTCGGGTCGCCGCTGCTCAACGGCGGGATCTTCGTCTTCTTCGTGCTGGTCACCCTGGTGATCGTGTTCCGGGCCTCGCATCGCACCAAGTCCGCCGCGGACTACTACGCGGCGGGCCGGTCGTTCACCGGGCCGCAGAACGGGATCGCGATCTCCGGCGACTACCTGTCCGCGGCCTCGTTCCTGGGCATCGCCGGGGCCATCGCGGTTTACGGTTACGACGGCTTTCTCTACTCCATCGGCTTCCTGGTCGCCTGGCTGGTAGCCCTGCTGCTGGTCGCCGAACTGCTGCGAAATACCGGCAAGTTCACCATGGGTGACGTGCTGAGCTTCCGGATGCGCCGGCGGCCGGTGCGGGCCGCCGCGGCGGTGTCGACGCTGGTGGTGTCGTTCTTCTACCTGCTGGCCCAGATGGCCGGCGCTGGTGGTCTGGTCGCCCTGCTGCTCAACGTCACGAATAAAGCGGGGCAGGCGCTGGTGGTCGCGGTCGTCGGTCTCCTGATGATCTTCTATGTGCTGGTCGGTGGGATGCGTGGCACCACCTGGGTACAGATCGTCAAGGCCACGCTGCTGATCATCGGCGCGGGCATGTTGACGGCCTGGGTGCTGGGCTCCTTCGGACTCAACCTGTCCGCCCTGCTGGGCGAGGCGGCGGCGAAGTCGTCGCACGGGCAGGCCGTCCTCTCGCCGGGCCTGCAGTACGGCAAGAACACCACGACGAAGCTCGACTTCGTCTCGCTGGGGCTCGCGCTGGTGCTGGGTACCGCGGGCCTGCCGCACATCCTGATGCGTTTCTACACCGTGCCATCGGCCAAGGAGGCCCGCCGCACCGTCGTGTGGGCGATCTGGCTGATCGGCATCTTCTACCTGTTCTCGCTGGTGATCGGCTACGGCGCCGCGGCACTGGTCGACGGTGGTCCGCAACGGATCGCCAGCATGCCCGGCCAGGAGAACTCGGCGGCGCCGTTGCTGGCCTACCAGCTGGGCGGTGAGGTGCTGCTGGGCTTCATATCGGCGGTGGCCTTCGCCACCATCCTCGCGGTGGTGGCCGGCCTGACGATCACCG
Organism: Pseudonocardiales bacterium; assembly: GCA_003244245.1. Taxonomy (GTDB): domain Bacteria; phylum Actinomycetota; class Actinomycetes; order Mycobacteriales; family Pseudonocardiaceae. The sequence continues at coordinate 14,044 of QHBY01000300.1, forward strand.
CGTCGGCGTCATTCGCGCACGACGTCTACGCCAACGTGATCAAGCACGGAAACCTCGATCCCGACCGTGAGGTGCGCGTCGCTCGGATCACAGCCGTGGTCATCGGCGCGCTGGCGGTCCTGGGTGGCATCGCCGCGCTCGGCCAGAACGTCGCGTTCCTGGTGGCGCTGGCCTTCGCGGTGGCGGCCTCGGCGAACCTGCCGACGATCCTGTACTCGCTTTTCTGGAAGCGGTTCAACACCAGTGGCGTCCTGTGGAGCATGTACGGCGGACTGATCAGCTCGGTGGGGCTGATCATCTTGTCGCCGGCTGTGTCGGGTACCGCGAAGTCGATGTTCCCGAGTCTGGACTTCGCGATCTTCCCGCTGAAGAACCCGGCGCTGGTCTCGGTGCCGATCGCGTTTGCGCTCGGATATCTCGCCACGGTGCTCAGCAAGAACGACACCGCGAACCCGGCAAAGTACGCCGAGATGGAGGTGCGCGCGCTGACCGGGGCCTATGCTGAGCGGTCGCTGACAGCGCCGGTTGATGTCGTCCCTTCGCAGCCCAGGCAGTCGTTGCACCCGATGGCGGCCGCGACTGCCCCGATCACCCGTCCCCCAGCCACCCCGATCAGCTCGGTTGACTCCGCCGCCAGCCCCCCAGCAGCGATTCCAGTCGCACCGACGAATCGGGTGTTCTGGTGGCGCGTGCTGATCGCCAGCGCAGTGCTGGCCGGGGTGGTCGTCCTGACGGTTTCTGTCTCGATGAGCCGGGTCCTGGCCTCGCCACCGCAGGGCTCGGACACCACACCTCAACTCGGACCCAACACCGCCGCCGACGTTGGACCGGAGGTCGCGATACCCGCACTCGGTGGCGTCATCCAGGTCGGCAAGAGTCCCGGCTTCGTCGCGGTCTCCCCGAACGGTCGACACGCCTACATCGCCAACCGCAACGCTCAGGTCGTCGCCGTGGTGGACACGGCCATCAACCAGGTGACCGCAACCATCCCCATCCCGACGGGTCCGCCGCAGTTCCTCGCCCTCGCGCCGGACGGCCGCACGCTCTACGTCAGCATCTTCAACGACCAGCGAACCGTCCATGCGATCGACGTGCTCGACACCGCGTCGAACACCGTGGTCGCCACGATCCCCCAGCCCGCGCGCCCCTACCTGCCGGCCGTCAGCCGGGACGGCAAACGGATCTACGTCCCTAACCACGACACGGCGTCGGTGTCGGTGATCGGCACCGACACGAACACTGTGATCGCAGAGGTCAAGGTCGCGCCCAACCCGCACTGGGTCACGTTCTCCCGCGACGGCACCCGCGCCTACACGGCCAACCACGAGTCCAACGTGGTCTCGGTGATCGACACCACCACCCTTGAGGTGTTGGCGACCATCCCGGTCGGAGCCAGCCCCCATAGCATCGCCGTGCACCCCAGCCTCCCGCTGGTCGCCAACGTCAACTACGACGGCGCCAGCATGTCGGTGATCGACACTACGACCAACAGAGTGCTGGCGACCATCCCGGTCGGGGAGCATCCGCAAGACATCGCGTGGGCTCCGGACGGACGGTTCGCCTACGTGGTCAACGAGGGCAGCAACAGCATCACCGTGATCAACGCCCGGACCAACCAGGTCACCGCGACGATCCCGACCGGGACCCGCCCGACCAGCATCGCGGTGCTGCCCAACGGCCGGCAGGCGTACGTGAGCAACGTCGACAGCGGAACCCTCACCGTCTTGGAACTCACCGGCTGAGTCCACCGGCGCAATCCACCTGTGCCATCCACCTGCGTCATCCACCTGCGTCATCCACCTGCGTCATCCACCTGCGTCATCCACCTGCGTCATCCACCTGGGGAGCTAGGTATGGCACGATCAGAGCTATGACCACCCCGGTTCCGGCCATCGTGGTGGCCGAACTATCTGGCAGCGCTGTGCTGCTCGACGTGCGCGAAAACGATGAGTGGGTCGCCGGGCACGCGCCGGCGGCGGTGCACGTTCCGATGGGGCAGGTGGCGCAGCGTCTCGAGGAGCTGGCCACCGCGTTCCCTCAACGCCCGGTGCACGTGGTGTGCCGCTCTGGAGGGCGGTCGGCGCGGGTCACGGCCTATCTCAAGCAGGCGGGCTGGGACGCGGTGAACGTCGAGGGCGGGATGCGCGCCTGGGCCGCCGCGGGTCGGCCCATGGTGGCCGACTCGAATGTGGCGCCCCGGGTTCTGTAGTTGGTAGTGATGGCCCCCCCGGCGGACGAGCAGATGCGCACACTGGCCGCGGTGGCGGTCCCGCTGCTCGGGCTGACCGCCATGCTGGCGCTGGTCACCGCGGGCGCTGAGGCGTGGCGCTACGCGCTACTGCTGGCCAGCCGCAGCGATGCGGTACCCGCCGGACCGCTGCGCGCCAGCGATGTGCTGGTGGTCACCGGTGGCGTCGTATCGTTGCTGTCTGCCGCGTTGGCCGGAGCGGTCACGCTGGGTTGGCTGGTGCACGCCCACGCGGCCGCAGCCCGGGCCGCCGCGGTCATGCCCGCTCGGCGGGGGTGGCAGCTGGTGGTGGGAGCCCTGGTACCAGGCCTGAACCTGGTGGTGCCGGGCGCAGCGCTCGCCGAGCTGGAGCACACCACGCTGGGCCAGCACCCGGACCACCGACCGCGCCCCTCTCGGCTGGTCATCGGATGGTGGGCGATCTGGGTGATCGGGCTGGTGCTGGCCGGAACGGCCGTACTGTGGAACCTTCGCGGCGGTGTGCAGGCCCGCGCCGATGGAGTGCTGCTACACGTTGCCACTGACCTGGTGGCGGGGGCTGTCGCGATCACCACGATCGTCGTGGTACGACGGCTGACCCGGCTGCTCAGCCCGGTGACGCTGACCCGCGCGCGCCGCATGGTGGTCGTGCGGGTGCCTGGCGGTACGCGATAGCGTGCACAGGTGTCCAAGCGCATCGCGACGAAGTCCCGCCGGCCCATCGACGGCCAGACCAACCCCCGCCAAGCCTGCCCGTGCGGGTCGGGCAAGAGATACAAGGCGTGTCACGGCGCCCCGGGTGGCGCCCCGGATCCCGTCGTCCGCCGTCCCTTCGCAGGCCTCGCAGCGGAGTGTCAGCTCGTCGCGCTGCGCGAGTTCGTGCCATCGGCGACGGCGCCACTGCCGCTGGCGCAGCCGGCCGGGCGGGACGTCACGCTTGCCACCGTGCTGCCGACGGCTGCCGCCGCGGTCGTCCGACCCGATAACGTGGCGCTGGTCGGCTTGCAGGTGCTCAACCGCTCCGCGGACCTGTCCCGAGACCTCGGCCGGGCGGTGAGCTGGGCGCTGACCGCGGAGCCAGGCTCGGTGCTGCCCACGGTCAGCACCACCGGCGACGGTGAGCAGATCCGGCTACAAGAACTGCTGACCTCCGAGACACCGCTCGACGTCACCGTGCACCCCGACTTCGCCTGGTGGATCCCCGGCGAGGAACCCCCGTCCGGCGAGGCGGCGGCCTCGTTGCAGCAGGCCAACGCCGCGATCATGCCGACCGAGGCGGTTGTCGGAACCGGGGTCGAGGCCGCCTACTGGGTCGACGCCGGCGATAAGGCGCACCTCCGGTGGGTTCGCCCGGAGCCCGAAGAGCAGCTTCTCGCCGCGCTGGCCCGGCTGGCCGCCCGCGATGAGCTCGACCTCGGCGGGGACTCCCGCTTCGCCGGCTCGTTTCGTGCCCACGGGGTGCTGGTGCCGGTTTGGGACCTCGACCGTGATCAGCACGCTCGGGAGTGGGTAGCTCCCGCGGAGGCCTTCGCGCCCCGGTTGGCGAAGGCACTGGATTCCCTGGAGAGCACGCCGCTCACCGACGCCGAGCGCCGCGCCCTTCGCGGCCTTCGCGGCCGCCAAGTCACTATCCGCTGACCTTCCGCCGGCGGCGCAGTCTAGGGGAGCCAGGGGACGCGGCCGTGTAGCAGGGCGTAGCCGACGAAGGCTACGGTGTCGATCAGCGTGTGCGCGATCACCAGGGGCCAGAGACGGTGGGTTCGCTGCCAGACCCGGCCGAAAACCAGGCCCATCACCAGGTTGCCCACGAATCCGCCGAAGCCCTGGTAGAGGTGGTAGCTGCCGCGCAGGGCCGCGCTGGCCACCAGGGCGCCGGCGCCCTGGTGGCCAAGCTGGCGCAGCCGGGTGATCAGGTACCCCACCACCAGCATCTCCTCGGCCAGCGCGTTGGCTACCGCGGCGGCGACGAGTACCGGGACCCGCCACCAGGTGTCGGCGAGTGTGGAGGGCGCCACGGTGAGGTTGAGACCGGCCGCGCGGGCCAGCAGGTACAAGCCCAACCCCGGGACGCCGATCATCGCGGCGAGCCCGATGCCAAGCCCCGCGTCTCGACCGGCCGACCGGCGGTCCAGGCCCACGACGCGCAGCGAGATGCCGCTGCGCCACAGCAGGTAGGCGCCCATCCCGGCCCAGGCCAGCAGCTGCATCACCCCGGTGAGCTGGTAGCCGAGGTCCATCAGTTCGTTTTTGCGCACCGGCGCGTTGATCGCCACCGATTGGTCGGCAAGGGAACCGGGAGCCAGCAGCGCGTCCAGTAGCGCCAGCAGGCTGCGCAGGCCGGACAGCCCCAGCGTCACCGCCAGCACCAGAACGATCTCGATCACCAGTGCCCGGCGTTTCCCGGGATCGGTGACGACAGGGGGTTGTTCAGCCAGTGAGGACCCGAGCCACCCCCGTGCCCCTGCACCCCGCGCGCTCACCCCCCCGACGTTATCCGCCGTCCCCACCCACCCGCGCCTGCCCCGCAGAGGGCTGGGCTCAGCTGGTCGCGCGTATCGTGGGTGCGTGTGGCGGTTCGCCTTATCCCGGCGGTGGTGGTTCGGGCACGTCCTCGTCGTCATGTTGTGTGCGGTGTTCGTCCGGCTGGGGCGTTGGCAGTGGGACCGAGCGCAGTCACCGACCGGCGATTGGCAGAATTTGGGCTATGCGCTGCAATGGCCGTTGTTCGCGATCGTGCTGGTCGCGGCGTGGGCCCGGTTCCTATGGCTGGAGCAGCACCGCGCCCCCGACACGGGATCCCCCGAGCCCGACATAATGCTGAGCAGCCCGGCTAACCGACCGATCCGGGAGGACGATCCCGACGATGAGCTCGTCGCGTACAACGCCTACCTCGCCCGGCTCGCCGAGCAGGACCGGTGCTAGGACCAGCCAGATCCAGACCCGGCTGCTCGGCTACCGGATCGCTGCCTACGCCACCGGTGTGATGCTGCTGGTGCTGACGACGTCGGTGGTGCTGCACTACGGCTTCGGGGACCAGCGGCTGGCCTGGAGCGGACCCGTGCACGGGTTTCTCTACATGGGCTATCTCGTCACCACAGTGTTGTTGGGCGCGTCGGTGCGGTGGCGGCCTGGCCGGATGGTGCTGGTGGCGCTGGCCGGCACGATTCCGCTGATGTCTTTCGTGGCCGAGCGCAGCGTCACCCGAGAGGTGCGCAGCCGGGAATCAGGTGAGTGCTGACGGACGCCAGTCGGACCCCGGCTAAGGTGCCTCGGGTGTCGACCGTGCTGAATCTGCATCCTCCCGGTCCGTCAGCCGTCCCACCGCTGCTTGCCCGGCTGGTCGATGACGCGGCGCTGTTCGCCCCGTCCGGGGTCAGCGTGGTCGACGCAGTCAAAGCGCACCTGGCTGCCTGTCGCGCGCCCTACGGTGGGGTGATCGGTTTCCTGCTGTGTCCGATCTCCCGGTTCGGCGCGCTCGTCGGCGCGCTGCGCAAGGTTCGCCTCACCAGGCCGGTGGCATTGTCGCTGGTTGCCGACACCGGTCTGGGTGGGCTGCCCAAGGCGATCTCCACCGCGCTGGACAATCCGAAGCTCGTCGATCTGCGGATGATCGAGGTGCCGGCACCGTCGGACGTGGACTCCAATTGGCTGGTGCAGCTCACCGAGTTCGTGCCGGACGACGTGGTGCGGGTGGTCGAGCCGCGCCGCGGCCGGCCAGATTGGTTGGCGGGGGTGCGCCGAGTCGCCGAGGCCGGCTGCTGGCCCAAGTTGCGGTGCGGCGGCAGGTCCATGGAGTCGTTTCCCAGCGTCGAGGAGGTGGCCGATTTCCTGGCCATCGCGACCAGCACCGGCCAGCCGTTCAAGGCGACCGCTGGGCTGCATTACGCGGTCCGCCATCACGACGAGAGCACCGGGCTGACCCACCATGGGCTGCTCAACATGCTCGTCGGCACCGCCCGCGCGGTATCCGGTGCCTGCGCGCACGAGGCGCTGCGGTGCACCGACGCGGCAGGGCTGGCCGCTGAGGCCGGTGCGCTGTCCGCGGAGACCTCCCACTTCGTTCGCGAGGTGTTCGCCTGCTACGGGTCGATATCGCTGACCGAGCCGGTCGCTGACCTGATCCGGCTGGGTCTGCTGCCCAACCCAGAGCACCAGCGGGCCGCGCCGTGACCGTCACCGCCTACCTTGGGCCGCTGGGAACCTTCGCGGAGCAGGCGGCTCGCGTGCTGGTCCCCGGCGACGAGTTGCGTTCGGCGGTGTCGGTGCACGCGGCAGTCAGTGCACTGCGCGCCGGCGAGGTGGACGGGGCGTGCGTACCGGTGGAGAACTCGGTGGAGGGTTCGGTGCCGGCCACCCTCGATGCGATGGTCGAGGGCGAGCCGGTGCTCGCGGTGGCCGAGGCCGTGCTACCGATCCGGTTCAGCGTGCTGGTACGTCCGGGGACCGGCGCGGCTGACGTGCGCACCGTGGCTACCCACCCGCACGCCGCCGCCCAGGTCCGCAGCTGGATTGCGAACCACCTGCCGAACGCAGCGACGGTGCTCACCGCGTCCACGTCGGCGGCGGCGATCGCGGTAATCGACGGCCAAGCCGACGCCGCGGTGTGCGCCCCGGTCGCGCTGGCGCACTACCAGCTGGCTGAACTGGCCAGCGGGGTGCACGACAAGGACGATGCCCAGACCCGCTTCCTGCTGTTGCGCCGCCCCGGGGTGGTGCCGCCGCCCACCGGCACAGACCGCACCTCGCTGGTCGCGATGGCCGTCGATCGGCCCGGGGCACTGCTAGAGGTTCTTGCCGAGTTCGCCCTGCGCGGGATCAACCTCACCCGGATCGAGTCCCGGCCGATGAAGGCCAGGCTGGGTGAGTACCAGTTCTTCCTGGACTGCGAGGGCCACGTGGCCTCCGACGCGGTCGGCGACGCGCTGGCCGAGCTGCACCGGCGGTGTACCTGGGTGCGCTTCCTGGGCTCCTATCCCCGGACCGGTGAGTCCCGCCCCGGTCCGGACCCGATTGGGTTCACCGGCGCCCGGGAGTGGCTCAGCGCGGTGCGCGCCGGGCGCAGTGCGTGACGCCACTGCGGCTTGTGTTGGTCCGGCACGGGCAGAGCACCGCCAACTCCCAGAACATCCTGGACACTCTCTTGCCGGGGCACCCGCTGACCGAGCAGGGTCACCAGCAAGCCGCTGAACTGGCGCAGCGACTGGCCGACGAGCCCGTGGTAGCGGTGTACGCCAGCCGTGCATTGCGCGCCCGGCAGACCGCCGAGCCCATCGCGGCTAGGCACCCGCTGGCAGTCCAGATCCTCGATGGAGTGCACGAGGTGTTTATCGGTGATCTGGAGGGATGCCAGACTCCGGAGGACCACCGCACGCTGCACGAGCTGTACCGCACCTGGCATTTCGGGGACCTCGAGGCTGCCCGACCCGGTGGCGAGTCGGGCAAGCAGGTGCTCGACCGCTACCTCGCTGACGTCGCGGAGATCCGGTGCGCCCATCGGGACGGTACCGCCGTGCTGGTCAGCCACGGCGCCGCGACCCGGCTGGCCGTCGTCGCGCTGGCAGCCAACGTCGAGGGCTCGTTCGCCGCGGCGCGGCTGTTGCCCAACGCCGCGACGGTGCTCCTGGAAGCCGACGGGACCGGCTGGCGCTGTCTGCGCTGGGACGACATCGAGCTGGGTTGAACTGCACCGTCCGGAGATCGGTAGCGCCGTGAGAGGGCGACCGGTGATCGTGGCAGGACGCCATGGCCCGCCGCGCACCCAGGAAGGTGGGTTGCCGTGTCCTCACCGATTAACAGCGGACTGTCCATGATCGGCGTCATGACCACCACCGTGGTCGCCGCACCGATCATGCTCAACGTCGACAACCTCGGCAACGACAAGGGCGCCCTGCAACAGGCGTTCGATCAGTTCACCCTGTGGGGCGTGCAGGTGCGCGGCGGCTTCTTCGCCGTAGCGTTCCTCGCCACCGTATGGGCCGTCGCAGCGCTCGCGCGCCGACCCACCCCCCACGCCGCCCCCGCATACTCGGCCGGACCTCCAGGATGAGTCGACCCCGGCTGGATCGGCCGGGTGACCCGCGGTGTGCTTGTCAGGCAGTGGCTCAGCCCGACCGCCGCCGGAGCTAGCCCCAGCCGAGTTCGTGCAGACGGTGTTCGGGAATCCCGAAGTGATGTGCCACCTCGTGTACCACAGTCACCGCGACCTCCTCCACCACTTGCTGCTCGTTGTGGCAGATGTCGAGCAGGGCGTCGCGGTAGATGGTGATCCGGTCGGGGAGCGTCCCGCTGTAGTGCGTGTCCCGCATGGTCAGCGCGACCCCTTCATAGAGCCCTAACAACTCGGGATTCTCGGGGTTGCGCGGCTCCACCAGCACCACCACGTTGTCCATCGCCTCGGCGAGCTTGCCCGGGATCAGATCCAGCGCGTCGGCCACCAATTCGTCGAACCGGTCCGCGGGCAGCCAGGTGGCCATCAGGGCGGTGGTGTTGCTGGAGTGTCGACCTGGGTCGGCGGGGGAGGCGCCACGGGCGCTGGTCCTGGGTTGCCCGCGGCGGCGGGGGCCGGTTGTTTGCCGACCTGAACTGGCCCCTTCACGCTGCCGGTCACTGGAGCGAAACCGGAACGGTCGGGCAGGAACGCGCCGAGCCGGCAGTCCACCCGGGTGCTGCCGGCTTGCCAGCTCTGCATTCGCAGCGTCTCCCAGAACAGCGTGAGTCCCTTGTTGCCGACCGCTGCAGCGCCCCCCGCGAAATCCTTCGCCAGCTGGGTGCATTCCGTGCTCAGTACCCGGTCCTGCGCGGCTTCGTCGGGGTAGCCCTTGGTGAAGGCGTCTTTGAGGTCGACGACGCCGGTGATCTCGATGGCATGGGGGAGCGCGCAGTCGACGGGGTCACCCACCGCTTTGCCGTCGTTGCCGAGGCAGATGCCGGGCGGGTGCACGTCGGACTGGTCCTGTGCTTGGGCGTTGCCGGTGGTGGCGAACAGCGTTCCGGTGCGGCCGGTGGACTGTACCCCGCAGCGCAGCGTCCGGTCTCCGCGCAGCCAGCCGGCCTCACTGGGTTTGATCGCTCCGACGGTGAACCGGCCGAACGGGTC
>QHBY01000300.1:23390-30167 GCA_003244245.1 Pseudonocardiales bacterium
GTGCGCTCGGTGCAGCGCTGCGCAACCAGCTGCTGCCAGCGTGCCGGATCGGGGAATGCGGCCTGGGCGTCAAAGTCCTGGAGATCCAGCGTCCCGGTGACCTCGAACAGGTGCGGTGCAGAGCAGCTCACCACTGCGGCGTCGGCGGCGTCTGGCAGTTGCCAGGTCAAGCAGGTGTGTGCGGGCGCGCGCAGCGACTGCACGCTTGGGGCGGGGGGCAGGCTCGGCCCGACGGCGAGCAGTGCTGCCTTGCCCGTCGGCACACCGACCGCGACCAGCGCCACCAGCGCGCCCAGCACGGCCCCAGCGGCGACTCGCCGGACACGGCGACTGGCGCGGTGCCCGCCGGGGGTCACCGGCGCGTCGTGGGGTCGCATCCACACCATCTCGCTACTTGGAGGAGCCCCCGGAGGAGCCGACTGCCCGCCGGCTCAGAACGCGGGCCCTGAGGACCTCGATGCCGACCGGGATGATCGACAGCGCGACGATGCCGATCAATATCAGCTCAACGTGATTCCGCACGAATGCGATCCCGCCGAGCCAGTAGCCAAGCAGAGTCACTCCGGTGGCCCAGGCGACCCCACCAAGAATCGAATAGGTGAAGTACTCGCGGCGATCCATCCGACCGACTCCCGCAATCGCCGTGATGAAGGTCCGCACGATCGGTACGAAACGACCCAGCAGGATCGCCCGTGCCCCGTACCTGTCAAAAAAGGCGTGCGCCTTTTCCACGTACTCCCGTTTGAACAGGCGGGAATCCGGCCGGTCGAACAGTGCTGGCCCCGCCCGGTAGCCCAGGTAGTAGCCGACCACGTTGCCTACCACGGCACACACCGTGAGCAGTAGGCAGACCAGCCAGATCGGCGCGCCGATGAGGCCGTTGGAGACGAACAGCCCGGCGGTGAACAGCAACGAGTCGCCCGGCAAGAAGAATCCGAGCAGCAGTCCGCATTCAGCAAAAATGATCAAGCACAGGCCCGTCAGCACGTAAGGGCCCAGCATCCGCAGCAGCTGTTCGGGATCGAGCCAGGACGGACCGAGAGCCACCGCCATGCCAGCGTAGAAGGGCGTCACGATGTCACGGTACCGGGCGCTGCGAGCATGCCGCCGCTGCGCCCGCCGCTACCAGGCGCTGATCAGGCCGGCCAGGCCGCCGGCCAGCACTCCGAGCAGCACCGCTAAGGCGAGCACGGTCGACGCGGACAGCCTGGGCTTGGCATGTGCCGGTTTACGGCCCGACGATGCCGCCGCCGACGCAGGTGGGAGGCCGCCCGGTGACCCCGTACTCAGCCCCGATGCCTGGGCGCGCAGCGCGGCCGACAACCGCCGGTGCACCTCGTCGGTCACGTCGCTTCCTCACGAGCGTTCGAGGATCTTCTGCAGCGCGTCCAGGGCTCGGCTGGCGCTGGACTTCACGGTACCGCGGCTGACCCCGGTGGCCGCGGCGATCTCCGCCTCGCTCATCCCTCCGTAGTAGCGCAGCACCAGCACCTCGCGTTGCCGCGGCGGCAGCTGGCCCAGCGCGACGACCACCGCCTGGTGTTCGGTGGTGAGCATCGCCAGCGACTCCGCGGAGCGCGCGTTGGCCTGGTGCGGGGGGACATAGCCGCGAGCGGTCTTGCGGCGGCGCAGCACCGAGCGGGAGCCGTTGACCACCGCGGTGCGCAGGTAACCCAGTGCGGCCGCCTCGTCGCGCAGCCCCGACCAGTGCCGGTGCAGCCCGGTGAAAGCTTCCTGCACGACGTCTTCGGCGGTGGGCGCCTCGTCCACCAGCAGGATCGCCAGTCGCACCAGCCGCATCCGGTGCTGCCGGTACAGATCCTCCAGGGTCAGCGGCGCCTCGACGGTGTGGTCACCGTCGTCAGAGGGGATTACCGGCGGGGTGTCCGGTGGCGCGTCCAACACCCGCAGGTGGCCGAGGGTCATCTCGACCGACTCCTGCACGGTCACGCGGTCCATCGGTTCGTCGGGGGCCACGGCGGGAAACGTACTGGGGTCACGTGGCGCCCATCCGATCGCGTCTCGTCGGACGGGTGGGCGATACTGCGGTCTGGTCGCCAATAGGCGTACAACCCGCAAGGCCGGCCCGAACAGCTCGGAGGTCACCCACGATGCCCATCGCGACGCCCGAGGTCTACAGCGAGATGCTGGACCGCGCGAAGGCCAACGAGTTCGCCTACCCGGCGATCAACGTGACCTCGTCGGAGACGCTCAACGCGGCGCTGCGCGGGTTCGCCGAAGCCGAGAGTGACGGCATCGTGCAGCTGTCCACCGGAGGCTCGGAGTTCGCCTCCGGCAGCAAGGTCAAGGACATGGTCACCGGATCGGTGGCGATGGCCGAGTTCGCCCGGGTGGTGGCCGCGAAGTACCCGGTCAACGTCGTGCTGCACACCGATCACTGCCCTGAGAACAAGCTCGACACCTTCGTCCGGCCGCTGATCGCGATTTCCCAGGAGCGGGTGGCCCGGGGGGAGAACCCGCTGTTCCAGTCGCACATGTGGGACGGCTCGGCCACCGAGCTGCACCTCAACCTGGCCATCGCAGTGGAGCTGTTCGAAGCCTGCGCCAAGGCGAAGATCGTCCTCGAGGTGGAGATCGGGGTGGTGGGCGGCGAGGAGGACGGCGTCGCGAACGAGATCAACGAAAAGCTCTACACCACGGCCGGGGATTTCGAGCACACCGTCGATGCCCTGGGTGGGGGTGAGCGGGGTCGCTACCTGCTGGCCGCGACGTTCGGCAATGTGCACGGGGTGTACAAGCCTGGCAACGTGACGCTTCGCCCGGAGATCCTGCAGATGGGTCAGGAGGTGGCGGCCAGCAGGCTGGGTCTGCCCGCCGGTTCCAAGCCGCTGGACCTGGTGTTCCATGGCGGCTCCGGCTCGCAGCTGGCGGAGATCCACCAGGCATTGTCGTACGGAGTGGTCAAGATGAATGTCGACACCGACACCCAGTACGCCTTCACCCGGCCGATCGCCGAGCACATGTTCACCAAATACGCCGGGGTGCTCAAGGTCGACGGCGAGGTCGGCAATAAGAAGCTCTACGACCCGCGGTCCTATCTCAAGCTGGCCGAGCAATCCATGGCTGACCGGGTCAGACAGTCCTGCCAGGACCTCCGCAGCGCCGGTCGCACGCTGGCCCGTTAGGGGCTCTTCAAGAGCCACCAACCCCCCTCGCTGCTGCCCGTAACGGCTACCAACTCGGCAGAGCCCTTGTCGGGCGGGGCCCTGCCGGCGGCCGCCGACATGGGTGACGCGCCACCACGGCAGGATGGAGCGATGACCGTGCACGGCAACCTGCTGGGACCCAACCCGACACTGCTGCATGAGCAGCCCGACGCCGACAAGGCCCTCGCGGCCGCGAATGATCCCGCGACGGTGGCCGCGGCCTATCCCGGTTTCTCCGCCGCGTGGGCGGCGCTCGCGCAGCGGGCGCTCGACGAGGGTGACGCGGTCGCCGGTTACGCCTTCGCCCGCACCGGCTACCACCGCGGTCTGGACCACCTGCGGGGGGCCGGTTGGAAGGGTCACGGCCCGGTGCCGTGGTCCCACGCCCCCAACCGGGGTTTTCTGCGCGCGCTCGCCGCACTGGCCCGGGCGGCGGCCGAGATCGGCGAGGATCCCGAGGCCCGGCGGTGCCGGGACTTCCTCGATGAATGCGATCCTGCCGCGGCCGGGGTCCTCGGGCTGGAGTGACAGCAGGGGAGCGAGACGCCCGCCAGCTAGCCGATGCTTCGAGCCAGCTGCCAGTCCTCGGTGTGCCGGTACCAGGTCCAGCGGTCGGTGGTGCGGCCGGCGACGCCGTCGCGCCACACGCCGGTCGGCTGGCAACCCAGCTGTACGGCCCGCCCCGCGGTACACCGCACCCGGCGTCCAGGTAGCCCACGGCGCGTCACCCGGACCACCAGCCCGAGCGCGGCGTCCGGCACCACCTCCAACCGGGAGGCTCGCCCGCGCAGCACCACCTCGGCGTCGCAGTAGGCCACCCCGTCCAGCGGCCGCACCACGCCGAGCCCCACCAGCACGCCACCCGAGTCATCACGCACCAAGGGCACTCGGCCCGGCACGCCGCGCAGCGCGACCTCGGCGGCTGCTGACGGCGACGTCGGCAGACCCCACAGCCGGGCCACCGCTGACGACGCCGAGACCGGCACGTAGCCCACCGGCACCGTCGCTAGGGCTTCGGTGCGCAGCAGCCGCAGGAGCACCGCGGCCAGGTCGGCGTCGGTGCCGCAGACCACCAGGCGGCGACCGTCCAGGCCGGTGAGCGTCTCGTCGAGCTCCTCGCGGCCGGGGCAGGCCGACAGAGCCGTCAGCGCCGGCGGTGCTGTCAGTGCCGTCACCGCCCTGCGCGTCCCTATACCAGGCCACTGAGCAGATCCGCAGGTCAGCACCACAGCCCCGGCCATGTCCACCTCTCCGAAGGTCTACGCTTCGCCACGGCCCGCCCGAACCGACCCCCCTGGAGTACCACATGCCGGCGATCGTCCTGGTCGGCGCCCAGTGGGGCGACGAGGGCAAGGGCAAGGCCACCGACCTGCTCGGCGAGCGCGTCCAGTGGGTTGTTCGCTACCAGGGAGGCAACAACGCGGGCCACACCGTGGTGCTGCCCGACGGCCAGGATTTCGCGCTGCACCTCATCCCGTCGGGCATCCTCACCCCGGGCGTGACCAACGTCATCGGCAACGGCGTGGTGGTAGACCCCGGCGTGCTGCTCGACGAGCTGGCCGCCCTGCAAGCCCGCAACGTGGACACCGGGCGGCTGCTGATCTCCGCAGACACGCACTTGATCATGCCGTATCACGTGGCGATGGACCGGGTCACCGAGCGCTATCTGGGCAAAGCCAAGATCGGCACTACTGGGCGCGGCATCGGGCCCGCCTACCAAGACAAGGTGGCCCGGGTGGGGGTGCGGGCCCAGGATCTGCTGGACGAGAAGATCCTGCGACAGAAGGTCGAGGCCGCGCTGGACTTCAAGAACCAGGTCCTGGTCAAGGTCTACAACCGGCGCGCGCTGGATGCCGAGCAGGTGGTGGACACCGTGCTCGATCAGGGCGGGCACTTCGCGCACCGGATCGCCGACACCCGGCTGCTACTGGATCAGGCACTGCGGCGCGGTGAGACGGTGCTGCTGGAGGGCAGTCAGGGCACCCTGCTCGACGTCGACCATGGCACGTATCCCTTCGTCACCTCCTCGAGCCCGACCGCGGGTGGCGCCTGCGCCGGGTCGGGCATCGGCCCTACGAAGATCACCGCTGTGATGGGGATCCTGAAGGCCTACACCACCCGGGTGGGCTCCGGTCCGTTTCCCACCGAACTGCACGACGCGATGGGCGAGCGGCTGCGCAAGACCGGCGGGGAGATCGGGGTCACCACTGGGCGCGCCCGGCGGGTCGGCTGGTTCGACGCGGTGATCGGGCGCTACGCGGCCCGGGTGAACGGGATCACCGACTTCTTCTTGACCAAGCTCGATGTGCTGTCCGGTCTGGACACCGTGCCGGTCTGCGTGGCCTACGAGGTCGACGGCAGGCGCACTGAGGAGATGCCGATGACCCAGACAGACCTGCACCACGCGGTACCGGTGTATGAGGAGCTGCCCGGTTGGTGGGAGGACCTGTCGCATTGCCGCACCCTAGACGAGCTGCCCCGAAACGCCCGCGCCTACATATCCCGGCTGGAGCAACTCTGCCAAGCCCGAATTTCAGCCATCGGCGTCGGACCCGGCCGTAACCAGACGATCGAGCTTCGCGTGCTCGGCCGATCACACTGAACCGTCGCCGACCGGGCGTAGCGTCGGCGTAATGTCCCAGCTGCGGATCACCGGCCAGCGGATCACCACCCCACGCACCCTCCTCGCCCCGATCACCGTCGAGGATGCGGATGAGATGATCGGGGTCCTGGCCGGCCGCGAGCTGTACGCCTTCATCGGCGGCCAGCCACCGAGTGTCGAGCAGCTGCGCGCTCGGTACGCGAAGCTCGTCGTCGGCCACTCCGACGACGGTCTGCAGGATTGGTGCAACTGGGTCGTCCGCACCCAGGCCGACAGCCGCGCGGTCGGAACGGTCCAGGCCACGGTGATGTCCGAGGGCACCCGCGCCGAGGTCGCGTGGATCATCGGGCTGCCGTGGCAGGGGCAGGGATATGCATCGGAGGCCGCCCGCGCGGTGGTGCGCTGGCTGACCGAGGGCGGGATCGCGTACATCACCGCACATGTCCATCCCGACCACGCGGCCTCCGCGGCGGTCGCCCGCAAGGCCGGGCAGTGCCACCGACGCGATCTACGGCGACGAGCGGCGCTGTGCCCTCGGGTGGGCGGATGTCGGCTGAGCTCGCCCACGAGGTCATGGACGAGTCGCGTGGCTCCGAAGAGCTGCGCAGGATCGGTCTCAGCCTGGTCGCGGTGGGCGACCTGCCGCCGGGGTGATCTCGGCCGGTAACATTGGTAATATTGTCGAGATCACCCCGCCTTCGCCTGTGGCGGAGGTTCAGCGGGGTGTTTGGCGGAGATCAAGGATACGCCCGTCGGACCGAACGCACGGGGTGTAACCGACATCATGAACTCGTGAGCGAGCGGCATCGCTAGAAATATAGTTTATGTAACCATTCAGCAGGGAACCGGTTGCCGGGACGCCATTGGTGTAAAGGTACTAAATTGTCCAGAACGGATAGCCTGACTGCAGGTACTGAGCTGTTGGTTCCAGGCCGTCGAGGCGCGCGCGAGAGACATTTCTATATTTCGCAGCCTGGGTGGCGTCAGTGAGGGTTATTCAGCCGGCCG
>QHBY01000301.1 GCA_003244245.1 Pseudonocardiales bacterium
TCCGGTGTCGTAAAGCACCGCGAACAACAGCCGGTCCCGCAGCCGATCACACGCGTCCAGGATCGCCTGCACCTCCACCGCGGCCAGGATCCGCGGGTGCTTGCGCGGCACCTTCAACCCGATCACCCGCCGCGCCCCCGGCGCGGACTTGCTGATGTGGTGCAGAAACGGCCGCCACGACGTCCCGCGCCGACCGGCCGGTTGCCAACTCGTCAACAGCTCACCCAGATCAACACCGTGGCGAGCGGCGTGCTGGTAAAACGCGCTGACCGCCGACAGCTTCCGGTTCACCGTCGCCGCACCGCAGTGCGCCACCACCGACGGCAACACCGCGACCTGGCCGTCCCGCACCGGCGGGGGCAGCCGCAGCCAGGCCACGAACTCACCGACGTCCTCCAACCGGACCTCCCGCCAGTCCAACGCCCGCCCGGTGAGGAACACGAACCAGTCCTTCAGATCATGGGCATACGCCTTGACCGTGTTCGGCGACCGATCGACGTCGGTCAAAAACGCCAGATAGCGCTCGACCGGCTCGACCGGAACCCCGTCCGGGCCGAGCACCGTCCACGAACTACGCCGCGACGACGGCATCACCACCTGCTGAACGAGCATCGAACCTCCCGAGACACCGCGTGCTGGACGACGGGAGATAACCACGTCCACCACACAGAATCCGGGACCCGCAGCGCTCGTCAACGACGTCCAGGACACCCCACGAGCGGCTCAAGATAACCATCGAGAGCACCCTCACAGCGATCTTCACCGAACTCGCCCACGCCATCTGATCGAGGCAGCACTGCGGAAAATCTTGTCTGCTTCCCGCCTGCCTCAGCCACGGCAATAGCTCTCTCTGGGAGATTCAACTTTCAAGAAAGGCTAGGCCTGCGGTGCTCGCGATGGTACCAACCGACAGCAGCAGAGCGACCAGAGCCAGGTTGCTCCACCAGTACTTCTGCGTTGCTACCCGGGAGTTGGACCAGATCTGGGAAGCGAGCTGTCCCAGCATTTTATCCTGGTCGTCTGCCAGGGTACGAAACGCCTCGACGTAGGCTCCCTCGTCCTTCTCGTGATCCCGCGCGATGTGGGCGAAGTACAGCAGACTCCGCGAGGTGCCACTGAGTCGCAGGCGTGGCCACAGGGCGCAAGCCGAGCAGACGGCAGCCACCAGCACCAAGATTCCGCACAAGGCAGCACAAGCGTCTAGCGGGAAACTCGGCTTAGGCTCGCTCCGCACCACGTTGTACAGCAGGCCACCGATGACCCCGGCGGCGGCGAGCGTCGCTACCGCCTTCGCCTCAGCGTGCTTCACCCAGCCGACGACGACGTCGAGCAGCTTCCAGGCATCCTCAGTGGTGCGCTCCACCGTCATGCACCGTCCTGACTCAGCTTGGCTGCCAATTCGCTGATCTCGGCGTCGAGGTCGACCTTCCGCTGGGCGCGCGCGGTCCGGTCAGCTTCATTGATGCTGTCTATTTTGGTGCGCAATTCGTATTCCGCCCGTTGGAGCTGAACCTCGGTTTCAACGGTGTCGTTCCGTTCGCGCAGGTGCAGGCGCTTGTCATGCAATCGCTTGCTGGCCTCTATCTGCCGCGACACCAACGCGTCGTAAGCGGTGGTGCCGCTCATCATCTTGGCCAGCACGGGAAGGCAGTCGATCACGATCAGCAGCAGCCGAACCAGCCACTGCGCGGCGAACACGAAGGAGCTCCGGTCCGACAATTGGCCCAGAGCTTTGTCCTCGTCGAGAATTCCGATATTGCCCTGGGCGGCTCGCTTGGCGTTGACCTTCTCCGTGATCGCCGCGCTGATCTGTCGACCCGCGGTCTGCCGCGCTGTAGCGAGATCGTCAGTCAGGGTGACGATCTGCTGATTCAAAGCTGTCAGGTCGGCCTGGTGCTTGTCGAGCTGGCTGTCCATTCGATGCTGGTCAGCCACCTGTCGGTCGCGCTTGCACTCTGGACCGTCGCCGCGTTGTCCGGTCAGCCCCGCCCCGGACGTCCCACCGCACTCATTACGCGCGATCGTCTCCAATTCCGCCCACTGCCCGTTGAGGCCGTCGACCATGGCCTTGAGCTGGTCGCGATTGGCGGTCGCCGTGGTCAGCTGCTCCTGCGCTGCCTGCGGCGAATCCTTGATATTGAGGCGGTAGTTCGCGCACCCAACCGTAATCACGAGCTCACCGGACACCGGATTGCACAACTGCCACTGGCTCTCGTATGCGGCGAGCTCGTTCTGCCGCTCATCGAGTAATTCCTTGTGGATCGCGGGCTGGAATACCCACAGCAGCAGCGGTTCCGCGATGATGAAACCGATCAGCAGTGAGATCAGCAGACGGGGCAGGAAAACACGCCGCTGCCGCGCATTGGACACGCCATGGGTACTGGCGATCAACCAGCCGTCGAAGCTGACGATGACGAAGGCCCACAGGGCCGCAGCTGGAAGCAGCAGCGACCACGAGACGTCGGCCAACGTGTCCAACGCGATCAACAGCGACAAGCCAGCCAGCACGCCCGTGTTGAGCACTATGGCGCCCAGCCGGGTGTAGCGGGGCCGCTCTTCCGGCACCCAGTCGAGGATGTCCTCCTCGACACCGGCGATCATCCGTAACCACCGGCCAAAACTCCGCGTGGACCGCGCCGGCCGGTAGGTGCCACCCGGAGCGCCCGCCGGTACCTGCGATGCACCGTGCTCAGGCTTAGTTTTCATCCTCTTCCCTCACGGCAACGTCGCGCTCGGAGTCGGTGGAACGGGCCAGTTCCGGGGTCGGCTCGGACTCCACCGCAGGCGTCGGCGGCGTGGCGACCAGGTCCGCGAGCATCTGGTCTATGTTCGGGTTGGCTACGTCCAGGTGGCCGCGCTTGGCAAGTTCGCGGATCACCTCGAGATTTACGTCCTGTTGGAGCCGCTTATCCTCCCGTTCCCACTGCTGTCTGCGCAGGACGTCCTCGCGAGTGACGGTCACGTGCCGCAGCTGCTCCTCCCGCTTTTGGCGGCGGTCCTCGCGGTCCTGTTCCAGCGCCAGCTTCCGGTCCTCGCAGTCCCTTTCGATCTGGCTGAGCCGGTCGGCCCGCTCGATCTCTTGCTTGCGCTGCTGCTCGGCCATCAGTTTGGAGAACAAGTCCCCGGACCCAAGCTCACCGGCGGCGTAGGCGAGATATAGGGCATTGAGCGAGTTACCGCCGACGGCGTCCATCAGTTCGCTGAGCTCGTGACGCTCGAACGCGCGCTTCTCGGCTTCGAGGCTCTGCTCGTGACGACGGGCGTCGGTGGTCATCCGCTGCCCATGACGCTCCCGGTCGTATTCGAGGGTCTGGCCGTAGTGCTGCCGTTCGGCGGTGAGCTCGTGATCCCGACGCAGGTCCCGGCGGCTCTTCTCGAACGTGACTAGCTCGTTCGGGGTGAGCACCTCGATGCTGGCTATGTCGATCGAAAGGCCGGGGACGACCAGCGGCTCGATCGTGGTGAACGCCTTCACCTGGGCGTTGACGATGCGACGGACCTCGTTGATCTGCGAGACGGGGTAGTCCAGCCCCAACTCGAAGAGCTTGCTGTGGCTCTTGAGATAGGCCCGTAGTCTCGCATCGGCTCTCAGCAAACCCTCGCGAACCACCGTGATCGGATTGTTCACCGTGCAGACGAAGGTGACTTGCATGGTGAAGGCGCTGGCATCTGCGGACGGGATGTCCAGCTGCACCATGACCGCGGCGTCCCGGGTCATGTCGACAAGGCTGACGTGCGTTGCGTTGGTGACATGCTGAGCGTCCAGCGGCAGCTCGGCGTTGTCCAAGATGTACTGACCATCTACGCGGTAGACCAGGTTGTGGTGAGCGTTGGGCTTGGGCAGCTCGTCGCCTTCCCGGAGTCGCTTGCCCAGCCCGAGGAAGCCACGCTTCTGCGACGGCTCAAGCGACCGTTGTTCGATGATCGGATAGGGCTGGCTCATGTCGTTTCCCTTGTTCCCTGGTGAATACGTGCCAAAGCGGCGAGCAGGTCCTCTACGAGTGGAACGGCGTCCTTGCGGTGGTGTGCTTGGACGTTGGCGAAGTCGCCGTGCAGCGATTCGTGCTCGCCCGGAGGTAATGCGTTGGCGAGCGCTTCACCAAGCAGGCGGGCCTTCTCCACCGGTTCGGAGCTGAGCGTCTGGAGATCATTCAAACCGTTGCGCAGCGCGGTGATCGCGCGCAGTCGGCTCGGTCGATGGCGCAGCACTGCAGCCCAGAGCCGGGCGAGGATGTCGGTCTTGTCCGGAAACTCGCACATGAAAGCGAAAGCCGCCGAACGACCGGTGTGCGTGCGCGCCGACAGCACGGCGAGTACCGAAGAGATCGTCGCCGCTCGCAGCTGCATATTGGCACCCGGCCGGTCGAACCGGGTCAGCTTGCCATCCAGCATCGTGAGCACGATCTCGGCGTCCTGCGTTCCGCCCGACAGAGTCGCGAACAGTTCGCTCAATGCGAGGAAAACGTCCCCGCTGGCGGTATGGCTCTGGGTGATCAAGTGCCACAGCCGATTGGCCGCCTCGTGCGGGTAACGCACCCCTAGTTCGCCGCTGAAGGTGATCGCCGCCGTCCACCGCTGCGCTGGGCTTCCCCGGCTGATCCACCGAATCGCCGTGTCCAGTGCCACCGGCGCCAGCGCCTCGTTGTAAGACATCAGCCACAGCACATATGTCGCTGCGGTCTGGGCCAGCCAGCCACGCGCACCGTCGGACCATGACTCCAGCACGTGGCTGACCTCGTCAACGGCAATCTCGGCCAGCTTCGCCAGCCCGTCAGCGAGCTGCAGGCCGTGCTCGTCCTGAACAATCTCGTCCAGCCACTCGTGCAGTGCATCCCAGAATGCCACCTCCATCCGTTCCCACAGCTCAATGAGGACGTACCGGTGGTAGCTGGATACCTTGAAGACCAGCTCGCGCTGAGTGGCGCCGTCAGAGACGACCCTGTCGATCCCGATCAGGCCGTCGTCCGCGACAAGTGCCCGACGGCGGTACGGCAGCGTCTCTTCCAATTTCGGACTGTCGTCGAGGGACGTTTCGACCGGCATCGAGGTCGCGAGCTTGCCTTCGAGCCGGGTGAGCAGCGGCTCAAAGGTGCGCACGTTCGAGCCCACTGCGAACGCCAGCGCAGTGACTTCAAGGACTTCCCGCCGAGTTCGCCCTTTGTCGAACCACTCGCGGACGTACTCCTCCGAGGACGCGTCGAAATGGCAGAGCGCGGCCTTGGGATCCTCGCCCGAAGCTATGCGGGCCGCCAACTCGACGATATCAGCCAGCCGGCAGCCGTCCGGCAGATCGCCGCTCACCGCGTCGATGAGCTGCTCGACGTCCGCCACACCGACCAGATATGCGCGGAGCACATTGTTCAAGTCGGGTTGTTCCCATGGAACGTGCTGTACCGCCTCGGTAGCATTCTTCTTTGCGGTCGCCGTCGTCGTCACCACGAGGTAGGCGCCATCGTCGCGGACCCGGTCGCGCACCGTACGCCAGGTGAAGTCGGTCTCGTCTGTCAGCTCCTCGGTCTTGCGGTCGACGACCACGTATCCACAGCCGCGCTTGTAGTCGCGCTCGGCGAGTTGCTTGAGTGAGATCACCGGTGACAGCACGTAGAGCGGTCTATCGGTCAGCTCCCGCAGTAGTGCGATCGCGCCGGTGCGTTTTCCGTTGCCCAACCGGCCTTCGAGGACCACGACGTGGTCGGCGGCCAGCGCGGCCACCGCGTCGTCGTATCGGTGGGGCGTCACGTAGACTCGCAACGCTTCGGTGATGTCGGTGTGGTCCAGCTTTCCGGTGGCTCGGCGTCGGCCCGCGGCGTTCTCGTTGGACACCCCGAAGGTCGAGCCCTCGGCGCGGACCGATCCATTGAAGTTGATGATGGTGTGGTTGAGCTTCTCCTGGTCGGTCTTCGAGGCCTGCTGCCCGGGTGGATGTGTTTCCTGTGCAGGCGTGGTCTGCTCGTCGGTGTCGGACATCAATCCCACCTATTCGAGATTCCGAAAACCGACCTCGGCGCTGTGACCTCCCGTTGGAACTCGATGTGCACGTCGGCGGGTCGCGTCGGCGTCGGCTCGGCCGGTTTGCGAGGCTCAGACGCGGTCCGCTCGCGGCGGCCCCCTGCCGTGGCGGTTAGGTCCAGCGCGTGCACGTCGTGGCCGGGCAGCCGAAGCCACGCTTCTTCTGTGAACTCCTTATTCGCCACCTGGACCCTGCGGAATTCCTGGTGCGCCAGGCTGGTGTGCCGCTGCACGATGGTGTCGGTGTAGACCTGCTTCGAAAGGATCACCGCCAGGTTCGCCTGGTTCTGCGCCGCCAAAGCAGCTCGAATCGGCTCGCTGTCCACCAGCCGGCTGACTACCACGACCCCTCGTCCCCGGTAGCCGTTGCCGGCCGGGATCGCGACGCCATGGTGGATCGCTACTCGGAGCCGCAGGCGTGATTGAGGACGCAGATCGTAGTTGTGGTCAGTGAGGGCGGCGGCCAGTTCGCGGACGAAGTCGTCTACGACGCGGGGTTCCGCTTCGGTAAGCGGCAGCACGGCGAGTTCGCCATCGCCCGAGCTCTGCCTGTCCCACGCCGACCGGACCAGACCGGCGTGCTCAGCCGCCGCGTCCGCGACCGCCAGGAGGCCGGTCTGGATGGCATCCTGCTGCTGATCATCCGCGCGGCCGTAACTCTTCGCGTCCATCGAGACGAGCAGTCGACGGCCGAAGTTCTCGCCTCGAGTCAAGATCGTCTTCCTCTCATATGTATGGAGCATGGAGAGCTTGCTCTCCTCCCAGCTCGCGCACTGCGTAGAAACCCGGCTTCTGCAAAGTCGCTACGCGGGATCGGCGAAGGCGCGTAGCGCGTGCAGATCAGTGATCGTCGCGCCGCGGTAGTGCAATCTCAGAAGACCGGTCGACCTGAGCTGGCGCATGGCTTGGCCGACAATGTCCGGCTTCGCACCGATGAGCTTGCCGAACTCGGCCTGCGACAACTGGACACCTAGTTCGTGGCTGCCGTCCTGCTGGTAGCCGTGCCGCCCGAGGAGCTCGAGTATCACCCTGGCCAGTCGCACCGGGACGTCGTACCCTGTGAACTCCAGCCGCCGACAATTCGCCCAGTCCAGGCGGTCCGCCATCATTTGGAAGGTCGCCTCCCAAGCGTCTTCGTGGCGTCTGAGGAAGGCTAGGAACATCGTCCGGGAAATCGCGTGCGCGACGGTCGGTGTACAAGTCGTGACAGTGGCGGTTCTGGTGCCGTTGCGCAGTGCGGCGATCTCGCCGACGAGATCACCGCTGACTCGGATGCCGAGGAGGCTCTCGCTGCCGTTCTTGAGGGTTGCGGTGACCTTCACGCAGGCGGAGTACCGGGGCCTGCTAGTCTCAAGCAGGTAGACGTGCGTGCTCGGATCGCCCTGATTGACCAGGACTGCGCCGCCAGGGTACTGCCGTGGTGACGCGAGGCTGAGCAGCTCCTGACCGACTTCTTCGGTCAACCGGGCCATCAACGTTCCGTTGAGCCACTCTGGTGCTGTTCTGTTTGCCGATGCCCAGTTCGACACCATGATCCTCCCGGTGTAGCCACTCCGCTTGTTGGTTTCGCACCTGGCTGGGGCCTCGCGCCAACCCCCCTGACTACTCGTGCCCACCTGAGTGGCTGCGACGTGTCCGTGTATGCCGCTAAGTCTGGGGAAATAGATCGGTGATCGGGAGTCTGGTTGAGTGCGCCATCCGCTACTGCCAGCTACCTCCGCCTGACAGGCGGTCATACAGCCACCGCAGTCCACTAAGCGTCGTTGGCGGCCCACTGCCGTTGCCCTGCGGCGGTTGTTCATTCGACTACATCTTCGCGCTAGTGACGTCACTTGTTACACGTTCAGCCCAAATCGGCAAGGCTGGCCAAAGGCTGACGGCGACCGAGTGGGCCGCCGCGATCGACGTGCCCGGTGCCCAGGTCGCTGTCGCCGACTAACGCCCCGGCCTGGTGGGCCGGCCAGGCGCTGTTGCGTTGCGCGAAGCGGTGGCAGCCTAGATCTGTTCCCGTGGTCTTGATCCGATCGCCTGGGTCAGCTCGGTGAAGGCAGCCAGGACCCGCAAGTTCAGCGGTTCCTCGATCCCGAGTTCGTAGTGTCCGCGGCGGATGTTCTGGATGAACGCGTGCCCGGTGGTGATCACGTGTGCGCAGCGGAGCTGTTTGAGCCCGCGCATCGGTCGCAGCCGGGATTTCAGGCGGCCGTGGTCGGCTTCGATCCGGTTGTTGGCGTAGGGCTCGGTGTGGTGCCAGGCGCCTGGAGCTAACTCCTCGAGGACGTGCGGGTAGACCGCAGCCTTGTCGGTGATGACCTCGACCGGGGTCAGTGTGGTGGTGCTCAGCGCCTGGCTGAAGAAGCGGCGGGTGGCTGCCAGATCTCGCTTCTCGGAAACCAGCACGTCGATGACCTGCCCGAACTGGTCGATCGCGCGGTACAGGTAGACCCACCGCCCAGTGATCTTGACGTAGGTTTCGTCGACGAACCAGCGATCTCCCGGAGCGTGCCGGCGGGGCCGGGCTGCGTCGATGAGCAGCGGCGTGAACCGTTGCGCCCACCGGAACACGGTCACGTGGTCGACCTGCACTCCGCGCTCGGCCAGCAGCTCCTCAACATCTCGATACGAGAGTCCATAACGGAGGTACCAGCGCACTGCCAGCGCGATCACCTCCCGGGGGAACCGGAAGCCGGTGAACGCCGATGGTAGCGGGAGGACCGGACGAACACGGCGGATGCGGCGCATGAGTTTGAGCATGCCGAACGACGTCTTCCCTCCATGCAACAGTCCCCTATCCACCAGTAGAGAACAACGGGCGCCCGGCCACGGGAATCGCTGCGGCGCCCATTCGAAGCGGCGGGCGTGAAGACGTCCCTGCGCAGCCCGAACGGGTACCTGGGCAGGACAAGCTGTAGGGCGCACCGTGGCAAATCACGCGCAGGGCACGCGGTAGGGCACGTCCGGCGACACGTACTGCTTCCACTTTGCTGGGGTGAGGGTGTTCTTAGTGAAGGCGCAGATCCGCTGGATTGCTCGATCGACATTGAGCGCCCATAGGCGGATGGTCTGGTCGCTGCTGCCGCTGGC
>QHBY01000302.1 GCA_003244245.1 Pseudonocardiales bacterium
GGCGTCTCCTCAGCGACGACCCGGTCCCGTCCGATCATCAACACCCGCGATGAGCCGCACGCTGACGCCGAGCGGTATCGCCGCCTGCACGTCATTGTCGGTGACTCGAACATGTCCGAGGTGACCACTTTGCTCAAGGTGGGCACGGCCAACCTGGTCCTGGAGATGATCGAGGAGGGGGTCACGTTTCGCGACTTCACCCTGGACAACCCGATCCGGGCAATCCGCGAGATCAGCCACGACCTCACCGGCCGGCGCGGGGTGCGGTTGGCCGGCGGCCGCGAGGCCTCGGCGTCGGATATCCAACGGGAGTACTACGCGCGCGCCGCCGATCACGTCGCGCAGCGGGGGTCCGATCCGCTGACCGATCGGGTTATGGAGTTGTGGGACCGCACTCTCAATGCTGTGGAACAACAAGATCTCGGCATGATCGATCGTGAGATCGACTGGGCGATCAAGCACCGGCTGGTGGAGCGCTACCGCGCCAAGCATCGGATGGACCTGTCCAACGCCCGGATCGCTCAACTGGACCTTGCCTACCACGACATCCGGCGCGGCCGCGGGCTGTTCGACCTGCTCCAGCGCAAGGCGCTGGTCGACCGGGTAACCGACGACGGCGAGATCGAGGCTGCCAAGGACACCCCGCCGGCCACCACCCGGGCCAAGCTTCGCGGTGACTTCATCGCCGCCGCTCAAGCCGCCGGCCGCGACTTCACCGTCGACTGGGTGCACCTCAAACTCAACGACCAGGCCCAGCGCACCGTGCTGTGCAAAGACCCGTTCCGGGCCGTCGACGAGCGGGTTGAGCGGCTCATCGCTTCGCTATGAGCGCGTGAGAACGTAACAGTGTTCCGGCACTTAACGCCACTCACGAGCGCAGCCGTAGGCTGGCCCCGTGCCTGCTGCCCGCGCCGAGCGTCTGGTCAACCTGGTGCTGTGCCTGCTGTCCAGCCGGCAGTATTTGCCCGCTGAGCGGGTCCGGCGGACTGTGCCCGGTTACGCCGACGCTGCCTCCGATGAAGCGTTCTTCCGGATGTTCGAGCGGGACAAGGCCGAGCTTCGCGAGCTGGGCGTCCCGTTGGAGACCGGGCGGATCCCAGGTTTCGAGGCCGGCGAGGGTTACCGCATCGCGCGCCGAGACTACGAGCTGCCCGATATCGACCTCGAACCCGACGAGGCCGCAGCTGTCGCGCTGGCCGCCCGGCTGTGGGATTCCCCGCAGCTGGCCGGGGCCGCGCACGGCGCGCTGCTCAAACTACGTGCTGCCGGAGTGGAGGTGGACACCGAGCTTTCAGCGGTCGTCCAACCACGGGTGCGGGCCACCGAACCGGCGCTGACCCCGTTGATCTCGGCGGTCCAGGGCGGGCAGGTCGTGACGTTCCCGCACCGCAGGCATCCGGCCGAGCAGCCCACCGCGCGCATCCTCGAACCGTGGGGGGTGGTGTCCTGGCGGGGCCGTTGGTACGTGGTCGGACACGACCGAGACCGGGATGCGATCCGCTGCTTCCGGGTTTCCCGGATCGCCGGTGCGGTGCACGCCATCGGCGCCTCGGGTGCGGTGCAACGCCCACCGGGAGTGGACCTCCTGAAGATCGTGGCGGGTTCCGCGGAACCGCCGACGGCGGCGCAAACTGCCCGGCTGTGGCTCGCGGACGGGCGCGCTTACGGCCTGCGCCGGCGCGCGACGGTGCTGGGCAAGATGACTCTGGAGGGCGTGGCGGGCGACGTCGTCACGATCGAGCTGCCGGGCTATGACGTCGCCGCCCGGTGGATAGCCGGGCTGGGACCGGACGCCGTAGTGCTGGAGCCCGCGGAGCTGGCTACCGCGGTGCGAGCCCGGCTGTTGGCGGCCGCCGGGAGCGCTGGCTGATGGAGGGCGTCGCGCAGCGGTTGCCCCGGCTGCTGGCCCTGGTGCCCTACCTGCTGGTTCGGCCCGGAGTGCCGATCGAGGAGGTCGCGGCCGACTTCTCGATCACAGTCCCGGTATTGCGCCGTGACCTGGAGCTGCTGTGGATGTGCGGGCTGCCCGGCTACGGGCCGGGTGATCTCATCGACCTGTCCTTCGAGGGCGACACCGTCACCGTCACCTTCGACGCCGGGATGCGCCGCCCGCTGCGCCTGTCAGGTGCGGAGGCGACCGCGCTGGTGGTGGCGCTGCGCGCGCTGGCCGAGACACCCGGCGTGCTCGACGCCGGGTCGGTGCGCCGGGCGCTGGCCAAGATCGAGGCGGCAGCGGGCCAGGCCGACGGCGTGGTGGTCGGCCTGGCCACCCGCGAAGAGGCCGCGCTCAGCGCGGTGCGCGACGCGTTGGATCACCGCCGCGCGCTGCACATCCGCTACTACACCCCGGCCCGGGACACGGCCAGTGAGCGCACCGTGGACCCGATGCGGCTGCTCCTGGTCGAAGGCCGCAGCTACCTGGAAGCCTGGTGCCGCTGGGCCGAGGAAGTGCGGCTGTTCCGGCTGGACCGTATCGAGCACGTCGCGACCCTGGACGAACCGGCGCTGCCGCCACCGCAGGCCCGCCCCACCGACGTATCCGCCGGGCTGTTCCGCGCCCAGCCCGACCAGCAGATCGCCGTGCTCACCCTCGCCCCGGACGCTCGTTGGGTCGCCGAGTACTACCCGGTGGATGAGCTGATCGAGGGCGAAGCGGGAGCCGCAACCGTGCGCATGCGCTACGCCGAGACCGGCTGGATGGTGCGTCTGGTGCTGGGGTTGGGTGCCGACGTCGTGGTCCGGGAACCTTCCGAGCTGGCCGCCGCGGTGGTGCAGCGGGCGCTGGCGGCGGTCCGCAGATCCGATCACCTTGCGCCGTCCGACGCGGGCTAACGTCATCGGCGTGGCTTACCTGACCAGCATCGTGCTCGCCGCTGCTTGCGTCGTGGCGCTGTTCCTGATGCTCCTGCGGCTTGTCGGCCCAGCGCGGCAGCTGGCTGAGACGGCGCAGCGAAGCCGCGCTCACCTCGCCGACCGCACCGGCCTGCTCGCCGCACGGGTCGCGGCATTGCGGGTGGCGCTGGACCGGCGACGCCGACGCCGCAACGCCGGATAGCTCCTACCGCGTAGCATCGGTCCTGCACCCAACGCGAGAGAGGAGACCCACGATGGGCATTCCGTCTGGCTGGGAGCTGGTCATCCTGCTTGTGGTCCTGGTCGCGCTGTTCGGTGCGACCAAGCTTCCGACAGCCGCCCGGGCCATCGGGCAGTCCATCCGGATCTTCAAGGCGGAGACCAAATCGGCGCGTTCGCAGGACGAGGCGAACGTGGCGGCGCCTGCCCACGGGTCGCTCCCACCGTCGGGCCACCCCACTGCTGGGTTGGCTCAACCGCGGGTGAACGAAGCCCAGCGCCGCGACGATACTGCCCGCTGACGACGAGGATCGGTGAGCGGGATGCCTTTCCCGGCTGCGCCGGGTGGTCGGCGCAAGACCAATCCGGATGGCTCCATGACCCTCATGGAGCACCTGTATGAGCTGCGCAACCGGTTGTTCGTCGCGTTGTGCGCGGTCGGGCTCGGCGGCATCCTCGGATTCGTCTGGTGGGGAACGTCAGCCTTCGGCCTGCCCACCCTCGGCGATCTGATCACTCGCCCGTATTGCGCTCTGCCCACGACCCTGCGGCTGGCTCCGAACGCAGGCAAGTGCCAACTACTGCAGACCGCCCCGTTCGAGGTGTTCACCCTCCGGATGCAGGTCGGCTTGGCGGTGGGTGCGGTGCTGACCGCCCCCATCTGGGTCTACCAGATATGGGCGTTCATCACACCCGGCCTCTATGCGAAGGAGCGCAAATTCGCCGTCACCTTCGTCGGTGCGGCCAGTGTGTTGTTCGCCGGGGGGGCCGTCCTCGCCTACTACGTGGTACCCACGGGCCTTTCCTTCCTGGCGAACCTCGGCGGCGGCGAATTCATCACCGCGCTGACTGGTGGGGCCTATATCGGTTTCCTGCTGACCATGCTCGCGGTCTTCGGCCTGACCTTCGAGTTGCCGCTGCTCGTGGTGATGCTCAACCGGGTCGGGATGCTGCCGTATGCGAAGCTGAAGCGCTGGCAGCGCGGCATCCTGTTCGGACTGTTCGTGCTGGCCGCCGTCGCCACCCCCGGCAACGACCCCATCTCGATGCTGGCTCTGGCGGGCGCGCTGGTCGTGCTGTTCGAGGCGTCGGTGCTGGTCGCTCGGCAGCACGACCGGGCCCTGGCACGCCGGCGAGCCGAGCAGGGCTGGGACAACCTGGACCCCGACGAGCCTTCGCCGCTGGATGATCGGGTGGAGCCGGTGACCTCGGATGACGCCGCACCCCGCTACGACGACGCGACATAGGAACCCGCTGCATCACGCAGATGCCTAAGTGGCCCGGTCGCGCTTACCGTTCCGGTGGGAGAGGGTTCAGTCATGAAGGTGCTGGTGGCTGGTTCCTCTGGATTTGTCGGCAGACGGCTGTGTCCCGCGTTGGAGCAAGCGGGCCACACGGTGCGGGCGATGACGCGCCGTCCCGAGACCTATCATGGCGCGGGCGAGGCGGTTGGTGGCGACGTTCATGACGTCGAATCGCTGAGCGCTGCCCTCGCCGGCTGCGATGCCGCCTACTACCTCGTGCACTCCCTCGACAACGCTGACTTCAAGCAGCGTGACGCCGCCGCGGCGCGCGCCTTCGCCCGCGCCGCGGCCGAAGCGGGGCTGCGCCGGATCGTCTACCTCGGGGGCCTCGGCGACGACGCCGACGATCTGTCCGCCCACCTGCGCAGCCGCCGCGAGGTGGAGCACCTGCTCGGGTCCGGTGGTGTGCCGGTCACCACGCTGCGGGCCGGGATCATCGTCGGCCACGGCGGCATCTCCTGGGAGATGACCCGTCAACTGGTGGAACACCTGCCGATCATGGTCGCCCCGCTGTGGGTTCAGACGCGAACCCAGCCCATCGCGGTGGCCGACGTGGTGCGCTACCTGGTCGGTGTCCTCGATGTTCCCGAAGCGGCCGCGCGCGCCTTCGACATCGGCGGACCGGACATTCTGGCCTATGTGGACATGATGCGCCGGGTCGCGGCGATCCAGGGCCGGCCGATGCTGATAATTCCTGTGCCGCTGCTCTCGCCGCAGCTGTCGTCGCTGTGGTTATCGCTGGTCACCGACATCGACGTGCAGACCGGTCGCTCGCTGATCGACTCGATGATCAATGAGGTGGTGATGCGCGAGCACAGCATCCGGCGGCTGATCCCTTTCGAGCCCCTGGACTACGACAGCGCCGTACTTCAGGCCCTCGGTGAGCGGGCTAAGGCGCAGCGAGCGTCGTGACGAGCGCGGTGCGAAAATGGCGCCGGCGCCGGGAACGGCTAGTCGCGGCGCTTGCCTCCTCGGTGGTGGACCAGGTTCCCTGGGATCGCGGCGAATCCGACACCGCGCTGCACCGGCGCCGCCGGGTCGTTGCCGGGGTCTCCCTGGTCGGCGCGGGGTTGCTGGGAATTTCGCTGTCGACAAAACCCGGCTCCCCGCAGTTCTACGGCCTGACCCTCGGTGTGGCCGCGACCTGGATCGTCGGGGGGCTGAGTTCCGGCCCGCTGCACCTGGGTTGGGTACTGCCCCGCCACCACACCCTGCGCCGCCCGGTGATCACCCCGGTGCTCACCGGGGTAGGCGCGTTCACCGTGTTCTACCTATGCGCCTTCGCCGCCCGGCACGTCCCGGTGCTGAACACGGCGATCTCAGGAGTCCTGCAGTACGCCCACCAGGGATCGAGCCCACTCGTGCTGCTCACCACCCTGGCGAACGGCGCCGGCGAGGAGGTCTTTTTCCGCGGCGCCCTGTACGCCGCCATCGGCGGCAGGCACCCTGTTGCGCTGTCCACCGCCGTGTATTCGCTGGCCACCACCGCGACGCGCAACCCGGCGCTGGTCCTCGCCTCGACCGTGATGGGCACGCTGTTTGGCCTGCAGCGCCGGGCCACCGGCGGCGTCCAGGCGCCGATATTGACCCACCTGACCTGGTCGGCGCTGATGGTGCGCTTCCTACCTCCGCTGTTCGGCGCGTCCGCGGGCCTCCCGCTAGGTCGAAGCGACCGCGCCCTGTTGGAGCACCGCAGAAGGCATCGGGCGGTGCAGTCGCCAGGTGATCGCTGGTCCTGGCCGGCGCGCTGGTTGTGCGGTTCGACGCTGCAGTGCTGGTCGCTCGGCAGCACGACCGCGCCCCCGGCAGGCCGGCGAGCCGAGCAAAGCTGGGATACCTCGATCCCGACGAGCCTTCGCCGCTGGATGATCGGGTGGAGCCGATGCCCTCGAATTTACGCGGCATCCCGCTACGACGACGAGACGTAGGGCCCAGGGGCCATACTGTGGGTCAGGACCGTCATCCCCGGTGACCAGCGGCCCCTCGCCGATGACTTGGCCGAGCTCGAACGCAGCCACGGCCGGGTGGACATCGCGCAGGATGGCCATACCATGGCGGCTCTCGTGTCTGCTGAGCACCTTGAATCTCTGGAGGAGACCGTCGCGGTGGCCGCCGATCCGGAACTAGTGGCGGCGATCGCGGGGGAGGGGAGGCCGAGCTCGATGCTGGCCAGGGCATCGCCGCACACGACGTCGAGGTCGAGTTTTTGAACCGGCCGTGACACATTACACCGTCGTCTACGCGCCTCGTGCTCGACGGGATTTGCTCAAGCTGCCAGAGAAGATCGCCACCGCCCGCGTCGA
Source organism: Pseudonocardiales bacterium (assembly GCA_003244245.1). Taxonomy (GTDB): domain Bacteria; phylum Actinomycetota; class Actinomycetes; order Mycobacteriales; family Pseudonocardiaceae. Next base: position 6,680 of record QHBY01000302.1, read on the forward strand.
GTTCATCCGTACTGTCGTAGCGGAGGACCCCTGCCGGGTGGGTAAGCCACTCGTCTCTTCCTGGGTCGGTAACTACTCGGCCCGGCGCGCCGAATGGCGGCTCATCTACTGCATCGATGACCACCAGGTCCTCATCGAGGTCGTCACCATCGCGCATCGCGCCGATGTCTACCAGCCACAATGATCACCGAGTTCGACACACAGCTCCGGCGCGAGGCGATGCAGTGGCTGACCGTCCGCACACACGATGGCGCCGCGTCGATCTCGTCCGCGGACCTGCTCGACTTCGAGATTGGCGGCAGGCAGTTCCGCCTCATGGATGCCCAACGCGGAATTCGCAAACCCAGGGAGCTATCCGCGGCACTGTCAATCAGGACCGTCTTTACACCGAATGGCCAGACCCGGCCATACGACGACTCCGTGGGCTCGGACGGGTTGCTTCGCTATAAATGGCGCGGCGAAAACCCAGATCAGGTCGAGAACAGGGCCCTTCGGGCTGCGATGGAAAATCGGCTACCGTTGATCTGGTTTTTTGGCGTGGGCCCCGGTCTATACGAGCCGGTTTATCCGGTCTACCTGCTGTGGGAAGAGCCAGATCATCACCAGTTCGTCATCGACCCCGATGTGGCGAGGGGCTTGGTATCGGCCGGTAGTCCCGTCGAAGAGCGACTCCGTCGGTACATCCTGCGTGAGACCAGGCAACGGCTCCACCAGCCGGTGTTCCGTGCGACGGTGCTCCGAGCGTATGACACGCGCTGCGCAGTGTGCTCTCTCCGGCACGGAGAGCTACTCGACGCAGCTCACATCGTCCCCGACCATGACGACGCAGGAATCGCGGCAGTTCGTAACGGGATGTCGCTCTGCAAGATCCATCACGCAGCATACGACTGCAACATCCTGGGCATCAGACCAGACCTCTTCGTCGAGATTCGATCGGACCTACTCCACGAGATCGACGGCCCGATGCTGCAGCATGGGCTGCAAGAGCGGCATGGCCAACGTTTGATGTCGATTCCACGCACTCGGTCCGAGAAGCCGGACTCGTTGCTCTTACAACGACGGTACGAGCAGTTCCGAGCTGCAAGCTGAACCCAACGGTAGCGCGGAACTCCTCCACAACGTCCGAGGCGTCGAGTTAACGACCGAAATCCACTCGGCGTCACGGTCCCGCGCACTGCCGGCTGCTCAATAGGAACCGCCACTGCGCCTCCGGCGCCTGTACGCGTCATGCTTGCCGTCAACTCCGCATACTGCGCGCTTGCCCGCGAAGATCGTCAGAAGTGAGTTGTGGCCGTGCAGATTTGCACTGCTGCGGCTCACTTTCGTCGATCAAGGCAGTCGTAGCGCCAGGCCGCTCGGCCGGCTCGATCGCGTCGACGAGCAGTGGTCGACCAGCGGCCAACCGTATGATTCGGCGCTGTGCGCGCCACGCTGATCGTCAATCCGCATTCCGGTCATGGTGCGGCGACGCGGGTGGCTGGCACCGTGGCCAGTACGTTGCGCGCCGCGGTGCCAAAGCTGGTCGCCACGGTGACCGCCGATGCGGCCGCCACTAGCAAAGTCGCCGCGGAGGCAGTGGAGCGCGGGGATGACGTGCTTGCGGTGCTCGGCGGGGACGGCACGGCGCACTTGGCCGCTCAGGCGCTCGCTGGTACCGCGACGGCAATGGCGGTGCTGCCCACCGGTAGCGGCAACGACCTGGCGGCGGCGCTGGGCATCCCGCCCGATCCGGTGCAGGCCGCCCAGCACATCGTGGCGGCCCTACGAACCGGGCAGCGGCGGCGGATCGACCTGGGCCGCATCGAGGGCGCGGCAGGCTTCACGACGGTGTTGTGCACCGGCTTCGACGCGGCGGTGAACAAGCGGGCCAACGCGATGCGCTGCCCCGCCGGGCCACGCCGGTATGACCTGGCAGTGCTGGCCGAGCTCGCCGCGTTGAGCCCGCGACCGGTGCGGGTGCAGGCCGGGAAAGCCGAGGTGGAGCTGGAGGCGATCCTGGTCGCGGTCGGCAACGGATCCTGCTACGGGGGTGGGTTGCGGATCTGCCCGGACGCCACGCTGGCCGACGGGCTGCTCGACGTGATCATCATCGCCGCGGTGAGCCGGTTCCGGCTGCTGCGGGTGTTCCCGACGCTGCGCACCGGCGGCCACGTGCACGAGCCAGAGGTGACCGTCCTGCGCGGCGAAACCGTGCGTATCGACGGCGACCGGGGCTGGCCGGTCTACGCCGACGGGGAACCGCAGGGCACCCTGCCGGTGACGGTGCACTGCGAACCCGGGGCGCTCACCGTCATCGCTTGAGCACTGCCGCGACGTTGGTAGCGGTTGAGAGCACACCACGGCCGGGTTGGCGGTACTTGAAGGGCACCCAACCGGGGGGTGTGACAGCCTGGGACGGTGGCCAACTCTCCTGCCGAGGCGTACGCAGCGGCCCGCCGGCGGGTTATCTTCCCGCGCCTGGACGAGTTCGCCGGCGCGCTGCCCTTCCAGCTCGACCCCTTCCAGCGGCAGGCGTGCGAAGCGCTGGAGGGAGGGCACGGGGTGCTGGTGTGCGCGCCCACCGGCGCAGGCAAGACCGTGGTCGGCGAGTTCGCGGTGCACCTGGCCCTGGCTCAAGGGGGCAAATGCTTCTACACGACGCCGATCAAGGCGCTGTCCAACCAGAAGTACGCCGATCTGGCGGCCCGGCACGGCGCCGGCACCGTCGGCCTGCTCACCGGGGACACCTCGATCAACGGCGGCGCCTCGGTGGTCGTGATGACCACCGAGGTGCTGCGCAACATGATCTACGCCAGATCGTCCACGCTGGACGGGTTGGCCTACGTCGTGATGGACGAGATCCATTACCTCGCCGACCGGTTCCGTGGCGCGGTGTGGGAAGAGGTGATCCTCAACCTGCCGGACAGCGTGCGGCTCGTCGGCCTGTCCGCCACTGTGAGCAATGCCGAGGAGTTCGGCGAGTGGCTGGTCGACGTGCGGGGCGACACCGCGGTGGTGGTCGACGAGCACCGTCCGGTACCGCTGTGGCAGCACATGATGGTCGGATCGCGGATGTTCGACCTGTTCGCAGACAACACCACCGACGACCGGCTCACCGTCGACCCGCACCTGGTGCGGCGCGTGCAGGAGGTGGAGCGCCACAGCGGGTGGGATCGGCCGCGCCATGGTGGACCTCGATTCCGGCCACCGGCCCGGGTGGATGTCGTCGCGCGGTTGGACCGTGACGGGCTGCTGCCGGCGATCACGTTCATTTTCAGCCGGGCCGGCTGCGAGGGTGCGGTGAACCAGTGCGTCCGCAGCGGATTGCGACTGACCACCCCCGAGGAGTCCGCGCAGATCCGCGCGGTGGTGGACACTCGGGCGGCTGAACTGCCTGAGGGCGACCTCGGGGTGCTGGGCTTCTGGGAGTGGCGCGACGCGCTGGAGCGGGGCGTCGCGGCGCACCACGCTGGGATGTTGCCTGCGTTCAAAGAGACCGTGGAGCAGTTGTTCGTCCGCGGGTTGGTCAGGGCGGTATTCGCCACCGAAACCCTCGCGTTGGGGATCAACATGCCGGCCCGGACGGTGGTGCTGGAGCGGTTGGTCAAGTACAACGGTGAAGCCCACGTCGATCTCACCCCCGGCGAGTACACGCAGCTCACCGGACGGGCCGGGCGCCGCGGCATCGACATCGAGGGCCACGCGGTGGTGCTGTGGCAACCTGGCGTGGACCCGGCGCAGGTCGCGGGGCTGGCTTCGACTCGCACCTACCCGCTGCGCAGCTCGTTTCGGCCCGGCTACAACATGGCCGTCAACCTCGTCGACCGGGTCGGGGTGGTCGCCGGGCGGGCGCTGCTCGAGCGGTCCTTCGCGCAGTTCCAGGCCGACCGGTCGGTGGTGGGGTTGGCCCGCCGGATCGACCGCAACGCCGAGGGCCTGGCGGGCTACGCCGAGACGATGGTCTGTCACCTGGGTGATTTCGCCGAATACGCCCGGTTGCGCCGGCAGATCTCCGAGCGGGAGCGGGCCCTGGCCCGTTTCGGCGGTGCGGAGCGCCGCGCCGAGGTGGCGGCATCGCTCGCCCAGCTCAAGCGGGGCGACGTCATCGCGGTGCCCAGCGGGCGCCGGGCGGGTCTGGCCGTGGTGATCGATCCTGGTGACGGTCCAGTCGAGGATCCCCGCCCGCTGCTGCTCACCGAGGACCGCTGGGCGGGCCGGCTCTCGATGGCTGACTTCCCGACCCCGGTCCAGGTGCTGGGCAGGATGCGGCTACCCAAGCGGGTCGAGCACCGGGTTCCCCGGGTGCGCCGCGACCTGGCCTCGGCGCTTCGCGAGACCGGCATCGCGGTACCGTCCCGGGCTCGGCGGCGCAGCGACGCGGCTGACGACGTAGAGCTGGCCGCGCTGCGCCGGGCGCTGCGGGCGCATCCCTGCCACGGTTGCGACGACCGGGAGGCGCATGCCCGGTGGGCCGAGCGCTACGACCGGCTGGACCGCGAGACCGACACGCTGCGCCAGCAGGTGGCCGCCACCACGCACTCACTGGCCCGCACGTTCGACCGGATCCGCGCCCTGCTGACCGAGCGCGGTTACCTCGACGGCGAGCAGCTCACCGAGCACGGTCGCCGGCTGGCCCGGTTGTGGTCGGAGACTGACCTGCTCACCGCGGAGTGCCTGCGGCACCGGATCTGGGATGGTCTGGATGCGGCCGAGCTGGCTGCGGTGGTCTCAGTGCTCGTCTACGAGGCCCGCCGGGAGGCTGCCACTCCTCGGGTCCCCGCTGGTCCGGTGAGCGACGCGCTGGTGGCCACCGTGCGGCTGTGGGCGGAGCTGGAGGCGGATGAGGGGCGGCACCGGCTGGAACGCACCCGCGAACCGGATCTGGGTTTCGCCTGGCCGGTGTACCGGTGGGCACGAGGGGAGTCACTGTCGGCGGTGCTGGTCGCTGCGGAGACCAACGGTGCTGAGCTGTCCGCCGGAGACTTCGTCCGGTGGTGCCGCCAGGTAGTCGACTTGCTCGACCAGGTGCGCGGTGTCGCGGGGGAAAATTCAGCGATCGGGGCCGCAGCAGCCGCTGCGGTACGCGCGTTGCGCCGCGGCGTGGTCGCTCTGGGGACCGTGTAGTCCGACGTGGCCGGTTTGTCCAAGACTCCCACACCGCGGCGTGGGATGGTTTGGCCATGGATCAGCGCATCAGCCTCGTGACTCTCGGCGTCACCGACCTTCCCCGCGCCCGTGCCTTCTACGAGGGGCTTGGTTGGGACGGCGCGCAGCAGCCGGACAACGAGGTCTGCTTCTTCCAGGCCGGCGGGATGGCGTTCGGCCTGTGGACCGCGCTCGGCGGCCACGGTGCGCCAGGCATCGAGCTCGCCCACAACGTCCGCTCGCCGGAGGAGGTCGGCGCGGTGCTCGCGCAGGCACAGCGCGCGGGCGCGACGATCGTGCGGCCGGCGGCGCACGCGGAGTGGGGTGGCGCATCCGGCGCGTTCGCCGATCCTGACGGCTACGTGTGGGAGGTTGCCCACAACCCCGGGTGGACGCTGGACGAGGACGGGGCGGTTCGTATCTAGCTGCTGGCGCCCCGCCGGGTATCCACTGGAGTGGTGATATCCGCTCGTCCATGAGGATTGGAGCGAATCGCCCGGGGAACACGATGATCACTCCCATCAAGAAGCC
>QHBY01000303.1 GCA_003244245.1 Pseudonocardiales bacterium
GCCCGGCTGGCATCCGCCAGGGCACCCTGGCGGTCACCGTTCATCAACTCGACCCAGCCGCGGGTCAGCAAGGCCGGAACTTTGCGAACTCCCTCATCCAGCTCCACCGCCTGGTCTGCGCGCGCAAGAGCTCGCTTCGGGTCATCGACCGCTGTGATGCGCGCGAGGCCGGTCAGCGCCGAGCTGAGACCGAACACGTCGTGGCACGGCTCGGCGTGGATCAAGGCTTCCTCGTACGCCGCCTGGGCTCGTACCAGCTGACCTCTGGTCCGATGCAGGTCACCGAGGCCGCACAAGGCCCACGCCAGGAATCGGGAACCGATGCGCTGGAAGATGTCGATGGCTACGGTGAAGTCAGCCGCCGCCTCCTCCAGCATCCCGAGGCGCGCACGGGCGCGGCCGCGGGTGGTCAGCGCATGCGCGATAATGAACGGGTTCTCGCATCGCTCGCTGAGGCTCAACGCGATCTGAGCGTCGGCCAACGCATCCCGAGGCGCACCCGCTTCGAAATGATGAAACGCTTGGCAAGCCCGAGTCCACGTCACCTGGAGCAAATCGTCGCACTCCTCGGCGCAGCGCAGGGCATCGGTGCAGTGCGTATCGGCTTGCAGCCAATCTCCCTCGGCGGCGGCGAGCAGCGCTAAGACATGGTGAACACCGGCCCAGGCTCGGGGCTGGCCGCACCGCCGGGCCGCGGCACGAGCCCGGCTCGCCATCCTCCGCAGAGCTACCAGGTCCCCAGTCATCCGATATGCACTCGCTGACAACGTCAGTACCCGAATCTCGTCGAGCGTCTCCTCCCGATCCAACCGTGTCCTCCCGGTCAGAGCTTGGACCTCGGCGAACTCGCCATGGGCGAAAGTGATCAGGCCGACCCGCCAGGCCAACGCGGGCTCCAACCCGTCTCGGTCGCGGCTGGCACGCTGGAAGTGCTGCAGCGCCTGTGTCCACTGTCCCCGTACCTGCTGCGCCTGTCCCAGAATCTGTTGGATTCGCGGGTCGTCGAGATACTCGGCTGGCAGATTGGCTGCCTGCAACACGGCGTCGAGTTGGTCGTGCTCCACCATCGCACTACCATGATCAACTAATAGCGATACACACGCCGCGTGATCACCCGCAGCGAGGAGATGCCGCAGCGCTTCTGCATGCGCCCCCCGCTCGAGGTAGTCCTTGGCCGCCGTCGCGTGTAGCGCTGTCCGCTCGCTTGCAGACGGCACCGCCTCATGCTCGAAGAAGTCTCGCAACGGACGCACAAGCGCCCAGCCGCCGCCCGCGCCAGTGCGCCGCACCAGTCCCTGGCGACTCAGCTCAGCAAGCGCGATCATCGGAACAGCGAGCCCTCGCGTGATCTCCGTCATGAATCTGACGTCGCCGAAGATCGCCAACCTGCGTAGCAACTGCTGAACCCACTCCTGGGCGGCGCCGATAATCTCCTCGGTCAGATAACCGTGGAATCGCTGTCCGGGGTCCGACAGTTGTCCCACCGCGGCTTGGCGCTGCTCCGGTTCGACCGCCCGCAACATCTCCACAGCACAGTGCACGGCCGAAGGCCAACCAGCAGTGCATTCCCAGACTTGCCTCGACAGGCCAGGCGGATCCTTTCCCACGGTCTTGCGCAGGAGTGTCTCGACATCGGCGACGTCGAAGGCAAGGTCCGGCGCATGGATCTCCGTAACATGACCGCGACCCCGCAGTCGCTGCAGGGAAAACGGCAGGTCACATCGTGAGATCAGTAGTAGGTGCAGCCGCTCAGGTGCTCGCTGGCACAGATCCTCGACGACGCGAGCCGCAGCACTGTCCGGCTGCAGGACATGCAAGTCGTCGAGGACAAGAACAAGATCTTTGCGAAGGGCACCCTGCAACCACAGACAGATGGCCTCGACAGAGGACTCCACCGAGTCTGCGTTCGGGACGGCCGTAGCTGGTACTGCCGTCACCGACACGTGCGCCCGTAATGCCCCGGACAGGCTCGCGAGCAGGCGGTTCGCATCCCCCTCGTGGGCCTCATACCGCAACCACGCGGTCGGGCGGCTACGCGACCAGGCCGCCACCGCCGTGGTCTTGCCCCAACCAGCCGCGCCAATCACCACACAGATCCGGCGCTTCGCAGCACGGTCCAAGAGCTCGCCGACTGACGGGCGTTCGATGAGCTCGTCAGCTGGCGCGGAGGGGGTTGGTCCAGATGGCCACGCCTCCCTGGTGGCCTCGGTTTGTCTCGTGCATCCCACGCGGACCGCGCGCCTGTTGGCCACCACGAACTAACAGTACCCCGGTTACAATTGTTCATCGGTTGGAAATTTTCGTCGCCGACACTGACCAGATCTTGTTTCTGGCCAACGTGCTGATTACCGGAGCCGCCACGCAGCGCAACTGTCGGTTACCAACTCCGACTACGCTGGGGTTGCTATCGTCACTCAAGGAGATCGTCGCTGGCGGCAGGTTCCCGGACGCGCGAAAGGCGGTGGCTCGGTGGCTGCGGCGGCCACCCCGGCAGCCGCGAGACTGCAGCCGTCCTCTCGGATCAGCGTCATATCGGACCAGGGTCCGATCCCCAACCCCGGACCCCGCTCCGATGTGCGCGCGCCCCGCACGCGGCAACATTGTTGGCATGAACGAGGTACGCGAACTGACCAGGCAGCTCCGGCGCAACGTGTTCGTGCGCTCGCCCCGCCGCAGCGGACTGACCAGGGTGCTGACCAGCATGGGTGCGACAGTGCTCGCCGAACCCGGCCATGGTCTCTCGGTCACCGGCATGGACGCGTGCACGATCGCATCAGCCGCCGCGGCGCATTACATTCCGATCCAGGAACTGACGCCCCGCAGTGCATCACCGGAGGCCTCGTACCTGGAGATCTCGCAAACGCGGTGACTCCTCGCGAGGGAACTGACTTTCCGAGATCGATACATATCCGCCGACCTCTGCGAGTTGAGCGTCCGGCCACTGAAACCGGTAGCCATCGATAGTCGGATACAGGAGTGGAATGATCCAGCTTGAGGATGTCAGCAAGGCGTACCAGATGGGTAAGATCGAGGTGCCGGTACTCCGCAATTTCGATCTGACCATCGACGACGGTGGCATGGTCGCCATCATGGGTCCATCCGGATCGGGCAAGACCACGCTCATGAACATTCTGGGTTGTCTCGATGTCCCGACCAGCGGGCGTTACCTGCTCGACGGCACCGACGTCAGCCGGCTGTCCGACAAGCGGCTGGCCAAGATCCGCAGCCGCAAGATCGGGTTCGTATTCCAGTCGTTCAACCTCGTTTCGCGCACCAGCGCAATCCGTAACGTCGAACTTCCTTTGGTCTACGCTGGGGTGCGAGACCGGCGCAACCGAGCCCGGCTGGCCCTGGAGCAAGTCGGGCTGGGCGACCGGCAGAAGCACATGCCCAATGAGCTATCCGGCGGTCAGCAACAGCGGGTGGCGATCGCCAGGGCGCTGATCAACGATCCCGCGCTCCTGCTCGCCGACGAGCCCACTGGCAACCTCGACACCACCTCCAGCATCGAGATCATGAAGTTGCTCGTTGCGCTCAATGATGCCGGCCGCACGGTCGTGATCATCACTCACGAGGAGGAGGTCGCCCAGTTCGCCAAACGGATCGTGCGGATGCGCGACGGGCACATCGAGAGTGACCAGGTGCAGGGGAGCCGGACGGAGGTCAGCGCGTGAACGTGGGTGGGCACGCCGAACAGATCAAGTAGCGCCGCGGTGGGTCAGGGTGAGTTCTCCAGGGCGGCCGGCACGTTGTCCGCGAAGGTGAAGTACTCCCGCAGTCCGGCCGCCTCCAGCGCGAGGTTGACAGTCTTGGAGTTGTACACCAGCCACAGCGCGCGGTCTTCTCTTGTAGCGAGTTCGTTGGCCTCCAACAGCACGAACAACCCGGCAGATGCCAGGAACTGCACGCCATCAAGATCCACCACCACGACCTGGGCCGCGGTCAGCTGTGCGGTCAGCAACGCGCCCAGTTTCGGTGCGGTCAGCGCGTCGAGCTCGCCCACCACGGTGACCACGCGAGTGTCTGGATCATGCTCTGCGACCCGTAGCTCCAGGATGTCAGCGGGGAAGTTGCTGCTCACACTTCGACCATAGGCTAGGTCGCTGACGGGGTCCACGCGTCCGGCTGATCGGACGGCCAGCACCGCCAGTTCGTTGCGATCGTGCGGGCCAGCCCGTTGAAGGACCCCATCGTTTCCAAGGGCTGGAATCTTCGGACTCGCCGGGGCGGTTCGATTTGCTGGACGCGTGATCGCGAAGAGCCCTTTGATCTGTTCGGAAGCCGTTTGATCTGCGCAAAGGCGAACCATTGCGCCCGAATGTGGGATACGCTCTGCTCGTGTCTACGCCGGGCGAGCCGAGCAACACTCCGGCTACGGATGACTACCGATTGCACCGGATCGAGTCCGTAACCGACGCGGCGCTTGCCCACCTCGATGTCGAGGACCTGTTGATCGAGCTGCTTGACCGGGTGCGAGAGCTCCTTGAGGTCGACACAGCCAGTGTGTTTCTGATCGATTTCTCCAGCCAGCAGCTTGTAGCGACCGCTGCGAGGGGGATCGAAGCGGTGGTCCGTCAGGGAATTCGTATCCCCATGGGGAAGGGTTTCGCCGGTCGCGTCGCGGCGAAAAAGTGCCCGGTGACGGAGCAGGTCGATCACACGAATGAGCTCTATCCGATCCTTCGGGAGCAGGGGATCTGTTCCCTACTCGGGGTTCCGCTGCTGATCGGCGGGACGGTCATCGGTGTTCTTCACGTCGGGACACTCGTCTCCCGCAGGTTCAGCGACGACGACGTCAGCCTGCTCCAGATCGTGGGCGACCGGGTCGCTTTCGCTACCCAATCCCGGCGCGCTGAGGTTGAACGGGCTGCTGCGGCGGTGCTTCAGCGCAGCCTGCTGCGGCTGCCGGTGGTGCCGGGCCTCGAATTGGCGGCCCGCTACGTTCCGGCGCAGAGCGGTGGGGTCGGCGGCGACTGGTATGACGTCTTCACCCTTCCCTCCCGCTGGTTGTGCATCGTGATCGGAGATGTGGTGGGCCGCGGCTTTGTTGCCGCTGACGTGATGGGTCGGCTGCGCAGCGGGTTGCGCGGCTATGCACTGCTTGGCGGTGATCCCACCGAGGTGCTGGGCAGACTTGACCAGCAGATGCAGCACTTCGAGCCCGACACGATGGCCACGGTGCTGTTGGCGATGTTCGAGCCGTCGTTTGAGCGGCTGCACCTGTCCTCGGCGGGCCATCCTCCGCCGGTGCTTGCCCTCCCCGGTCAACCTGCGATCCTGCTCGACGTGCCCAGCGACCATCCGGTGGGTGTGCCCGGTGGGCTGCGCCGCCGGGCGACGACCATCAACCTGCCGCCGGGCGCGCTGCTCTGCTTCTACACTGATGGCTTGATTGAGCGCCGAGAAACTTCCCTTGATGTAGGCCTCGACCGTCTGCGTGCGACGGTCGTGGCTGGTCCGGTGGACTCCGTCTGTGCGGAGGTCATGGCCCAACTGGTGGGCGGTGATCCTCCTGGCGATGATGTGGCCATGCTGGCGGTGCGCCGCCAGGACAGCGGTGAGATCGGTCCATTAGACCTGGTCATGCCGGCGCTGCCCTGGTCGCTGAGGGATATCCGCGTTGCGGTGCGCCGCTGGCTGTCGGCGGTCGGTGCCGCGTCGCGTCCGGTCGCTGATCTGCTCGTCGCTGTCGGCGAAGCGTGCACCAATGCCGTTGAGCACGCCTATGGACCTGGTGGTGGCACCGTGACGGTGCATCTGGAACTCCAGTTGCCGGATGTGCTTGCCACCGTCCAGGACACGGGCCGTTGGCGTCCGCCTCATGGTGAGGACCGAGGACGTCACAACCGAGGGCGCGGGACGCAGTTCATGCGAAGCTGCAGCGACGATCTGCGTATCGATCATGGCCCTACCGGAACCAACGTCGTCATACGTCGCCGCCTGGCCGAGGAGGCAGCTCGATGACCAACGCGAGGGTTGCGGCCAGCGCCGAGGACGGGTCGATGCGCATCGCTCTCAGCGGCGAGATCGATCTAGCAAACGCCGCAGCCGTCGAGGACGAGATACGGGAGGCGATGTCCAGTCAGCCGGCAAAGGTGTCGGTCGACCTGACCGATCTCACCTACCTGGACAGCGCCGGAGTAAGGATCCTGTTTGCACTGGCATCTCGGCTGCAGGCGCTGCGGATCGTGTTGGAACTCATCGTGCCGCTCGACTCGCCCACTCGCCGGCTCATCGAGCTATCGGGGTTCGAGTCGCTCGTCGCGCTCCACCCAGCAAGCCCCTGACCGGTTACCAGCTACGACATCCGAGCCTCGCCGGAGGCACCAGCGATCGGACGCTGGCCCCCGAGTCGCCGGCGGTCTGCTATGCCGCCGGCGCCGACGGGACGCCTGGTGATCCTCCGATATCGTGCTCGGCCGTTATTCTGCTACCCAACGTCTCTACTCAGAGCTCGGATCCCAAGATGAAGATTACCCTGAGCATTTGGACTGACAGTTCGTAGCATGATGAAACAGCTCATTAAGCAGTTGTCCGGATAACGCGGGGCAGCCCAGCCACCTGGCCAGATCCCAGCCCCTTGGTGCACCACACCATGTCACCACCGGCGAACATCTGCTTACACCGGCTGGATGGTTACAGATGAACGTGTTACAGCCAATGCCGCCGGTCCAACTGTCACCGCCATTGCCGCCGGCGCCTCCATCGCCGCCGTTACCGCGGTCGCCAAAGAGGGAATTCCCGCCCTGGCCACCGTTGCCACCGTCGCCGCCGGGGATCGCGGTAGGGACCGCCCT
>QHBY01000304.1 GCA_003244245.1 Pseudonocardiales bacterium
TCGGTGAATGACCGAGGCTAGCGTGTCCTCGTGCCAGCACGCCGCAAATCGTGGCTTGCCGGGGTCTGGCCGTGCAGGTGGAGGCAGACCCTCACTGCTGCTGTCAGGCACTTCTTATTTGTCGTCTTCACGGGAGTGAGGCTGCCTTTCGGAAATGAACAAAAGGAATCCAGCAGTGGAACAGAGGATGGCGACGAATCCCACAACGGACAGCTATTGATCCTTCCGGTCGGATCCCTACTAAAGAAACCGCGCCCGCCCTGGCGTTGGCAACGACAACTCAAAGTAGCTTTAAACTGCGGAAATACATCTCAGTAGTTTTTCAACGATACCATGTCCAACGGCCCGATGAGGACCCGGAGCGTGCATCGTGAGCTTGGGAACCCTACAATGGCGCCCTGGTCCAGGCCTTGACCTGCGCCGGGTCGTGGTCAGGGGTGACCCCAGTTGACCGTTGCTGACCCCCTTCTTGTGGCACGCGTGTGGCACGGTGCACCGTGTCTCACCCCCGCCGTGCAAAGGTGCGGACAGTGACACGGCGTGAGCAGGGAATCGTTCAGATGTACGAACAGTGAGATTCTGTCTGCCATCGCCGGTGGTTCCCCGTGAGTCCCCGTGTGGACGGGCACGCGAGGGGCACAAACCATGATCACGGATGTTCTTGCACGCTGGGGCTGGTGTGGCATCCCGTCGGCCTGGCGGAGCCCGACCGCGCGGCGACCCGGGGGCAGCCCTCGACGCGACCGGAGAGGGCCTCGGGTAGCTCTGCCCCCGGGTCGCCGTGTGGTAGCCCTTTGGGGAGGTCGATGGGATGCCACACCCTGTCTACACCCGGCCCAGCCCGCCGCGCCGGTGCTGGTGGCTGGCCATCCCGGAGTCCTGCCCGCCCGGCGAGGGCATGTCTTGTCTGGACCGGTGCGGCGTTTGCTGATGTAGCGCGGCTGGGAGAATGCTGACCAGGGACTTGGCGGTCGGGACGGCCGGTGGCCTGCACGAACGTCGGGTGACGTTGGTCGACATCGGGTAGCGTCGGGTGGTGCGGCTTGTACCCGGTTTGTACCGGGGCCGCCCTCAGACTGGCATGATCCGGGCAAGGGCGGACCGGAAATGGTGGGCAGCGTGGGGGTCGAACCCAGAGCCCAAGGATTCTCGGACCGCTGTCGTCGTTGTTCGTGGATAGCGCCGATTACCGGTGATTTTCGCAACTGCAAACGCGGTCGAGGACGAGGTTCCCGAACTGACGCGCGTACCTAAACAGATCTCGCCTGGCGGCGACAAGTGATATCGCGCCGACAAACAAGCGGCAGGAGCACCGCGGCGGCGAGAACCCGGAACAGGGTGGGGCCCGCGGCGAAGTAGACACGGATGATGGCGCCGATGATCCGGATGATGGCGCCGATGATCACCCCGGGCACAGTGCCGGCAATCAACTGCCATGCAAGCGAGCTGGTGAGTCGATGGTGGCGGTGATACCCGCCAGCGCCCCCGGTCCCGCGATGATGTTGAACAGCAAGTTGGTCGGAGTGACCTGCGGGTTGGGGACGTGCACAACGTCAAGTTGCACCGGCCGCAGAAACACTGCACCGGAGATGCCCACCGGCGCGGTCACCACAGAGATCAGCAAGCCAGCGGCGAACCCCAGCAAGCCATGTTGCCAACTCACCGGCGCTCCCTTCTCCTTGTAGGTCACGTATTCGGACCAGTCGCCCAGGGACGTGGGTCGGCTTCCAGCGGCGACCGGAGCGGGTGCGAGGGGCGTGCCCTTGCCTGCGGAGACGGCGCAGTGGAAGGTTACGTGTCGTGAGCTACAGGGGCCGTACTCGCCGCAGCGGTCAGGCGCTGCGACGTTACGCCGACCGACAGGCGATCGAACGGGCGACCGTAGACGGGCAACTGGCCACCGCCGATCAAGCCGCTGAGCGGCTCGGGATCCGCCGATCTGACCTCAACCACCTGATCCGCCTGGGCTGGCTGGAGGCCACAGCCCGGATCCCATCCAACCAACATCGGCGCATTACCCTCCCGGCCATAGCCGACAAGACCGTGCCGCTGTATCGAACCGCTGACCTGGACGTCTTGCTTGAGCACCCGGCGTTCGACTGGGACGAGATCCGCGCCACCCCGCGCGGCCGCCGCTCAGCCCTCGCTCAACTGACCACCAACCCTTGCCGCCGGGACGATCCTAAGCGAAGCCACCGCTGGCCTATCGACGGTCGAAGGCGGGCCGGTGACCGGATTTGTGACCGAGCCGCAACGCCACGCGGCGGGACTGAGTGAAAGCGTGGAAGCACTGAGGCAGAAAGGGTGATCCTTCATGGCGAAGGTGCTGTGCGTTCTTTATGACGACCCGGTCGATGGCTACCCTCCCCCGTATGCACGCGAGGACATCCCTCGCATTGAGCGCTACCCGAGCGGGCAAACCTTGCCCACGCCACAAGCCATCGACTTCACCCCCGGTGAGCTGCTCGGCAGTGTGTCCGGAGCCCTGGGTCTGCGGTCCTTCCTCGAAGACCACGGTCATGAACTGGTGGTGACTTCGGACAAAGACGGCGCAGGGTCAGAATTCGACCGCCACCTCCCCGACACCGAGATCGTCATCTCACAACCATTCTGGCCGGCCTACCTGACCGCCGAACGTATCGCGGCGGCACCCCACCTAAAGCTCGCGATCACCGCCGGAATCGGGTCCGACCATGTCGACCTGGACGCCGCCGCCGCCCACGGCATCACCGTCGCGGAAGTGACCTACAGCAACAGCATCAGCGTCGCCGAGCACGTGGTGATGATGATCCTCTCGCTGGTACGGAACTACCTGCCCTCCTACCAGACCGTGCGCGACCGAGGGTGGGACATCGCCGACTGCGTGGCCCGCTCTTATGACCTGGAGGGTATGCACGTTGGCAGCGTCGCGGCCGGCCGGATCGGGCTCGCCGTACTGCGACGCCTCGCACCGTTCGACGTGCGGCTGCACTACACCGACCGGCACCGTTTGCCGGCCGAAGTGGAGCGCGAACTCAACCTAACGTTTCACCCCACCACCCAGGACCTGGTGCCGGCTTGCGATGTCGTGACCATCAACGCCCCGCTGCACCCAGAGACCGAGGGCCTCTTCGACGACACCCTCCTGGCCAGCATGAAGCGCGGCGCGTATCTCATCAATACCGCCCGCGGGAAGATCTGTGACCGCGACGCCATCGTGCGCGCACTTCAGACCGGCCAACTGGCCGGCTACGCCGGTGACGTCTGGTACCCCCAGCCAGCACCCCCGGACCACCCCTGGCGCACCGCCCCGCACCACGGCATGACCCCACACATCTCCGGCTCCTCGCTCTCGGCACAGGCACGCTACGCGGCCGGCACCCGAGAGATCGTGGAAAGCTACCTACATGGCCGCGCCATCCGCGACGAGTACCTCATCGTCGACGGAGGCAAGCTCGCCGGGGCCGGCGCCCACTCCTACAGCGCGCGAGCATCGACGGGCACCACCTAGCTAGACGTCTCTGACTGGGTTGGTGTCCCCCAACCCGGCGACAGCTGCTGCCGCCGGTGGTCGCCGCCACCCACGCCAACCGTGACCTCGACCCAGCCAGCAGTAGAATGTCTCCTTGCTTTACCGTCGCCGAAGGCCCAGCGCACCATCGACCGCCCACGGACCTGCTTAAGCCGGTTTGCCTGGCAAGCGGGCACGGCCGGTCTCTCAGGGGCCCGCGGCCTGATACACGCCGGCATACGCGGCTGACCGATCCGGCGTGGCGTGGACGATCAATGGCCGATGGGAAGGTGTGCCAACGGCCTTTGCTCCGGGACCCGTAAGGGAGCGCGGCCCATGAGCCGCCGACGGCCGGGCACCTTGGCGACTACCACCGCCCGCCGGGCCGGCCTGCGCGAGCACGGCCGCCAGGCCGCGCGCAGCAAGCGGGCCGGCCCGAGCGGGCAGGTGAGGGACTGTGTAACCCGGCCACGTTCGCGCCGCCGCAGGCGGCGCCTTGAGTACGCCCGGCATGGGCGATCGATTGGGGGTGGAAGTCCCCTGGAGGAAGAGGTGGTGCTAACTCCGAGCCGGAGGCAACTGCGTCGTCGTGAGGCGGGGTGGGAAGGAAGCCCGAGGCGTACCTCTGCACCGAGGAACACGAACCGCGTAGAAGGCGGGGCGATCTGGGTGAGCCTGCTCAAGAAGGTGAAGCCCGTCACCATCAACAGGGTCGTCACGTAGACGCGGCGGGCGTAGGGGGAAATTGATCGTTCTTATCCGGGGAGGTCTGCCTGGGTGTCGGTTGTGCTGTTGTTGCGCCGCGCCGACGGCTCGCATCGCAAGGTGGGGGTTGGCCGGGCAGAAGTCAGCAGAGGTCGTAGTACCGGCCGGGGATCGGGTAGTGGCTGGGAAGGGCCGAACGTCGAGTGTGGTGGAGGAGTCGGTGTTGCTCGTGCCGGTCGCAGTGATCGCAGCCATCCCGCATCACGCGGGCCCGCTGCGGGCAGGAGACGGTGAGGTCCGTTGAGGCCCGTAGCGGAGCGTAGTGGCAGGTCGGCGCACTCCGAGGA
>QHBY01000305.1 GCA_003244245.1 Pseudonocardiales bacterium
CCCCGGAGGGCGGTTTGAACGAGCTCGGCATCGGGATCACCGTCCTCGCGCACGATCGTGAGGTCGCCATTGGCTTCATAGAGCACATACCGGATGTCATCCAGGTGCCGGATACCGGACTGCCGCAGATGAGCGAACAGGTCGTTGTCGGCCAGGCCGCAGCGACGCAACTGGCCGCGCCGGAGCTGGCCGTGCGCAACGAGGACCCGGACCCGGTGATCGAGCAACTTGCTGAACACGGCGTTGAACCGCAGCAGGCTGGCGAGCCGGTGCACCGCGATGAGCGTGAGAAGAGCTACTGCGCCGGTGATGAAGGACTGGTTGCTAGCGGTCGCGGTGCGACCGACGATCGCTCCGATCGCGACGGCGGTAGCGAAGTCGATGATCGTCCACTGAGCCAGCGTACGCCGTTCACCGAGCCGTAAGCCGACCACTGCGGTCGCGTAGATGAGGGCCGCCTTAACGGCCACAATCCCGACCTCCGGCCAGTTACCGGTGATCCACGACATGTCGGCTCCTCGTTTCCTTCCGAACTTCACCTGAACCGATGCACAATACTGAGGCCAGCGATTTCACGATCGCCACCTGGGGAGCGATCCGACCACCCCGTTCGGCGATGGCCAGCATCACCTCCGGCACGCCATGCCCGCGGGCCTCCTTCGCGAACCGGTCCACAATCGGCCCGTATACCAGCCCACCGCTCACCGGAACCACGATGACTAAGAACACACCCAAACGGGGAAGTGAGGGCTGGCGACCCGGCCGGCGTCACTGAAATCCGCGCGCCCGGTAAACGCCTCGGTGAACCAGAGGATGAGATAGCGGAACCCGACCGCACCAACGCCAGCACCGGCGCCCACCAGTAACGCCAGGGGCACCAGCCCTGGCGCCGAGCCGCGCAACCAGTCATAACCGCGACGCCACCCATCGGCCGGCAACCGGATCCGCCGACCGCAACCGCGACCGGACACCACCGCCGGACGCAGCGTGGGCTGGGAGCGTCGCGCCGCAGGCCGATCTGCCTCAGCCGCGCGGCCATGTCGGGGTGTTGACCTTGTTCCGTATTGAGTGAAATATGACCATTGGGTTAAATCCGGGACCACGGCGAAGCCCCGGACTCCCAGCGAACGGTCGGGGAGAGGTCAGCGATGCGGATTCGATCCGGGCATCTCATCTGCTCCGCGTCACTGCTGCTCGCCGGGCTGGTCGGTTGCGGTGGCAAGGAGAAGGAGATCGACGAGCAGGTCACCAAGGTGTCCGATCTGGTGGGCCTGTGCAGTGGCCGCCATTCCACCACCACCGCGGCTGCGTACACCGGAGCACCCCCACATCCGATCCTCGTGGTCAGGCCACAAGGATCCGTCCAGAACATGTTGGAGAACCCGAGATTGGCCGGGCTGGGGCCGGCCTGGAACCCGCCGGGCCCGGCAACCGTCCAGCTGGTGGCATGCACCGAGAGTGACGGCGGCGGCGCGGATACGGGCCTGTTGTGCCCCTACCCCTCCGGGCGGTCAGCGTCGCTGCGGATGGCGGACTACACCGTCACGGTCTACGAGGCGCGCACCGGTGCCAAGGTCGGCCAAGCCCACATCGAGGCCCGCGACACCTGTCCGCTATCGGCATCGGTCTACCGGCAAGAGCCCCTGGTGTATGCGACGCCATCACGTCAGCAGTACGTCAACGCACTCGAACCCTTCGTCAACCGGAGATAGCCTTTCCGCGGCGCGTCCGCGGCACCGGCGCGCCGCTGTGATCAACGCACTGTTGGCTGCCACGTTTGCGGGGCTTGGCGTTCTCGGCGCTCGCGAGCAGCGCCGAGGTAGCGCAGTGACCGCTGAAGCCCCCAGTCGCGGACGGCACGACCACACCCCGACACACACGGCAGGAGGAACCTCGATGCCCCGCCAGCACCTCGATCGAGCATCCGGACGCGCCGAACAGTGGGCGCCAGGTCTCCAGGACGACAGCAGATTGTATCGCGTGAAACTCGGGGCGGGTGTGTTGTCGGTAGTGGCCCTGGCAGTCATGTTCGTCACGTCGCTGTTCCGGGCTCCTAACATTGTCGCGACCGTCGTGCTGGCAGTATTAGTGGTCGGGCTCAGCGTAGTGATAGGTGTCACCGTCGTGCGCCAGCACCGAGCCGGTTTGTCGACACCGTCGGGTAAATAGCCAGGCATGTGCTAAGGGCACT
>QHBY01000306.1 GCA_003244245.1 Pseudonocardiales bacterium
TGACGCTGGCCCCGGCCAGGCCGGCCCGGTGGGCTCGGTGCACGATCTCGGTGAACAGCGGTTTGTGGTGCCACTGGTCGCAGTCGCCGACGAAGATGGTCAGCCGCAGTGCTGCGCCTGCAAGCCTCATCGGATCTTCCCGTGATGGTGGATGCGGGCCACGGCCCATCGGGCGAGGGTGGTCCCGGTGTACACGGCGGCTAGCGCCGTCAGCAGGGTGCCGGCAAGATATGCCAGGGCGGTGCGGGCCGCGCCGGCGGCGAGCAGCTGTTGGATGTCGACGATGTGGGTGGAGAAAGTGGTGTAGCCGCCGAGTACCCCGGTGCCCAGGAATGGGCGCAGCAGCCGCCGGGTGGGCCACACGTCGGTGACCAGCACCATGAGCACGCCGATGAGCAGGCAGCCGGAGGCGTTGATGCCGAACGTGGCCCACGCGAACTCCTCCGTGGTGTGCGGGAACGCTGCGGTGAGGCCGTAGCGGGCCAGAGCGCCGGCCACACCGCCGGCGGAGATGATGGCCAGCACCGGCCACGCAACGCCAACCGGAGACCGGCGGGCGGTGGCGAACGGCCCCCCGACTACTGCTGGGGCATGGTCGCTCGGCGCGGCGGGTTCGAGGTCGGGGTCGACGTCGGCCTGAGTATCGCCGGGGAGGTGGGTGGGGATCTCGGCCACGGGCGTACTCCTACTAGGATCGGGTTGGGACCGTTGGCGGCCTGGCCGCAGTTTCCGGATGGACGGCGGGCCCCACCGCCGCGAGCCGTCCAGCTCGCCGGTCACCGTAACCGCCAGCGGGCGGATGCGGCACAAGTATCGGGTCATCTGTGATCGCCCTCACCCGGCGAGTCGGCGTTCGCCTGCCGCCAGCGCCGGCCTGGGTGCGCCAACCGCAAACACCCCCGGAGCGTCCACTTGCGTGGGCTCACGATCTCCGGTCACACGGAATCTACGGCGATGGGACTCGCCGAAACTGCGGACCACCCGGGCCGCTAATGGTCTCTACCGCATCACCCAGCGCACTGCGTTGGCCGACGGTAGAGGAGGTTCGGGTGGTCGAAGGGAATAGCTTGAGCCGGCCTGCCGATCGGCGGTGCCGGCGATGATGCTGCCGATCCCTGTGGTTCAGGCTCTGCAGGTTTTGACAGTGCTGGTGGCGGCGCCGGGGATCAACGGCGTGATCGCCCGGGTGGAGGCCCGGTTGCAGGGTCGACGTGGACCGCGGGTGCTGCAGCCCTACTACGACATCGCAAAACTGTTCGGTAAGGAAGCGCTGGCCCCGTTCGGGGTGAGCTGGGTGTTTTTGGCCGCGCCGGTGGTCGCGATGACCTCCGCTGATCGCGGCTGTCGCCGCGCCGCCGTCCAGTTACGCTGGGCTGACCACGGCGTTGGCGGTGCTGATGCTGGTCATCGAGTTCGGCATGCTGCAGGCGACCCTGTTGCGGGCTCAGATCCGGCTCTATGCGGCGCAGTCGGTGGTGATCTCTGTGCTCGCCGTGGTGGTGGCCTTCGCCCGGGACGTGCCCGAGCTCTACGGGCTGGCGACGTTCTCGGTGCTGCTCAAGGTGGTGGCGGTCCCGCTGGTCATGCTGCGGCTGCTGCGCCGGACCAACCAGGAGATCGCGGGCAGTCGCTCTCTTGGGGTGGCCAGCATGGTCTTGCTCGCGGTGGCGGTCGCCGCCTTCGGATTCTTCGCCAGCGCCCGGTTCAGCTGGGCAGCCCGGTACTGCCGGCCGCCGCGCTGGCGGTGGCGGTGGCGGTGGCCATCATTCTGGTGTCGTGCGTGCTGATGATCGTCCGAAGGGACGTCGCCTCCCAGGCGATCGGGTTCTTCGCGCTGGAGAACGGGGTGTCGCTGGCCAGCATGGTGGTCGCCGCCGGGCTACCGCTGCTCCTCGAGGTCGCGTTCCTGTTCGATCTGCTGGTCGCCGTCGTGGTGTTCGCCGTGCTGATCCGGGTGCATCACGAGCAGCCGGAGTCGCTGTCCACCGCAACACTCACTGAGCTGCGTGGGTGAGGACATGAAAGCCGTACTCGTTGCCCTGACCGTGCTGCCGCTGCTCGGGGCGCTCCTCTCGCTGCTGCCAGGACGCCGCATCGCGCCCGCCGCCTCGGTGACGGTTGGCGTGGCGTGCCTCGGGCTCGCGCTGGCCCTGGTGCCCGCCGCGTCCAAGGGACCGGTCGCGCTGAGCTTTCTCCGGGCCGACGCGATCTCGGTGGTCTTCGTGCTGGGCACTTGCCTTCTCGGATGCGCGTGGGTGTCGTACCGGTGTCCGTGAGCGAGCGCGAATCGTCCCACCAGGACTGCGCCTAGCGGCGGTCCCAGCAGTCCCTCCGGATGACCGAAACGCGACATGAAATGGCAGAGTACGTGGTTCCGGTCATGCGGATACCCCACCTACCGTGCGGGTATGCCGATGAACGCTATCCATCGCCGGCTCTGCCGCTCGGATTACTGGACCAAACTGGTGGACGCGCAACTGCTGCCCTGGGCACTTCGGGGCGTGCCACTCGACGGCGAGGTGCTGGAGATCGGACCGGGTTACGGCGTGACGACGCGCTGGTTGGCGCAGCGAACCGAACGGCTCACCGCGATCGAGGTCGACCCAGCGCTGGCCGCCGCTCTGCGGGCCGAGTTCGCCGGCCGGGTCGAGGTCCGGCATGGTGACGGGGCCGCGCTGCCGTTCGCCGACGCGTCGTTCGACGCGGTGGTGTGCTTCACGATGCTGCACCACGTACCGTCGGCGCAGCAGCAAGATCGGCTGTTCGCCGAGGCTGCCCGGGTGTTGCGGCCGGGCGGGGTGTTCGCCGGCTCCGACAGCCGGCTCAGTCTGCGGTTCCGGCTCGTGCACATCGGCGACACGATGGTCGTCGTCGATCCGGCCCGCCTGCCCGATCGACTCCGCCTCGCCGGACTCACCGACGCCCGGGTTGAGCTCGGCAGCCGCTCACTGCGATTTACGGCGACCCGACCGCTGCAATAGCCAGCCCAGCAGGCCCGGTGTCGACGCTGGAGAGTTCGCCGCTACCGCCGCTGTTTTTCAGGTGGCTTCAGCTTGGCGGTGCAGACCCATGCAGTCACCCGTCCGGCCGTGCGGGCTCGGCAGCCGAGCTGATCAAGGAGGTCTTGATGACAGGTCCGCCGGATGATTCGACGCTTCCGCAACCCCAAGTAGCGCGCCCCGGTCCCCGCCGCCGGATCCCCATGCGGCATCGGCATGGCGGCCGGCGGCTGCGACCGGGTTTGGGAATTCTCCACCGCCAGCCGGGAGCCCAAGATCTGCACGAACTGCCCGAAGTGCGCGGCGCGCCGTTCCCCGCGCGGTCCCTCGCCCTGCTCCAAGATCTCCTCGATGGCCCGGCACGCCGAGGCCAGGTCGGTCACCGCGACCAATTCTGGCCAGGAGAAGTGGATTGCGGTGGCCTGGGCGCGGGGCGGGCCGACGAACAACCGCCGCTCGCCGAGCTTGTCGGCCAGGTGATGCAGACCGGCCTCGATCGACCGGTACAGGTACCCGACCGTGGCGAAGTCCTGCAACCTCGGCACGATGTCGCCTTCAGGCATCAGTCCGATCGCGGCCCCGTGGGCGCCCAGCACAGGCCACCCTAGCTGCCCTATTCCACACGCTGCTGATCGCATTCGAACGCGAGCAGGCCACCCCAAGAGCTCGGTCACAGGTGCCAGTAGTTACCCGCTGACGCGTGTCGGCTGGACCGAGCAACGACACCCCGTGGCCTGCAAAAGGTTCCACTTGGCGTCCGGCCGGGCGGCGTTTACGGACCGCGCACCGCGTAGCAGCGCAGGTTGCGGATGTCGTAGGTGAAGATCTCCAGGTCGGTGAAGCCGCACCGGGCGACCAGCGCGCCCAGCGATTCGGCGTCGAACATGGTGTGGTGGGCGTTCCAGATCCATCGTGGGACACCGCGCGCGTCGGCACCCTGGTGGGCGGCCCGGTCGGAGTGGCCGCCGAGAATCCAGTAGTTCGCCTCGGCGGTGCCGATCTCGCCTTGTACCCACTGCTCGGCGACGAACCGGGCGTCCGGCACTCCGATGTCCAGCGCAGCACCGGGCCGCATCACCCGAGCCCACTCCCGCAGGGTCGGTTCGACCAGTTCGTAGCTCTGGTGCTCCAGCACGTGATTAGCCCGCAACCCGTCGACCGAGGCGGTGGCGAAGGGCAGCGGGTCGATCCAGCTGATCACCTCGATGTCGGGCAGCGGGAGGACGTCGACGTGTACGTCGTAGTCGGGGTGCGGCTTCTCACCTGCACCGATCTCGATCTTCACCGCTGCTCGGGCTCGGCGATTTTCTTGATCACTTTCGCGGGCCGCCCGGCGACGACGGTGTAGGGCGCGACGTCGTCGAGGACCAGGGAACCGGCGGCGACCACCGCGTGTTTGCCGATTCGCACCGGCCCGAGCACCATCGCGTGGCTGGCCACCCAGACGCCTTCCTCGATCACCACGTCCCGCCCCGATCGGGGGAAGGTGGTCTGGCGTTCCCGGCCGAACTTGGTGATGTCGTGGGTGCCGGTGAGCACCGCGACCTCGTGGCCGAAGAAGGCGTACTCGCCGATGGAGACCTCCCCACCGGAGACGTTGAACAGCGCATTGTTCACAATCGCGCTGGGATCGATATGTAGCCGTTCACGGGCGCCGTGCAGCCGGTAGCGGTAGAGCGGATCCTCGCTCTCACCGTGGGTGTACCGGTTTCGTTCCTCGGCCAGCAGGCGCTGCACCGGGCCGCGCAGCACCCGGATCAGTAGATCGTCCAGCATCGACATCTTCCGACCCTAGCGAGCGGGCGGGCACTTCAACCCAGCACGGGCCAGCGTGTCGGCTAGCCGGCCGGTCAGGGCCTCTGGACCGAAGTGCTGCTGGGCTAGGGCCCGGTTGCGGGCCAGCAGCGCCGGGTCGGGGTCGGCGAACCAGGCGGCGAGCGGGGCCGGGTCGTCGACGGGAAACCAGGTGAAGCCCAGCCGGGCCACCTCCTGTGCCACGGGATAGTCACTCACCGCCAGCGGCCGCCCCGCGAGCGCCGACTCGATCAGCGGCAGGCCGAAGCCTTCCCACGTCGAGGGCAGCACCACCGCGTCCGCGGCGGCGTAGGCGTCGGCCATCCGCAGCCCGTCCGGAAGCCCGCGGCGGATGGGGCAGCGTGCGTCGGCGAGCAGATCGGCCAACTGCGGGCCGTAGCCCTCCTCGGCGATCCCGGTCAGCCAGTAGATCGCGTCTAGCGCCTGCGATAGCGCGATTCCCGCTGCGACGTTCTTGCGCGGGATCGCCCGGGTGGGTTGCAACAGCAGTCGCTGGCGCGGTGTGACGCCCAGCGCGGCCCGTCCTGCAGCGCGGTCGCCGCGGCGTGGGAGGCGGGCGTAACCGTGGTAGACAGCGGTCGCGTCGATGCCGCGCCGCGCCAGCTCCGCGGCGCTGTGCTGGCTGATCGCCACGTGCTGCCAGCTGGCGTTATCGGGTGGCCAGCCGCGTAGGTGCGCATAGCGCTCCCGTTCCCACGGCAGGTCGTGGTGGCGCAGCACCGCTCGACGCCCACGCAGTGCCTGCGCGACCGCCTCGGTCACCGGCGGGTTCATCGGTAGCGAGCAGACGTTCTCCACCACGACGAGGTCGACGCCGCGCAATGCCGCTTCGATGTCCCGGCAGCGCGCCGGGCGGCGAACATCAAAGGCCAGCCCGGGCAGCAGATGATCGGCAGTGCCGGCGCCCGCGACAGTGCGCACCCGGCAGCCCATCCGGCGCAGCCCCGCGGCCCACTGCGCCGCAGCGACCGACACTCCATCGGCCACGCCGAGCCGGAACGACAGGATTGCCACGGTGACCGCCGCTTGTGAGTGGTAAACAGTGCCAGGACCCTGTTTGCCACTCACGGGGCTCTCACTGCCCGATCGTAACCTTGCTCAGGTGTAGATGAGGAGTGACGATGACGGACATCGACAGCATCGATCCGCAGACGCTGTCCCCACAGGAGTTCGCGAGGCTGATCAAACATGCCTCGCACGAGCAACTCGACGCGGTGCTGGACGATCCGCAGCGGCGTTGCGCGCTGCTGGACGGGGTCTTCAGCCGGATGGCTGGTCAGTTCCGTCCGGAGAGCGCGCCGGGCCGGGACTCCGCGATCCACTGGCGGATCACCGGTGGCAACGGCGACGACGTCTACGAGACCTGGATCACCGGGGCCCAAGGTCCTTCGACGCCGCAGTGTTCGACCAGCAAGGAACCATGCCACGATCCGCGCGTCACCTTGACGATGGCCGCCGACCAGTTTCTCGCGCTGGTCTCCGGAAACAGCGCTCCCACGATGATGTTCATTACCGGGAAGGTGAAGTTGGACGGCGACATCGGCTTCGCCGCCAATCTGACCAAGATCTTCGACATGCCTCAGGCGTGAGGATCATGGCCGTGGTGTGGGTTGCCGTGACGCGGCCGCCGGCGGGTCAGCCGAACGTTCGCGCAGACGAGCATGGCGCGATCTGCGGGCCGATGTCAACGTGCGGCGCAGGCTCCTCAGTGCCGGGATCTGGGTTGCCAGGTGGAGGTGGTAACGCCACAACGGTTGCCGGACTCGAAACCGCTGCGACAACGCGTAGGCGAACTGTACGCCATCCTGGTCGGTATAGTCCGCCACGTTTTGGAGCCATTGCATACTCTTCGCCGCATTGCGCTGAATTGCCGTCACTTCGGGGCGACGCTGCTCCTCATAGGACTTCAGCGCGCAGCGAAGGTCGTCATGCTGCGCCAAATTCGTAGCCAGCGCGATCGCGTCTCCGATCGCCAGCTTGGTACCCGAGCCGATCGAAAAATGCGTCGTGTGTGCGGAGTCACCCACGAGTACGACGTTGTCGTGGTACCAATTAGTGTTGCTGATCATCCTGAAGTTGAGCCAGGGAAGTTTGTCGGCACTGCTGCGTATCTGATTGATCAACGCACGGCCCCGCAGTTGACGCTCGAATATCTGTTCCAGCAATCTGATACTCTGGTCGGCCCCGAGTTCGTGGAAGCCGAGCCCCTCCCAGGTCTCCGGCGAACACTCGACGATGCAGGTACTCCGCTCGGCATCGAGGTAGTAGGCGTGTAACCATATCCAACCGGCAGGCGTCTGCTCGAATACGTAAGTGAAGGCATCGAACACCCAGTATGTGCCAAGCCAGAGATACTTGTTGCGGCCCACTTCGACGTTCGTCTGCCAGTGGTTGGTGGCGAGCTGACGCGTCCGGCTGCCGACACCGTCGGAAGCGACGATCAGATCTGCATCGGCGAGCTCGGACAGATCCTTGACCTCGCGATGGAATTGGACGTCAACTCCGAGGTCCGTGGCGCGTTCGGCAAGGATATCGAGCAGCCGTTGACGGCCCATGCTGAGCCCATATCCGCCGAGGTAAGCTTCCTTCTTGTTCCCGACGTGCACTTCTACCCCGGACCAGACTCCCGAGGAACGCTGTATCTCCCGGGCGCTGACCGGGTCATTGCGGTAGAGGCTGTCAAGGACGTCATCCCAGTATCCGACGCCCCAGCCGTGGGTGAACCCGTCCGGGTTGCGCTCAATCACGGTGATATCGTAGTTTTTATCACGCAACTTTGCCGAGACGGCGAAGTATAGGCCGGCAGGTCCGCCGCCTACGCAGACGATACGCATGTTTCTGGCCACTTGCCCCCCCTTGGACCGTGGTTGGAAGTCGAGCGGCAGGCCGGAACTCATTCGACGCGCACGGACCCGGAAACGATTTCGGGGTTATAGCTGGCCGATATGGTGTGATCGGCCAGCTTCATCCGCTGCTGGGCCCGAAACCCGGTACGCAGGGCACTGATAGATTGTCGCAATCTTCGCAATATTGCGATCTGAGTGGCTAGGTGGAGCTGGTAACGCCACAGCGGATAATTACCGCGGCGCTTCCACAGCGAGTAGGCGAACTGCGTGACCGGCTGATCGATATAGCCCGGAACTTCTTCGAACCATTCGGTGCTGCTCAGCGCGGCGCTCTGCAGGCCCATGATCTCGGCGCGCCGCGTCTCCTCGTAATCCTTGAGGGCTACCTGGAGGTCATCGTGGGCGTCCAGACTGTCGGCCAGCCCGATCGCATCTTGCATCGCAAGCGTGGTGCCCGAGCCGATCGAGAAGTGCGTGGTGTGCGCTGCGTCGCCCATGAGGACGATGTTGTCGTGATGCCACGAGGTGTTGGTGATTCGGGGGAAGTTGAGCCATGGGACCTTGCCGAGATCACGCATGGAGTTCATGAGCGAGTGACCGTCCAGATGATGCGCGAAGATCTCTTCCAGCAACGTCAAGCTCTCATCGGGATTTAGCTCGTCAAAACCGAGCCCGGTCCAGGTCTCCGGCGAGCACTCGACGATGAAGGTGGTGGTGTCGGTATTGTAAGGGTACGAGTAGAACCAGATCCAGCCGGCTGCCGTCTCTTCGAATGCAAACATGAAGGATTCGAAGACCCGGTGGGTGCCAAGCCAGATGTACTTGTTCCGGCCCACATCTGCATCGGTCTGGAAGTGCTCATCATGGGCACGGCGCACGCGGCTGTTCGCGCCGTCACAAGCGACGATCAGGTCAGCGTCGGCGAGCTCGGCCAGGTCTTCGACCTCGCGTTCGAACTGGACGTCGACCCCGAGGTCTATCGCTCGCTGCACGAGGATGTCGAGAAGATGCTTGCGGCCGATGGCGAACCCGTATCCGCCGAGGTGGGCCACCTGGGTGCCCCGAACGTGAACTTCCTGGTTGCCCCAGGATGCCGGACTGTCAAAGATCCTTCGCGCGCTGTGGGGATCGTTGTGGTAGAGGCTGTCGAGCAGCGGATCAGAGAATGTGACTCCCCATCCGTACGTCACCCCGGCCGGGTTGCGTTCGATGACCGTGATGTCGTGATCCCGATCGCGCAACTTCGCTGAAATGGCGAAGTACAGGCCGGCGGGTCCGCCGCCGACGCACACGATTTTCATACCCTCTTCCGCCTCCTTGATTGACGGCGAGCGAATGGACTTGGTACGGGTTGAAGCGACGACGAAATCAGCTTGCGGACACCCCGAGGTTGGCGCGATCCGCAGCCCGGACCTCAGGACCGCGCCATCGGGATCCCCGAAGGAGGCTCTTAACATCGGCAAACAACCGGCGGCCGGTTGCGGAGCGCCACGCGACATCGTAGACGGTCCGTAGTGCCGCCGGCCTGATCATCTCGACCGGAGTCGGGTAGCGGAACGCGGTGCCCCCGAAGGTGACCTTGGGCTGGTCGGCGGTCGGCACCGTGTCAGCGCTGGCATCGGACCCGTCCAGCAGCGCTGCCAGGGTTTCCGGGCGCAGCCCGCCGAAGTCGAACCAACGGTAGCCTTGCTCTTTCGCCCATTTGATCATCTCCCACCGGATGGCCGCCGGCACGCTGAGCCGCATCGCCTCGCCAGAGCGGTCGAAGCCGGACAGCCGGCCGCGGACCATATCGCCACATCCGGTCATCAGATCGGCAGCGACTGGCACACCGTCCACCTCGCCGACGTACAGCACAGCATGGCCGGTGGCGGCTAGCTCCCGGTACAACGCCATCACGTAGTCCAGCGGCAACGGGGTATAGCCCTGGTGCTGCGCCGAACTGGCCATCAGCTCAGCGAGTAGCGGAATGTCCCGTTCGTCTCCGACTCGGACTGTGACACCCCGGGACTCCCACCGGTTGGTCCAGGACTTGAGCCGCTTGCCGAACCTGCTTCGGATCTCTGCCAAGTCGGCTGTCAAATCGATCCGGATCGAGCCTTGCGGCGCGATGCCGGCTGAAGACGGCCGGAATCCCCGGTCGCGTAGCTCATCACTGGTGTCCTGGGCGCCTTCAGGCGGTTGGACGAACAGGATTCGCAGCCGCCGTTGGCCAAGCGCGACGACAGCATCGACCAGTGCGCGCCGGACATCAGCGCCAGCCTCGGTCTCGGGTGCGACAAGCGGGCCGTACGGGAGGTAACCGACCAGGCCCAACACGGGCACTCGTCGGGTCAAGATCTGCGCCCCACCGACCAGTTCGCTGCCGCTATAGGCCAGCAGATACAGCGGACTGAAGCCGACCCGACCGCGCAAGCCCGCCCACACGGAGAGCTGCGTGACGTCCGTGCCCGGTGTGCGGTCCACGAGAAGGTCCCACGCCTGCAACGCGTCGGGGCCAGGATCTTCGCGCACTACCACGTCGACGTTCCGGCCGGGACTGACGTCGTGGTTGGTCCACATGCCGGCTCGATCCTGTGGTGCTCGCTCCCGTGACATCGGGCGAGCCGTCGCGGCTCTGGTCCCCATCTCCATCATCATGCCGACTCCGGGCCAGGACCCGAGTGCTCTCACATCACTCACCCCCAGTAGTGAAGGAGCTGAACCCCGCTGTGTTGCGTCGGCTCCGCGCGGACCCGATCACCCTCAGCAATATTGTCGCCACCACCCAGTCATCCGTTACGCCCCCTGGCTTCACCCGCATTGAGCGGGCTCAGCGGGGTAAACGAGGTGCGGATAACCCCGCTGAGCCCGCTCAATGCGCAAACAGGGCGGGGGTCAGCGCGCGTAGCGGGCTTGGCGAGGGCGGCGCGGACGGTGCGGATCACCTGATCGGGTTGGCGGTAAAGGTCGTCGGCGGTTAACGAGATCAGTAGGTGAGTGCTTGGGCGGGGTCGGACAGGAGGGCGCCGATGTGGGCTAGGAACTGGGAGCCTTGTTGGCCGTCCACTACACGATGGTCTACGGACAGCGCCAGTTGACAGACCTTGCGGGCCACCACGGTGCCGTCCAGCACCCACGGCATGTTCCGGATTGTGCCCAGCGCGAGGATCGCCGACTCGCCGGGGTTGAGGATCGGCGTGCCGGTGTCGATACCGAAGACGCCGATGTTGGTGATGGTGATCGTCCCGCCGAGCATGTCGCCAGGGGCGGTGCGTCCCTCCCGAGCGGATACCGCCAGCTCGTCCAGCGCGACGGCAAGCCCGCGCAGCGGCATCCGGTCGGCGTTGCGGATCTTGGGTACCACCAGTCCGCGCGGGGTGGCGGCGGCGATGCCGAGGTGCACGTAGTCGAAGTAGACGATCTCGCCGGTCGCCTCGTCCCAGCTGGCGTTGACATCCGGGGTCCGTCGCACCGCAAGGCACACCGCTCGGGCGGCGAAGGCCAGCGGGGTCAGCTTCACGTCCCGGAACTGCGGTTGTCCTTTGAGCCGGGCCCGCAGTTCCATCATCGGCGTGACGTCGACGGTGAGGAACATCGTGACGTGCGGCGCGGTGAACGCTGAGGACACCACCGCCGCCGCGGTGGCCTTGCGCACCCCGCGAACCGGCTCCCGGCGCTGGCCAGCGCCGGATCCAGGCCCGGAGCCGGCCCCGCCATTGTTGACGACGGTGGCGGCGCGCTCGACATCCTCCCTCGTGATCACCCCGCCGGCGGCGGATCCGAGCACTGTCCGCAGGTCGACCCCCAACTCCTTGGCCAGCTTGCGCACTGGTGGCTTCGCCAGCGGCGCCGCTGAGTGAGATGGGGCGGCTGCAGCGGGAGCCGGCGCGGTGTTGCGTGGCCGGCGGGCCACGGTCGCGGTTCGCGGGCCGTAACCGACCAGGGTCGGGATCCGCCCGCTGGGTCCTTCCTCGCCGACCGCATCCGCCGAAGAGGTGCCGGTCTCGATGGCGATGATCGGGGTTCCGACGGCGACGGTGGCGCCAGGTTCGACGAACAGCTCGCTGACCACTCCGGCGTACGGGCTGGGCAGCTCGACGGCCGCCTTGGCGGTCTCGATGTCGACGATGATCTGATTGACGGTGACGGTGTCGCCAGGCGCGACGTGCCAGCTGAGGATCTCCGCCTCGGTGAGGCCCTCCCCGACGTCGGGCAGCGCAAAAATGCGGGCCATCGCGGTCAGTACGCCAGCACGCGGTCGACCGCGTCGAGCACCCGGTCCAGGTCGGGCAAGTAGTCCTCCTCGCATTTCGCGGGTGGGTACGGGGTGTCGAACCCGGTCACCCGCAGTACCGGCGCCTCCAGCGAGTAGAAGCATTCCTGGGATACCCGGGCGGCCACTTCAGAGGTCAGCGAGACCTCACTGGGCGCCTCGGACACGCAGACCAACCGCCCGGTGCGGCGCACCGAGTCGAACACCGGCGCCAGGTCCAGCGGGGACAACGTGCGCAGGTCGATGACCTCCAGGGCGTGGCCGTCCTGCTCGGCGACGGTCGCGGCATCCAGCACGGTGCGCACCATCGGCCCGTAGGCCACGACCGTCGCCGTCGTACCGGCGCGCAGTACCCGGGATTGAAACAGCGGCAGCGGCGGCGTCGCGAGGTCCAGCGGCGCCTTTTCCCAGTACCGCCGCTTGGGCTCGAAGAAGATCACCGGATCGTCGCAGGCGATCGCCTGCTGGATCATCCAGAAGGCGTCGACCGGGCTGGAGCACGCGACGACCTTCAGCCCCGGGGTGTGGGCGAAATAGGACTCCGGGGACTCCGAATGGTGCTCGACGGCGCCGATACCGCCGCCGTGTGGGATGCGTACCACCACGGGCATCCGCAGCTTGCCCTGCGAGCGGTAGTGCAGCTTGGCGAGCTGGGAGACGATCTGGTCGAAGCCGGGAAAGACAAAACCGTCAAATTGGATCTCGCAGACCGGACGGTAGCCGCGGACCGCGAGTCCGACCGCCGTTCCGATGATCCCGGACTCACCCAACGGCGTATCGAAGACCCGCTGCTCGCCGAAGTCCTTCTGCAGACCGTCGGTGATCCGGAAGACACCACCGAGCCGGCCGACGTCCTCGCCCATCACGAGGACTTTGCGGTCGGCCTCCATCGCGGCCCGCAGGCCCTGGTTGAGGCCCTTGGCCAGGGTGATCGTCTGCGGCGTGCCGGTGGCCGCCATCAGTCGTTACCGCCGCTGTCGGTGAATGACGCGTGGTAGGCCAGGTAGTCGTCACGGGCCGCCTCAACCGCGGGCGTCGGTTCTGCGTAGACCTTCGAGAAGATCCGTTCCGGGCCTGGAGCGGGCATCGAAGTACAGTAGTTGCGCAGCCGAACGGCGAGCTCGTCGGCCTCGGCGGCCAGGCCGTCGAAGAACCCCGACTCCGCGAGCCCCTCCCGCACCAGGTGCACCCGGACCCGCTCGAGGGGATCCTTGAGCTTCCATTCCTCCAGCGCGCCGGCAACCTGGTAGCGAGTGGGGTCATCGGAGGTGGTGTGCGCGTCCATCCGGTATGTGCATGCCTCGATCAGTATCGGGCCATTGCCGGTGCGGCACTCGCGCAGCGCCCAGCGGGTGACGGCCAACGTGGCCAGCACGTCGTTGCCGTCCACCCGGATCCCAGGAAAGCCGTAGCCCCGGGCCCGTTGATACAGCGGCACCCGGGTCTGGCGGTCCACCGATGCGGAGATCGCCCACTGGTTGTTCTGGCAGAAGAAGACCACGGGCGCGTCGTAGACGGCGGCCCAGACGAAGCCCTCATGCACGTCGCCCTGGGAAGTGGCGCCGTCGCCGAAGAAGCAGATCGTGGCCTCAGCGTTCTCCGCGTCGCCGATCTTTCCATCCAGCCGCTGTCCCATCGCGTAGCCGGTGGCGTGCAGGCACTGGTTGGGGATCACGATGGTGTACAGCTGAAAGCCGGTGCCGATCGGATCCCATGAGCCCTGGTCGACGCCCCGGAAGATGCCGAAGATCTCGGTGGGATCCACTCCTCGACACCATGCGACGCCGTGCTCGCGGTAGGACGGGAAGGCCATGTCCTGCGGGGCCATCGCGCGACCAGCGCCGATCTGGGCGGCCTCCTGGCCCAGCAGCGGGGCCCACAGACCGAGCTCGCCCTGGCGCTGCAGGGCTTTGGCCTCCCGATCGGCCCGGCGGACCAGCACCATGTCGCGGTACAGCGACTGCAACTCCGCTGGGGAGATCTCCAGGTCGAACTGCGAATGGGAGATCCGCTGGCCTTCGGGGGTCAGCAGCTGGACCAGGTCTGCACCCTCGCTGGTGGCGCGTAGTCCCGCGATCACCTGCTCCGGGCTGTGCGGACCGTCGATGTCCATCCCGGTACCCACGACGGCGCCCGAGTGCCCAGCCGACTCCGCGTCGGGTGGCCTACCAGTGGGGCTGGAAGGTGAGGGGGGATTGCGGGATGGCATCGGGCATCTCCTTCACCCGCAATCCTGACACGGGTATGTGCGATCGTCACACAGTAGGGACCGGGTGGGGCGGGGGCGCGGCGTCCTGGCGCCGCTTGTGTACAAGGCCTCCCGTGGCCCCGAACAGGCCGTCCAGCACTTCCTTCGCCCGGTAAAGGTCCGCGTTGATCTCCTCGCGCAACCTGGACAATTGATGCAACTCGCGTGCGCTGGCCTGTTCCCGCTGGCGCGCGGCGTCGGTCGCCGCGGCGACCAGCCGCTGCGCCTGCGCGCCGGCCTGCGCAACGAGCTGTTCCGCCTCGGCGCCAGCCTGCGCGATGAGCTGCTCGGCCTCGGCGCGGGCCGCTTTGTTCACCTCTGCGGCGTCAGCGCGAGCTGCGGCGAACAGCTGGTCCGCATCGTGGGTGACCGCCGCCCGGATCTGGTCGGCTTCGGCCCGTGTCTGCGCCCGGACCTGTTCGGATTCCCGATTCACTTCCTGGCGAGCCTGGTCCAGCTCCTGGCGAGCACTATCGAGCTCGGCCCAACGCTGCTGCAGCGCACTGTCCTGCTCGGCGGCTTGCGCGCGGGCCTGCTCGACCAGCGCCGTCGCCGCTGCGTCGGCCTGGCTGCGGACTTCCCGCGCCTCCTCCTCGGCCAGCTTGAATATCTTGTCGACCCGGGCGCCGAATTGAGGGCGTTCTGATGGTTCGTCGGCGGGTGTCGACCGCGCCTCGCTCAGCGCATCCTCCAGCATCGCGGCCCGCTGGCCAGATGCCCGAAGCGCGTCGTCCGCGGCGGTCAGCTCAGCAGCGAAAAAGCGTAACCGCTCGTCGACCTGCCGCTTGTCGTAACCTCGCAGCACGACGTCGAATGCTGCGTCCTTGAAGTCCTTGCGGTTCAAGCGGTCCATTCATACCTCCCCGGCGGTGGTGAGGCATCTTTACACTTGATCACAAAAAGGCAACCATCGGGTCGAGAGTTCGAGAATCGCCGGCCACCACCGCGCCCCGGGCACGGCTATCCTCGCCGCACACGCCCGCGGCGGGGACCAACCGACCCACAGGAGACCAACGGTGAGCTACCAGGGGCCGTCCCGGCGCGCGACCCAACGATTGCCCGTCGCGGGCGAGCCTGCGGCCCCGCCACCAGCCTCCTACCGCCCTGCGCTTCGGCACCCTGGGCCTCGTCGCCCTGCGCCCCATCGCCCTGTGCCCCATCGCCCTGTGCTGCATCCCCTTGCGCGCCGCCGGCGCCCGGGACGCATCGTGGCGGTCATCCTCGGTGTGCTCGCCTTGGTGGTGATCGGCTTCGCCGGCTACGTCGACCGGTCGCTGCAGCGCACTGACGCGCTGGCCGACTACCCGGGCCAGATCGCGGCCACTGCCGGCACCAACTGGCTGATCGTCGGATCGGACAGCCGGGTCGGCCTGACCCCCGACCAGCAGGCCAGGCTGACTACCGGCGATGAGGCGGCGGCGGGTGGCGGGCGCACTGACACGATCATGTTGATGCATATCCCCGCGCTGACCGGCAACGGTCAGCTCACGCTGGTGAGCCTGCCCCGGGACTCCTCGATCCCGCTCGCCGGTCACGGTCGCGTCAAGCTCAACACCACCTTCGCCCTGGGCGGGCCTTCCCTGCTGGTGCAGACGGTGGAGAAAGTGACCGGGGTGCACGTCGACCACTATGCCGAGATCGGGTTCGGCGGCTTCGCCGGCCTCGTCGACGACGTCGGCGGCGTGCAGATGTGTCCCCCCGAGCCGATCTCCGACCCGCTGGCCGGGCTGAACATCTCGGCCGGCTGCCAGGTACTGGATGGGCCGCAGGCACTGGGGTACGTGCGGACCCGGCACACGCCACGGGGCGATCTGGACCGCGTGGTGCACCAGCGGGAGTTCGTCGGTGCGCTGATCGCCCGCGCCAGCAGCCCAGCGGTATTGCTCAATCCCTTTCATTCAGTGCCGCTAGTGATCGGTGCGCCTAAAACGATCACTGTCGACAACAGCGACCACATCTGGAATCTGGCCAGGCTGGGTTGGGCATTGCGTTCGCTGTCGCACGGCAACGCGGTCACCGCGACGGTCCCGATCGCCGGATTCGGTCCGGTGACCGACGGCTCCTCCGGCGTTCTGTGGGACCGCGAGCAAGCCGGCCGCCTGTTCGACTCGCTGGCCCAGGATCAGCCCGTGCGATGAGCCGGCTTATTCCGGAGCCGATCGCTCACAGGTCGAGGATGAGCCGCTCGCTGCGGGCGCGAGAAACGCACATCAGCATCGCGCCGGCTGCGCGGTCAGCGCTGCTGAGTAGTTGGTCGCGGTGCTCCGGTTCGCCAGCCAAGACCGTAGTGCGACACGCGCCGCAAATGCCCTGTTCGCACCCGGCCGGGACGCTAGGCAGGAACTCCCGGATGGCTTGAAGGAGGGTGCGGTCGGCGGGCACGTCGATGACGCACTCGGTCCGATGCAGCTCAACTTGGAACGCTGCGCCGCCCCCGTCGGCGGTGGCGGTGGCGGTGGCGGTGAAACGCTCACTGTGCAGGCTCAGCTCTGGCCGGGCGGCGACTCGATCTTGCACTGCTTGCAGTAGGCGGTCAGGACCACAGCAGTAGATGACGGTGCCTGGCAGCGTAGCGCCGATGAGCGCATCCAGATCGGGCCGTTCGCGCTCGTCGCCGGGTACCACATCGACCCGGTCGGGGTCCAACGCACAAACCTCATCGATGAAGGCCATGCTGGCGCGGCATCGTCCGGTGTACACCAGCTTCCACTCGCCACCCGCGGAAGCCACCCGGGCTGCGATCGCCATCATGGCGGTGATCCCAATCCCGCCGGCGATGAACAGGTAGGCCGTGCTGGGCACCAATGGGAAATGGTTGCGCGGCCCTTGCACTGTGATCAGCTGGCCGGCTCGGGCGCCGGTGTGCACCTCCACCGACCCACCACGGCCCACCGGCACCTGTAAGACCGCGATCCGGTAGGAACGGATGTCGTCCGGGTCGCTGCACAGTGAGTATTGCCGGCGCCGTCCCGAGGGCAACGCCAACTCGATGTGCGCACCTGGCTCCCAGCTCGGCAATGGTGCGCCGTCAGGAGAATGCAGACGCAACGACAACACGTTGTCGGCCTCCCACGTCGTCTGAGTGATGAGCAGCCGCATTCCGGTCCGCACCGTGGTGGGTGCCGCCGCGGGAGAGGCCGGCCGCGGCACGAGGGGGGCGGGTATCCCCTCCTGCAGACCCGTAGGCACTGCTGCCGCTGTGCCAGCCGGTCGGGCTGCGAGAAGGCGGAACGCCGCCAGAAACAGGATCACCACTCCCACTAATAGGCTGACCCAGTGCAGGATCGGGTAGGTGGTGTCACTACCGGCCAGCACGGTGTGTGCGCAGGCAAGGCCGAACAGGGGAAACGTGAGCAGGTGCAGGCGCCGCCACCACCGCCAGGGCAGTAGCGCCCGCGCCCAGGAAGTCAGCGCGACTGCGGTGAGCAGGTAAGCGGCCAGCACCCCGCAGCCCTGAGCCACCGGATTGTCCGGCCGGGCGAACGGGACAAGCAGCTCCCGCAGGCCGATCCGCAGCTGGTCGGCGGCGAGCACGGAGGCCAGGTGAATCGCCGTGAACACCACAGCCAATGCCCCGACGCCCTCGTGGAGTCCCTGCGTCCAGGTGCGCATGCATCCCCAGGTGAGCTGCGTGGCCAGCAGCAGGCCGCCCACCACCGAGGCCCCGAGCAAAACCCAGGCCACGAGACCGGACGAGCGGGCCAGGTACCACCACACCGCCGAGTCGATCTGGGCTCGCACGGCAGGACCGTTCCCTCGGGTCATCAGCGCGACCACGGTCAGCATGGCGGTGGCACTTAAAGCGCTTGCCCAGATCCGCGCGGCACCAGCCGGACGAACCGACGGCTCAGCCACCCCGACCATCCACGCCATCCACGACGCGGCTCCCTGCTCCAGGCTTGCCGTCGCCACGCGGTGCCCGGCCCGATACAGATTTTTTGCCACGTGCAACTGACGGCCGGGAAATATCAACCCGGGAGGCCGTCCCAGCTATCCCCAGC
This sequence comes from Pseudonocardiales bacterium, assembly GCA_003244245.1. Lineage (GTDB taxonomy): Bacteria > Actinomycetota > Actinomycetes > Mycobacteriales > Pseudonocardiaceae. Next base: position 18,165 of record QHBY01000306.1, read on the forward strand.
CGGTCGCGACCCCGCCCCCGGGCACCACCGCCGGGCCGGGTGGCATCGACCTTGGGGGGCGTGGTCGGAGTCTGTGACTGCTTTACATCTTGATCAAGGTCGCCCCCGGCAGGCCGGGTATCGACCGTGGTGGGCGTAGCAGGGGTCTTCTTCGGCGGGGAGACCTCATTGGTGGGCTCGGGCCGGTTGCCGGTCGCGCCTCTGTACGAAGGCGCGTCCCTGTCCGAGGGCACCTCGGTGGTGTGCGAGGAGCGCGCCGTGGTGGTGTCCGCCGGGCCACACCGGGCACACGGGACCCCGAGACCGACCTTCGGCCCGGGACCATCACCCGTGTTGGCCGTCACGTCGAACGGCGAAATTGGAACGCTCGCAGGGAACCTCCTGCCGCCAGTCGGGGAGCGCGGGTCTGTCTGGACCGCCGGCGGACTTCCCGGTGCCGGCGCGGGTTGGGTACCTCCCAAGACCGGACCGACTTGAGTACCTCCCGGGACCCCTCCAGGCGCAATAGGCCCCGGGCTTGGCAGGGGGTTGTCCACCTGGATTTCCTGGGCCGGCGATGGCCCGAGACCGAACCCACCGACGAGCGAACCCAGCACGAGGGCGCCGACACACCCGGTCATGGCGATCGAACCAGCCCAGGCGATCGCTCGACGCCGCTCCATAGCCGCTCCACAAATGGTACAAATTGGTAGTTAGGGGAGGCTAACCTAATCAGAAGTGGAGGTCTAAGAGGGCCACCGGGAATTGAGGGGTCATCATCAGACGGCTGGGTGCAATTTCGCGGGCGATCTTCCAGAGTCAGAGCGGGATCGACTGCAGCCAGCGATCGGAGAACTACTGAGGATGAAGACTTACAAATGATCCGGGTCAGAGTCATTGAGGTATCGCGGGAGGAAGAGGTCCTCTGGTAGCTATTCAGCCGCCCCCGCGGTCGGTGTCAGACATCCCATGTGGCCGGTAGGTCGTTCGGCCGGTGTGTCGGCTTGCGGGTGTTGTTGTGATCAT
>QHBY01000307.1 GCA_003244245.1 Pseudonocardiales bacterium
GTCTGGTCGGCACTGCCGCTGGCCATGGTGTGTCCATCTGGGCTGAACGCCACCGAACTGACGGAGTCGATGTGGCCGGTCAGAGGGATGGACAGAGCGGCGTTCTCGGTTGTGACCAGTGCGGTGTAGAGGCCGGGAGTTGGTCGCATCCGGTAGGCGGTGAGGTCGAGTTGAGCCGCGAGGGACACATCAGTACTGCGCAGTCGGTCAGCTTGGGCGATGATCTGGTTGGCGATGGCATAGTCACGCTGCTGAATGGCGTTTCGGTATTGCTGAAATGCGATAAGACTGCCTGTGATAGCGAGGATAGTTAGGATAGTTAAGATGCTGATCGCGGCTCGATTGAGTCGCTTGGTCCGCTGCTGCTCGGGTACGTCGTCGCCTTCAAGTTCGTCCCTAGTGATGGCGCGCGTAGATGCCCCGAGGGACGCGGGAGTCTCGCGAGAGAGGGCCTTGATGAGCTGGACCACGAACCCGTCAGATCGCATCCTTCCCCCTCGGCTCGATGGACGTTTGCTCGTCGATCGGCACCTGTTTAGCCATCTGCTCGATGAGGAGTGGCGCCGCGACCCCGACCGCGATGGCACCGAGTGGACCGCTCACCTGACCTGTCTGGGCAGCAGCCAATGCTAGGCCGAACCCGACGCCGACGCGGATCGCAACCGAGACCAACAGCGGCAACGGGCGAGGTTCTCCCTTGATATTCCACGGCCACCTGCCAGTGCGCCGGATGACCCCATAGAACTCGATTCCTTCGATCGAGAGACCACCGAAGGCGCCCCATAGCGCGTACCCCCACGGGCTCATCCGACTCTCCGCATGCGCGGACCGTAGCCGCAAAAACCCGACTTGTGCCAGTGAGGCCACAGCTCTCCCGTCACAGTCCACCAGGGCGTTTGCATCATGCGAATCCCCGAACTGAGCCGACGCCACCAAACCCGGCGGAGGTCCGACCCGTGAGCAACGATCCCATCCATGCCTGGCAGCGCGACCGTGTGGTACTGCTCATCGACGCGTGATCGCGCCCCAGCACCGGTGGCACCGCCGATCCCGCATCCGTGACTGCCTCATTCCGGGGGCTGCCGGGCAGTCCTACCTGGCTGGCAGCGAGGAGGAAGAAGCCCTTGGTGCCGCATGCGGCGCCGGACTGCGGCTCTGAGCGGGAACCGATGGTACAGCCACACGCAGTGGCTGATGATCTCCACCGGAAAGCGAAACCCCTTGTACGACGGCGCACCGACGGCCACGGAGCCAGCCCCTCTCCCCACCCGGATGAACCGGTCGATCATCCCAGCCGCCGGCCAACCCCACCAAGTTGACGGTGCCCTGAGGGAGTCCCTGCCCGCACCCTTGTGCCGCGAGCCACAAGGATGCGTCATAAGAGGAACCCCCACCGAACACGATCAACACCATGATCGGTTTCCGGCGGCGAGTCTCTGACGTGCACCTGCCGTGACCTGCGGCGTCTCACATAGGTGGTACGGAAAGATTCTCACTCATCCCCCGCCCCGCCAAGTTTTCCAGCCTCCGAGGCCGGTGGCTGGAACGGGTTGGGCGCCTCGTAGGACGGGGTGTCGGTTTCGCCGCGGCGGTAGCGCTCGGCCGCGAACGTGTTCCAGGCGCGTTCCAGCTGTGGGGTTGAGGACATCGGTAGCTTCCGTCGCACGCAGAATTCGCGGAAGTCCTGTGTGCTTGCTTCTAAACGTCGAGCAAGCTGCCGAGCGTCTCGGTATCGGGCGCATGGGACGGTCGCCGGTGGCGCTCAAGCGCTAGCTCGGCAACCGCCCACTGTCAGGTTCTGACCACCGTAAGGTACACAACCAGAAACTCAGACGGTCGCGGGAGGCGCGGATGGCGGAGCTGTTCGAGCCGGGGCAGCGAGTGCGCCTCCCACACGCTCCGGACGGTTGGTTGACCGTCGACTTTGCACGCGCCGACTCATTCGGAGGATGGATCCTCTACGTAGGCGCCGACGAGCGGGACACGTTTCACAAGATCTCTCTCACCGCGGACGAGGCGGCTCGGCGGAGGTGCTGACGGCTGACGGTGCTGGGTCCTCGGCGGGCGCTTTAGCCGGGATGTGGACCTGCTGGATGGCCGTTGTGTCCGACGGCGCCCCCGTGAGCTTACTCTCGCATTCGCCGCTTAAGCCGTACTCGCATCAGGTCAACGCGGTGTACGGGTTGACCGTCGAAGATCACCGTCAACTATCACGAGAGCATCTGGATCGACGCCCGCCGCCGCTTCCTTCGCGCCGGTCACGATATCGTTTTTGACATCTTCTCTTGACGTTCTTCCAGGCAGGCCCAGTCCCAGATGGTGTGCCCGGTCGGGGACACTTCATTAGTGGCCCAGGTCGGCGCCCGGCAACCCGAAGGCAACATGGTCCGACCGTCTTCTCGTGGGCTGATCGGGGTATCCGGTCGTGGCGGATGGTCATTGATCGGGTTCTACTTCGTGTTCCAGCACGGCGTGGTGTGCGGTCTGGAGCCATTCAACGGTCGCCCGTATCCAAGCCTTGACCATATCCGGCTCGCTTTCTGTGGTCCCCCAGGCTTCAACCTGGCGGATCAACTGCGTGTAGCGAGCTGCTTCTGATCCCCATCCCCATCTGGAGATCAGCGCGTTCCGTAGCGAGCGGGACACTTGTTCGTCCGCGCCGAAGTCGGTGATCAGGAATCTGGCGACCGGGTGGAGTTGTTCGCCGCCGGGGGCTGTGACGGCGGCGACCGCGCGTGCGCGTTCGATGTTTCCGTTCACCCAGTCGCAGACGGTGTTGACATCCGCTGCGTTGCCAAGCCACGGCCCGGCAACGGTGCGAACTTGCCACGACCCTGTGTGCACCCGGGTCATCATCTCCTGCCATCCGGCAGGGCCGGCGGCGGTCACGGCTTCCTTCAGGAGTTCCGGGCCTTCGGGCTCGATGAACGCGTTGTATCCACCGGCTTCGGTGACGTCCAGGAAGGTCACCAGCAGCTCGACGGGCCGCACGGCGAGCTGGCGGCGGGCAAGCTGCCGCCACTCCCATTCACCCATCGTGGCCAGTTGCCCGAACTGGGAACGCAGCGCGACCAGATCCGCGATGAGCGGGTCCACTGGGTCGATCCAAGGGGGTCGACCGTGCACGCTCAAGGAGACGAATTCGATGACGGCGTTGTAGTCATCGTGGCTTTGGATGCGGGGAACCCAGCCGGCGAGGAGGTCACGCAACTGGTGTATGTCGATGTCGATGAGCCACCCGAGCATGCCGCGCGCGCCGTCCGCGGGGCTCAGGCGCGGGATCAACGCTGACACACGCGCCCATACGGCGTCGGTCTTCGGGCCGAATACGGACACCCGGAGGCAGTCCAGGTCGTCGAGCGCACCGGACATCTCGGAGTCGAGCAGTTGATCGAACGCGTCACCGGATCCGTCCTCGACGCGCGCGCTCAGATAGCCGACGAGGGCCGCAGTATTGGTGACAGCCAGCACGACTAGACGTCGCTGGACGCCGTCGTCGTTCGGCACCAGTCCTGCAAGCGTGCGGCCGATCTCCTGCGCCGCCACGGGCCGGCGCTCCAGGACGCTCAGCAACTGCGACACCCGCTCCTCGACGGGCAAGGCTTCGGCGGCTTCGCTCAGCCGCTGCTGGAGTTCGCCGTCGGCGAGGTCCCACGGCTGCGCGTCGGCGAGGAACTCCAGCGTCTGCGCTGGCGTCGGCGTCGGCAACCGAGCCAAGAACACCTCCAGAGCCCGGGCCGACGTGTCGTCGTCGACGCGCTCGAACAGCCCCGTCAAGTGGGTGATCTTGGTTCGGGCGGCCGACAACCCGCTCTCCGGCAAGTTCTCGATCACTCCAGCCAGGTGGTCGCGCAGGCGCTGCTCAGCCAAGAGCGGGTGAATGGCCCCGACCAGCTTCGCCACCGCAAGCCCGGCGACCTCGGGATCGGTGTCCCGAGCGAGAGCCCCGAGCAGGTCTATCGCCGCCTCCCGGTAGGTGAAGACATCTTCCCAGGTCGCGGGCGTTCCACGGTGTTCCACCAATACCCCGCCTTGGACCTCCGCGGACACGAGGGTTTGCTCGTAGGGCGTGAGAACCTGTCCCGCTGCTGTGACGGCCAACAGCCGGTGCCCCCGATCGGTAGACGCGGCGACCTCGCGGAGATACTCCATGCGCTCGGCGGGCGGTGTCGCGGTGGTCGGCAGCATCGTGCCGAACAGGTCGGTCCAGCTGCGCGCGGTCGCATCGCGGGTGGAGCCGAGATCGGGTGTGACGGCGGCGATGCACAGGAGCGCGTCCGCGGCGCGGTGGAACGTCGCGGTCCGCCAGGCGAGTCGCTCCAACGCCCACCGGACGGAGTGCCGGGTGCGAGACCGCTCGCGCAGGTCGTGATCGGGCATCGCGGCCAGCGCGGTCTCGATCCGGCGAAGCACTGCTGCCGGGGCCAGGGCGGCGAGGTGCTGGAGCAGGGTGCCCTCGCCGCCGGTGTTCCATACGTCGATGTGCTCGTACGGGCCGCCCGGTGCGAGCAGTCGCTCGGCGGCTCGTTTGGTGACGGGGTGTTCACCGCAGTCGGCGGCCCGTCGGAACAACCGCTCGGCCACCGACTCGTCGACTCTGGGAATGAGTGTCGTGACGATGGTGCCGTGGAAGTCCTCCCAGGCCCGTGTGGCGAGGTAGATCGCCAGCGGGTGGGGTGCCACGCTGCGGTAGCGGCCCTGCTGACTGAGCAGACCAGCGTCGGCGAGGGTGCGGGCGGCTGCGCGCAGGTCGCCGGTGGTCAACTCGACGGCGTCGGCGAGAACAGTCAGCTCCGCGGACGGCTCGTCGTCGTAGCCGAAGCTCGGCAGCAGCGCGAGCGCACAACAGGCGAGGAAATCCTTGCCGGTCGGCAGAGCATGGCTGACATACGTGCTGATGATGTTCCTGTCGATCAGCTTGTTCACCGTGATGTCCGGCTGTTGCACGATCTGTTGGGCCAGTAGCTGCGCCAGCCGCATGTTGCCGGCGGACGCGTCGACGACGAACCGCGCATGTTCGGGTTGGAGTCCTGGCTGGCTGTTGTGCGCGGCCTGCCGCACGGCGTCCTCTTCGAGCGGACCGACCGTGACCGTGGTGGCAAGCCCGCGGTAGCCTGTCACTTCACCGATCGTGATCAGCTTGACCGCTGATGCCGTGCGCAACTGCCTGGCCAAGATCTCGTGGCTTTTCGCGTCGCACTCGTCGACGACCAGAATCGTGTGCCGGGCCTGGGTCTGGAGGTGGTGGATCAGGGTCGGGGGGAGGACGTCCGCCGCGTACAGGTACGCCACGAGCGACTCGAAGTCCTGGCCCCGGATCGCCTCCAGGACGGTGCGCGTCTTGCCGACGCCGCTCACGCCGTGGACATGCAGATCGTGCGGGTCCGACCCGACCACGAACTTGCGAATCTCATCAATCATGGCACTGCGGGACAGCGTGTCCACCCAGGTGCCCGTGGCCTCATACTGTGCCGACCACGCCCAGAACGGCTGGGCGACATTTCCAATGCCGCGCAACAGCGGCGACACCGCCAGCGCGGGATGTTCCCCGGCCCACGCCGCCAGGTCGCTGGCATTGAGCACCTCGAACATGCCGGTCCGCACCTCGATACCGAGTGCCTCGGCCTCTACCTCCAATGCCTTCCGACGGCGTCGGACCTTGGCTGCCGTCAAGTCCTTGCCGAGCACTAGCCGGTACGAACCACCACCACGCAGCACGTCGAGTGCTTCCGACCCACCGCGCAGCTCGGCTCGGCACTTCGCCGGCTCTAGGTCTCCGGACTTGAACTGCCACGCGCTGTCCCCTTTGGGAATATGCGTTGTGGCCACGGACCGATGAAAGCCGGCATCGACACCCCCATCACCGACATTGACCAGGCGCGTCGTGGTGAGCTGCCCACCGTCCAGGCCAGCTGCAGCCGCCTCGATACGCAACAACTCGTTCACGAAATCCGCGAAGTCCACGCCGAGCTCCGAGATCTGGCCCGGGTCGACGCAGAACGGTCCGAAAGGCTGTTCCGTCACTTCCTCCTGGTGATCGCAGACAACAGCTTGAGGGTGGCGATCGAGGTTACTCGGACATGCGCCGTGGCCGACAACGACAGACCGGGATCGCCGTGCCTCTGGCAGCCATGCCGAAGCTTCACCACGTTCGCGCTGCAATATTCGCGGGCCGCCACGACACACTGGCCGCTCGCGACACTGCTGCTGCCGCACCGAGACGCACCCGCTCGGCGGCCGGTCCACGCGTGCGCCCAATGCCCGGTCGCTGACAATGGGCCACTGATAGGGCAGGTGCCCGTCCGACGGTTCTCTTGCGGTCCGACCGCTCGACCGGCCGCTTCACGTTCGGGTACCTCGCCGATCTCGGTTAGCCATTTCCGTCCAGTAGGCGAGGTTTGTTGCGGGTGGCGATGATGTTGGTCAAAGCCGAGTACCTGCACAAAGTCGACCAGCTCTTCCAGTACGGTGGCCGCGCCGGCGAATGCACGCTCATCGGCAATACAGGGCGGTCGGCGTCAGGTGCCAGAGACGACATAGGGGGCGAGGACATAGTCGAAATACTGTCGGCCCTGCCCGTCACTTCGAGTCGAGCACGAACACCGGGATCCGTCTGTCGGTCTTCTTCTGGTACTCGGCGTAGGGCGGGTATGCCGCCACGGCCCGCTCCCACCACTTGGCCCGCTCAGCGCCCTCGACCTCGCGCGCGACGTAGTCCTTGGTCACGGTCCCGTCCTGCAGCGGGAACTCGGGGTAGGCCTTGATGTTGTGATACCAGGTCGGGTGCTCTGGGGC
>QHBY01000308.1:0-709 GCA_003244245.1 Pseudonocardiales bacterium
CGGGAAACGGGCTTCTGGGCGTCCGGGGTACGAGGGTCTACCCCCGCTACCCTGCTGGTCAGGGCCCGTTTACCTGGGGTCCACCGGGTAGCGACCCCCCGCTACCCCGGTAGCAGGTGGGCATCGCTCTGCTCGCGCCGGGTGCTGGCGGGGTGCTGGCGTTCGAAAGGGACCGCGAGGCAGGCAGGGGTACCCCACCCGGGGCGCTGAAAGAGGGCGGTTTTCGGGGTTGTGGTGCTGGTCTGCCTCGCGCGGGTTGTCTGCCTCACCGCAGGTCAGGTGCGGGGCAGGAGTCGGGCACGGGGGTGAGGCATGTGCCCCGGCGGGGGGCTAGTGCCTCACCGTCTGCCTCAGCTCGGGCCGGTCGGGGATGGCTCGGATTCGGGCGCTCGGGTGTCGAGTGCTGCGGTGAGGTCGGCGGCCACGATGACCCGTTGACCGGGTTGTCCGTCGAGCCTGCGTTTCTTGACCTCGACCCCGTGTTCTTCGAGCGCGGTGGCGAACTGTTGGGCTGACCAGCCGCCGTAGGCGTGTTCCCAGCGGGCCCGGAGCTGGTGGAGCACGTCGGCGGAGCGCAGCTTGTCGTGGCCGTCGAGCACGGCAGCGACATCGGTCAGGAGGTCTCGGGCGGGTTCGGGGTCGGTGGGTTGGTCGGTGATGATGGTCCGGTCGGCGCGGTGGAGGAGGGTCATTGCTCGGGTGATCACGG
>QHBY01000308.1:757-3241 GCA_003244245.1 Pseudonocardiales bacterium
TGGCCGTGGGGGATGTCTTCGACTTCGCCGGTGGCGACGACGGTGCCGGCGTCGGCGCCGGGGCGCAGGTCTTGGGGTCGGGCGCCGCTGTCGGCGGCGTCGGCGAGGATCATTTTGGCGGTTTCGTGGTTGGGGACGTTCAGCGCGCACCGGACGTGTGCGCCTTCGCGGACGCGGGCGGGCAGGGTGCGGTCGTCGGGGCGTTGGGTGGCTTGCAGGAGGTGGACGTTGACTGCGCGGGCCTGGTCGTGGAGCTTCTTGGCGGCTCGCCAGGCTCGGGCGTCGTCTTTGGCGCCGCCGATGGGGTGGGGTGCGCCGTAGAGCACCTGGCATTCATCAACAATGAGGTAGATCGGGTGGAACCCGGAGCCCCTGCGGCGGGACACCTCACGGGGGATCGCCCCGACGATCCCGGCGGCGCGTTTGGCGTCGTAGCGCCGCGCGACCTCCCCCACCGCCCATTCGAGCATTTCCGTGGTGGCCTGGGCGTGGTCGTCGGCGCTGCCCTCGATCAGGGTGACCGCGCGGGGGGTGAACATCGACCAGTCGCCGTCGCCTTTGAGGTCCGCGATGTGCAGTTCGACTGTGGGGTCCAGGGCTAATCCGAGTGCGAGTAGGCGGAGGACGGTGGATTTGCCTTGTTTGGAGGTGGCGCCGATCAGCCAGTGTTTTTGCAGCATGCCGACCGTGATCTGTTCGGCGCGCATGGTCACGCCCCAGGGCAGCCGATCGGCGAACACGTCGACCTCACCATCGGCCAGCAGCGGCCAGGGTGGGGCGGGCTTGTCCATGGTGCCCTTGTCCGCGACCCACAGATCCAGCACGCGGGCGTCGGTGTCGGTTTCCCGCTGGGGCCACACCTCGTGCCGGTGCCGCCCGAGATTCCCCGCCAGCAGCTCGACTTTGGCGCTGGAGAGCAGTTCGGCGGCGGTGACGCCCAGGGGTAGCCGGACCTGGGTGTAAGTCCCGCCGCCCTGCTCGCGGGGGGTGACGACGTATTCCAGCACCCCACCGCCGGTGAGGTAGCGGGCCAGCGCGGGGATTTTGACGTGCCGCAACGCGGCGGTGATCACATCGGCGGTGATCTCGGCGTCCTGCTCGGCGCGCTCATCAGGGGAGAACAGCCACCGGGGCGGCGCTGCCGCCCGGCGTCCCTCGCGCCACGCCGCGACCAGCAGCGCGGGCACACCACCGAACAGGATCGCGTGCACCGCCAGCGACAGTCCGGTGAGTGTCCCGTCGAGGATGTGCTTGATCAGCGACCACCAGCCGGTCCAGCCGATGCTGCCCGGGGTGAACGCCAGCCACAGCCCGACCACGACCAGCAACCCGGCCAGCACCCACACCATCACCAACAGCGCCCGCAGCCCGGCGCCCATCGTGACCGGAAGCGCCCGGAGCCGCTCAGCCCGGCCGTCTTTCAGCGTCACTAGTCGTTCGGTCCATTCGGCCAGCGCGTCGCGGTCCCCGGCCTGCCGGGCCAGCCGGATCTGCTCGCGCACCGGGCCGTAGGTCAGCGCGTCGAGAGCGCGGCGCACCCAGCTCGCGTGACCCTGACCCACCGTGTAGCAGGCGCGGGCCGCCACCCGCGTGGACCGCGCGACGCCCGACAGCACCGCTGTGGTGATCTTCTTCGGGTGATCTGACTCGCGGATCGCCGCGACCACCGCGAGGATGGGCAGGGCCTTGCGTTGGGCATACTCGACTTCGGTGATCAACTCACCCTCCAGCACCTCCGGTGCCCGCTGCACCTGCGCCGCCGACACTGGTCCTGTTTCCTGGGTGGGGTTCATCGCCGGCTCCGGTGCTGGGTGGGATCGGGCAGGAGTTCGGTGACTGAGAACAGGCGGGCGATCACGCTGCCGGCGAACAGCGCGGGTACTCCCAGGGCGACTGCCCAGGCGCGGGGGTCGGTGGTGAAGAACACCACTGCCCATTGCGTCCCGACGATCACTGCGGCGGTGCTCAGTGCCCGGATGAGGTTGCCGCCCATCCGCGTCACGTGTTGGGTGTGCCGCGCGACCCGGTAGGCGCTGCGGGCGCCGCTGCGAAACGCGGCGATCACCCCCAGGCCGGCGAGCACCGCCAGCCCGACCAACAGGACCTCTACCTGCGTGGGGTTCATCGGAGTTCGCCTCCGTCGTGGTTGTGCGTGGCCGGGCGGGATTCGTGGCGGCAGCAGCGCCAGCAGTGCCGGTACTCGCTGAGCGCCGGTTGCCCGTTGGTGGTGACGGGGTGGCGCCAGGTGCTGAAGTCGTGGCCCTGGGCTTGGCAGGTCAGGACCGGGGCGCATGCCGTGCACAGCAACCGCCTGCCCGGGCCCGTTGGCCATCCCTGGGCTGCGGCCGCGTTCAGTGCGGCCCTTTCGGTGCGGTAGTGCGCCTGGAGCAGGGGGCCACCGAGAGCATCCCGGCAGCGGTCGCAGTGGACGCTGACGCAGGTGTGGACCTGTAGCATTGTTGATCTCCTCGATCGCTCGTGTGG
>QHBY01000308.1:3373-46198 GCA_003244245.1 Pseudonocardiales bacterium
GACGTGATCACCACGCAGTTGGATCTGAGAGAGACGTCCCCAGTACGGTGACATCCGTCCCGGGACGTCCCTGGGACGCTGTCGGGACGAGTACCGGCCCGTGGCGAACGAACCAGGCACGGTGGGATGGCGAACGAGAGGCTTCGGGCAGCGCTGCTGCAACGCGGGGTGACCCCGATCGAGTTGGCCGAATCCGTGGGCGTGGACCCGAAGACGATCGAGCGGTGGATCGGGGGCCGGATTCCCTACCGGCGACACCGGTACCAGGTGGCCAAGAGGCTCGGGATCGATGAGGCGTACCTGTGGCCGGGAGCTTTGGCCGCCGAGCAGGTCGCGTCCGCGTCGGAGAGCGAAATCTTGGTCCTCTACCCGCACCGTTGGGCCGTCCCCCGCACCATCTGGGGACAGCTGTTCGACTCGGCCGAGGAAGAGATCGGCGTGCTGGTCTACAGCGGGATGTTCCTCGCCGATGATCCGGGACTGCTCGCCATGTTCCGTGCCAAGGCTGCGCAGGGGGTGAGGGTCCGCATCCTGCTTGGCGACCCAGATGCGGCCGAGGTGGCCTGTCGCGGTGAGTTGGAGGGGATCGGTGACGCGTTGGCATCGAAGATCCGCAATGTGATCGTGCTGTATCAGCCGCTGCGTGGAATTGACGGGGTGGAGATCCGGTTGCACTCGACCGTGCTCTACAACTCGATCTACCGTGCTGACGAGGAACTGCTGGTCAACTCCCACGTTTACGGCGTCCCGGCATCGCAGGCGCCGGTCATGCATCTGCGTCAGGTGTCCGGCGGCACCATGGTCACCACCTACCTGGAGAGCTTCGACCGCGTCTGGTCCGAGGCGCTGCCGCTCAACTAGCCGGACAACACAGCAGAGCGAACGAAGGGGTTGCCGGGCGTGGCGCGAATCGACTACTACGACGATCCGGACGCCCCACGCGCGAACAGTCTCATCCCGTCCGCGAACGTCGTCGTAGCCAACGACGACGGCGATCTGTTATTGATTCACCGGACCGATAACGACAACTGGGCGTTGCCGGGCGGGGCGATGGACCTGGGCGAGTCGTTGATCGACACGGCCGTACGAGAGACAAAGGAAGAGACCGGCATTGATTGTCGCGTCACGGGTTTGGTCGGTATCTACACCGACCCCAAGCACGTCATCCACTACACCAGCGACGATGAGGTGCGCCAGGAGTTCTCGGTCGTGTTCGTCGCGCGGCCGACCGGCGGGCAGCCGACCCCGAGCAGCGAGACTCGGGAAGTCGTGTGGATCGGCCGGCGGGTGGTCGGCGACTTGCGGATGGATCGGTCGATGAGGCTGCGGGTCCAGCACTTCCTTGAGGGCAGGAACACGCCCTACCTCGGCTGAGCTTGACATGCCGAGCGAATGGATTGTCGTCATAGTGGATGCTCTGTCGGCGGTGGGCACGGTGGGAGCGTTCGCGGTCGGGTTCGTGTTGCTGCGTCAGGAACACCGACGCGAAGAGGTCCGCGCGGAGGAGGAACGCCGCCTGCAGGCGATTAAGGTCAGTGCCTGGGTGGAAGCACGCGCCACCGCCTACGGCGGTCGAGAGTTGCTGTTTCACGTGCACAATGCGAGCGAGATGCCCATTTACGAGGTGTCCCTGCCGACGCCGGACGAGGGTGTCCACGAAGCCGAGTTCATCGGCCTCGTCCCGCCAGGGCAGACCGTGCAGCGCCCGGCGCCACGGGAATGGCTCAAGACCTACTACTCGCCTGAGCCGGTCGAGATCGAGTTCTTGGACAGCAGCGGACGCCAGTGGACACGCGATGAGCAAGGCTTCCTCACCCCGGTCGACAGAGCCTGACCACCCGGCGGCGGTGATGTCCTGGCCGCCCCTTGGTTCAGCTCGCTTCGAGTGCAGCCGCGATCTCGGCCGTCTGTCGGCGCAGAATCGGGGAGGCTTGCGAGACGGCGTGGTGCACGACGTCATCCGGGTCGTACCGGCTCAGGATCTCGGTGATCCGCTCATCAACCCCGAGCGGTTTCCCGTCGGGGCCGGTGGTCATGTCGCAGTACGTCAGCGCCGCGACTACAAACGGGTCAACGTCGCTGATAGGGAACTCAGCGGCTAGGACGTCGCCGAGCCCCCGCGCTTGCGCCTCGATCTCCGCGCAGGTATGGTGCGCGACCAAGATCCATAGTGTCGGATCACCGAACCTCGTGTCGCGCAGGCGCCGGGCACCGTCAAGCGGATGGAACCCGGTCACGGCGATCGGGCTGGCGTAGCCGATGTCATGCAGCCATGCGGCGGCCTCGAGCAAGCCGGCGTGCTGAGGCAGGAGTCGGCCAAGCGCGACGGCTTGACCGGCGACCCCCCGCGAGTGCGCCCACCGCACCGGCAGTTCAGGCTCGAGCAGCGATCGGGCCAGTTCACGTGCCTCTGCGGCGATCTCCATCATGCGAGGGTAACCAGCGCGGGACGGCTTAGCCCAGAGAGCGGCGTCCCTCGGCGTCCACAAAACGTCCTTTTCCGTGCACTGCCGTCACCAGGCCAGTGGCATCCAACAACGCCAAGCCCGCCGAGCTGTGCCCCTAGACACCCCGTACCGGCGCATCAGTTCGGCCTCGGATGGCACCACCCGCTGGCCCGTTGCCAGTTCACCGGCGGTGATCTGCTGCCGCAGGTCGTCGGCGATCCGCCGGTAGCCCGCGGCAGCGGCTGTGCCTGTGGGATCATCGACGATCCGGCCCCGCCCAGCCAACGTCACGATCAGCCCGTCGCGTTCCAGCTCGGCCAACGCCCGACGCACCGTGTTGCGTGCCACGCCGAACTCAGCCGCGAGCGAGGTCTCTGACGGCAAGGCAGAGCCCGGCGCGACATCCGCCAGCCGTTGCCGCAGATTGTCGGCGATTCGCGCGTACGTGCCCGATGGAGTCGACCGCACCAAGACAGGATCTCAGCAGCCTCGCCACCAGCGTCACCACTTGCAGGGACGACTAGGGACGTCTTGTGCTAGCGTGCGCCGCAGGAACATGGGAGGTCAGGATGCCGGACGGTCGCTCGATCGGTGAACCGCTGCGGCGCGCCCTGGCCGGTGCACGACTCCGTGATATCGACGTCGCCAAGACGTTGGGGGTCGACCCCAAGACGGTTCAGCGGTGGCTCAGCGGCCGGCTGCCCCAACCCCGTCACCGATGGGGACTGGCTGACCTGTTGAGCCAGCACGAATACGACCTGTGGCCCCACCTTGCCGGGGTGCCATCCATCGGCGCGGAGGTCTATGCCACGTATCCACACCGGGGCTCAGTCCCGCGTGACGTATGGCGCCAGCTCTACGACAGCGCGGAGCACCAGATCGACATCCTCGTCTACAGCGGTCTGTTCCTTGCCGAAGACGTCGAGATGGTCCGCTTGCTCGGCGACAAAGCCCGAGCCGGAGTCGCGGTTCGCATCATCCTCGGTGACCCAGACAGCCCGCACGTCAGCCAACGCGGCGACGAGGAAGGCATCCATGACGCGATGGCCGCGAAGATCCGTAACGCCATCGTGCTGTACCGGCCGCTCGTCGCGTCCGGCGTCCAGATCCGCCTTCATCCGACGGTGCTCTACAACTCGATCTACCGTGCTGATGACGAGATGCTCATCAACCAGCATGTCTATGGCATCGCCGCTTCGTACGCGCCAGTCCTGCACCTGCGCCGCCACGGCGACGACGACGTGTTCGGCACCTACGTCGCCAGTTTCGAACGCGTCTGGTCCCCGGCCCAACCGCTGCCCGTCTGATCGAGCTGGTCACTGAGTCGCAGAACCATCGCTCCTGATCGCGCGGAGAGCCGCCTTACTTTCACGGAATGCGCTCACCTTGTGGGTAGCCGCCACCTTCGTGGCCTCGTCTCGCGCCAGCTCCAGCGTAGAAATCACCTCGTCAACTTTCCCCGGTTCCATGATTACCTCCCAGGTGAACGGTGGTGAGATCGACAACCACACCGTGTCTTGCACCACTGTCACGACCACGGTGGCGTCGGCTCCCTGCATTCCCTTGACACGGACTCCGCGGGGCGCGCCCAGGCGAGGGTACCTCCGCCCATACGGCGAATCTTCAGGGCTGACCGGTGTCGTGGGCATCAGCACTCGCCTGGCGCGTCGGGGAGCAGGCGAAGGAAGCGGGGTGGCAGGGTGACCAGCGCATTGTCGGAAAAACACACATAGAGCGAATGGAGGCCCCTACCGAGAACCTGGCCCCGCTGGTGCAGCCGGGAGGGCAATAACCCCGGCTCCGGGTCTTCCGCGACCTCCACCCAGCAAAACAGAGAAATGCGGTCACCCTCGACATCGCACCACCGATCTTGAGCCGGTTGCGTCTCAGTGGCCATGGCGCGCCCTCCACCGTTGGTTGGGGACCGGGCTGGCCGCCGGGA
Source organism: Pseudonocardiales bacterium (assembly GCA_003244245.1). GTDB lineage: Bacteria > Actinomycetota > Actinomycetes > Mycobacteriales > Pseudonocardiaceae. Next base: position 7,763 of record QHBY01000308.1, read on the forward strand.
GCCGAGCGTTCGGGGCCGCTCACTCAACCGACAGCCAGCCGGCCATCTCGGGGGCACCGGATCGAGCGGGGCTCTATCGCCAGCGCCCCGCCCGGCGCCGAAGTAGAGCATTCCCCCGGACCGCAAGACGTGAACACCTCCGCCGTGTGCCGGTTCTAAGACGTTGTTAACGTCCCCGATCCGTCCCATCTCCGTCCGGCGTGTGCGGGCGTAACTGGCCGAGGACGACCGGCATGAATATTGCCCAGCGACCGGCACAGGGGAACCCCACCACTCCGGCCGGGGCGCTGGCGTGCGCTCTACTTGTGGTCGGGCGGCAAGATCGGGTCTCCGACAAGCGGCATGGTCACCACGGTTCCGGCGGCAAATCTCGTCAGATGTTATCCGCGCCACCATTGGATGCGTTCTTCGGCGGGGATTGGGCGTGGTCCTCGGGTTGGTGAGGGTGTGATTCGCAGTTCGCCGAGCAGTTTGGGAGTGAGTAGCAGGCGGGCGATCTCGCGTCGGGTGCTCATGGGGGCGGCGGCCCAGCGTCGGGCGACGTCGGCGCCGGGCTCGATCAGTCCGCGTAGCGCACTGGGGGTGGCGAGTTCTGCGCTCCGTTTCTCCAGGCGCTGGATCTCGGCGAGAATAGCGGGTTCAGAACGTGCGGCGAGCGTGACACTGAGGGTTCCCGCTGCCACAGCCTCGGCGAGTTCGTCGTGTCGTGCCCGCACAGTGGCGAGCTGATCCTGAATTGCCGACAGTTCCCGATCGTCATGCTGTTCACCGGCACGAAGAGTGTCGATCACGTCAGGTCGGGCCAGATAGGCCAGCATGACCTGTTCGGCTATCTGGTCCACGGGGGCTTGGGTGATCCGGACACAGCCTTTGGTGCGGCAAAAGTACTCTGGGCGCTCGCCTCGATAGGCCACCGCCAGGGTGCCCTCGCAGCGGGCGCAGCGGGCGATCAGTGACAGCAGGTGCTTGCCCCGACCGGGTCGGGAGGTCCTGCGTTCCGGGGCGGACAGCAGACGTTGCACCGCCAGCCACTCCGCGCGGGACACCAACGGCGTCCACTGTCCTTCGTACATCTCGCTGACCGGAACCGGCGTGTGCCGCTCAGGACTGCGAGGACCAGTTCCCGGGCGGTGGGCCCGCAGCGCGGTGTAGGTGGGACACAGCGCAAGACAGCGCAGATGCTGCGGGGAGAACACCAGCCCCGAGCGGGTCCTGATGCCGCGCGCGTCGAAGTCCCGGGCGATGGAGTGCAGACTGTGCCCGGCCACCAGACGCCGGTACAACTCCGCCACCACCGGCGCCTCCACCGGTTCCGGCTCCTGGGAGATCAACTGCCGGGTCTGCGGATCAAACACCCGCCGATACCCATAAGGGATGCGTCCACCCGGCCGCCCAGCCACCGCATTCGCTGCCACCGCCCGCCGCAGCCGTGCCGACATCTTGGAGGACTCGTACTCCCCATCGACGGCGTCTTCGAGCAGCGAGCGGCGGTCCCGCCCGTTGGCAGGGTCATAGGTCCGGTTGTGGGTAACAACGTGAATGGATACCGAGCGTCGCTCGCACAGCTCCATGAGCGTGACCCACTCCCCGACCCGGCGGCTGCCTCGGCTGCTCTCCCAGATCATCAATACCTGGGCGCCGAATTGATCGTTCTCCAGATCAGCAATCAGCCGGTCGAAGCCGTCTCGGGTTTTGCGGGAGTATCGTGACGCGCTGACCGACTCATCCCGGTACGACTGACCCAGCCTCCATCCGTGCTCGGTCGCCACCAGCTCATGGTCGGCGTGCTGCTCCTCCAACGAGCGGGCCCGGCCCGATCGATCGAGCGAGACCCGCAGGTAGTCCCGGGCCAGGATGACAAGTTTCTGCTGGTCAGCAACCTGGGTAGTGGTCATAGCCCACGATGGTACAACTAGCAAGGTGCCTCAAACTGCTGCCTGCTATGCCCCGCGCATCACCAGCAAGTACACCGCCAAGGCTGGGACATCACCATCCACGGCGGACGCGTCGAATTCACCCCCCCCCGCAATCATCGACCCCGACCGCCGACCCCTCACCAACCCACTACGTCACTGATGCGACAGCGGTGCCGGTTCGCGGTCGGGCGAGGTGAACGCTTGGGCATCTCGCGCTGTTGTGGACGTTCTTCGTCCGGCATTCCCGTTTTTCCAGCACATCGCCCAAGCCGCGATGGTGTACGTGAACGCCCTGATGGTCCAGGACGAATGAACAGCAATGGAGTGCAGCCGCGATTGCTGTCCGGTCGCCAGCGAGCAGGTTGAGCGCGCACTTCAAAGAGCGACCCTTGCGCCTCACGGCAGCACGCACGTGAGCCACACCAGTTCGCCGCGGTCATCCGTCGAGACGTGGTCGCGCGCGAACCCGAGCTTCTCGAGCACACGGAACGACGGCGCGTTCCAAGTACGCACTGTCGACCAGAGCCGCGTCCGCCCAGTCGCGATCGCGGCGTCGAGCACCGCGCGGGCCGCCTCAGTCGCGTAGCCGCGTGCGTGCGCACGCCGAAATAGCTCGTACGCGATCTCGGGCTCCTCGACGGTGGCGCGGCCGACGATCAGCCCGCAATATCCGATGAAGTCGCCCACGTCACGGCGGCGGATGGGCAGCAGCGCGATCCCAGTCTGTGTTGTCGCGGCAAGCTGTGTCGCGATGCTCTCCTGGATGTGCTCGACTGTCGGCATCCCGCCGCCCGTTCGGCGGCGAGCGCGCGATAGTCGTCGACATCGGACTCGGCCCACGGCCGCAGCGTCAGCCGCTCAGTCTCGAGGTGCAACAACATCGGCTGATGCGCGGCCATGGCGCCAGCCTAATGACGCCACTTGGCCATCCCGGGGTCTGAGGAAGATCGGGACGTCATGCGGACGAGCAGGCAGAGTGCCGGCCTGGTCTCTCGCACCCATGCACGCGCTCGACCTCTTCGCCACCGCCCAGGCCCGCTTCTGGCAGGCCACCGTAGACGCCCACTTCCATACATGGACGCAGCGCTTGCGGGACGCCGCCGCCCGATGGGCAGGCGAGGATCACCGCCACCGCGGCGATGCCCAGGTACCGGACACGCGCCTGACGGCTTCTCCTCCGTCGGCGAAATCGGTCATCTTCGCCGGCGACCCTCCACCTACACGAGCTCGTGGGTGCCGTCGGGGAGCTGGCGGCTGATCCCGCGGCGGGCCAGCAGTTCCATGATCGGGACGGTGACGCGGCGGGTGGTGTCGAGGGCTTGCCGGGCCTGGCTGAGGGTGAACGGGGTGGGCAGGTCACGCAGGCGTTCGATGGCGTCGTCGTCCGCGCCGGGCGCGAGGTAGACCCCGTTAGCGATCTTGAGCAGCTCACCCGCCCGCACGGCGGCGGCGAGCTGTTTGGCGCCCAGGCCAAGCTCGGCGAGCCGGTGCGCCTCGGGTGCGGCGAACGGCCGCTGCGCCAGTTCGGCGCGCAGGGCCGCGATCGCGCTGCGGAGCGCGTCGGGCAGTCCAGATACCGGTCCGGCGATGTGCACCCGACCTTGGATGAGAGTCAATCGCGAGCCGAGCAGCAGCTCGATCAGGCGCGCGTCGGGCATTTCGGTGACCTGCCGGGCGACCTCCAGCGGCATCCCCGGTTCAAGCGGGTTCTCGGCCGCATGCTCGGCCACCGCGGCGGCCAGCCGGTCGCTGCGGTGCACCAGCAACGCCGCATCGACCAGCCAGCCACCAACCGCGACAGCCTCAGCCGGCACCCGCGCACCCATCGCGACCAGCTCGTCGCTGCGCATCAACCCACGCCGGCGCAGCTCGGCGTGCCCATCCGCGACACCGTGGAAGGTAGCCAGTTCGGCGGCCCGGGCAGCGGACGCGCCACGGCGGCGCAGCGCTGGCGGCCGCACGTCCAGCACGGTGACCCCGGCCGCGATGCTCCGGGCGCCGGGATCGCGAAGCAGCGCGCGATCCCCTATTCGCAGCGGCAACGGCTGCGCCAAGCCCAGCCGCGCGGTGTCCAGTCCCAGGGGTCGAACCCGCGTGGGGACCGCAGCCGCCCCCACATGCAACACCGCATGCCGGGGCAGTTCGGCGGCGGAGCCGGTGGACAGGCGGACATCGACGGTGCGGGTTGCCAGCCAGGCTGCCGGGGTGAGCAGCGCGTCGCCGCGGCGCACGGCCTCGCGGGGCACGCCGCGCAGGTTGACAGCCACCCGGGCCACCGCGGGCGCGGACTCCACGGGTGCGCCCAGCGACTGCAGGCCCCGCACCCGTACCCGTCGCCCTCCGGGGGTCAACTCCAGCTCGTCGCCGACGTGCAGCGTCCCGCCGGCCAGCGTGCCGGTGACCACAGTGCCCGCGCCACGGATGGTGAACGCCCGATCCACCCACAGACGGATGTCCGCCTCGACGTCCGGGGCGGGCAGTCCGGCGATCAGCTCACTCAACGCGACGCGCAACTCGTCGAGGCCGGCACCGGTGGCGCCGGAGACGCAGACCGCGGGGAGCCGGCCCAGCGTCGAACCGGCCAGGTGCTCAAGCGCCTCCTCACGGGCCAGTTCGGGGTCCATCAGGTCACTGCGGGTCACCGCCAGCAGACCATGCCGGACGTTCAGCGCGTGCAACGCCTCCAGGTGCTCCGCCGACTGCGGCATCCAACCCTCGTCGGCGGCGACCACGAACAGCACCGCGGGCACCGGACCGACGCCGGCGAGCATGTTCGGCACGAACCGCTCGTGCCCGGGCACGTCGACGAACGCCACCGTCGATCCGCTGGGCAGCGTCGTCCAGGCGAACCCCAGATCGATGGTCATTCCTCGGCGTCGTTCCTCGGCCCACCGGTCGGGTTCCATCCCGGTCAACGCGCGGACCAGGGTGGACTTGCCGTGATCAACATGACCTGCGGTGGCTACAACATGCATGCCATTACCGCGACGCGCAACGCGGCGTCCTGATCGGCCGGTAGCGACCGCACATCGAGCAGGCAGCGGCCCCGTTCGACGCGGCCGAGCACCGGCGGGCTGCCCGCTCGCAACAGCGTGGCGTAGCGCTCCGGAAGGCTGACCGCGGCGCTGTCCAGCGCCACCCCCGGCGCGCCGCCGCCGCCGACCGTTGCCTGCGACGCCACCGCGGTCGCGTCCACCCCGCACGCGGCCAACGCCGTCGCGATCGCCGTCGCTCGCCGGTGCAGCGTTTGCGGGTCGGCTGATAGCGCCTGCGCGGTGGGGGTCGCGGGTCCGCGCAGCGTGGCCTCCAGAGCGGCGAGGGTGAGCTTGTCCACCCGCAATGCCCGGGCCAGCGGGTGCCGCCGCAGCGTGGTGATCAGCTGTTCAGATCCCAGCAGCAGCCCGGCCTGTGGACCGCCGAGCAGCTTGTCGCCGCTGGCGGTGACCAGGTCGGCGCCATGCGCCAGCGCGGTGGTGGCATCGGGCTCCTCGGGCAGCGCGGGGTGCGGCGTGAGCAGTCCCGAGCCGATGTCGACGATCACCGGCACGTTCAGGCCGGTCAGTTCCTTGATCGGAACCGCGGAGGTGAACCCGGTGATGCGGAAGTTCGAGGGGTGCACCTTGAGTACGAATCCGGTCTGCGGCCCGATCGCCGTGGTGTAGTCCTCGCGGGAGACCCGGTTGGTGGTGCCGACCTCGCGCAGCCGAGCACCGGTGGACTCCAGCAGGTCAGGGATGCGGAACCCGTCGCCGATCTCCACCATCTCACCGCGGGCCAGCACGATCTCGCGACCGGTCGCCAGCGCGGTCGCGGCGAGCACCAGCGCAGCGGCACCGTTGTTCACGACATGCACACCGGCTGCCGCTGGCACCGCCGCCGCCAGCGCGGCCAACGCCCCGGCCCCGCGGCGGCCCCGCCCGCCGCTGACCAGGTCAAGTTCGACATCGGTGGTTCCGGCCGCGGTGCTTAGCGCCTCGACCGCTGCGGCGGACAGCGACGCCCGCCCGAGGTTGGTGTGCAGCAGCACCCCGGTGGCGTTGAGCACCGGGCGCAGGGTCGTCGCGGTCTGCGGCAACGCGGCCAGCACGTCGGCGACGACACCGGCTGGCGCCACGACGCCCTCGCGGACCCGCTGCAGTGCCGCAGTCACCGCCTGCTTGACTTGCTGGCGGCCCAGGCGCTGCGCGGCGGCCGCCACCGCAGGATCGGCCAGCACCGCGTCGGTGCGCGGAACCTGCCGGCGGACATCCATAGCTCGCACGCTAGCTCTTCCCGCGTCCTACTGGAGTGGTGCCGGTATATTGAGGGTCATCAACATCACCTGATAGGGATTCCAGGTGGACATGGTGGAATAGATCTGCACCCCGTGGTCGGTCGCCCGAGAATATTGAGGAATCTGGTAGGGCCCGTACATCCCGGCGTTTCGACCACCGCATCACTATACCGCCGACCGATGATCTGTCTGCCGGCCAGTCGGCGTTATAAAGACAGGTCCAGGCGCCCAGTAGCGGATTCCAGCGGACCGACAACTCGCCAACGCACCCCTCGCCGAAGAGCGGCATAGCGTCGTCCTCGGCCGCGCTCCATTGCGGTCGGCCGAGCCCACCCGAGTAAAACACGAAACCGCCCGGTTCAGCAATTTTAGCGACCGGCTTAACCGCAAGGTAGACGTCCCTGGAACGGTAGCGACCGCTGCCGAAGATGCAAGCTGTGGCCCGGTACCCGGTAGCCCATGCTCCGCGGCGTCCACGATCATTGTAGAGACGTTGACGAATTTGTAACGTGACGCTTCGTAGAGAAGCGTGAAACTCAGGCCATCATCGGAGCGAGCGAGTATCGACCGGCCCATCAGGGAGTAGATCCCTGCTTGCGGCGCGTCGGTGCTGAAGAAGACGTACATGCGGCCGTTGGCGCTCGCCCCGTCGAGCGGCACGTCGAAGCCGCCCTGAGCAATACCGGGCACCAAGGGCGGCCGGCTGAGGAACGTCAACCCAAGACCGGCATCGGCGGTCTTGTCCGTGCAGAACGCGATTGAACCAAGATCATCATTCGGGATACCGTGCCCAACTCGCCAGGTGTCGCCGAACAAGAAGTAAAGGCGATCTTGGTGGGCGAAGGACGCGCCAAGGTCGGTGCCGATGATGCCGAACCGACTCTCGGTTCGATTGAAAGCGAATTTCGGTGTTCCTGTTCCGTCCCAGCCTTCGCGATCGAACTCGCCAGTTAGTTGCACGATCTTCTGCGCACGATTGGCAAGCCGCGGGTGTGGCTGGAGGGTGTCGAAGCAATCTGTCCGAATCCACGACTCCTCGACGTGGAGGTTCGGATGCCAATAGTGCACCACCGCACCCCGGCACTCCTCAACCACGACCTCGAAGTTGCCGTGCATCGGTGAGTCGAAACTCGACTGGATGATGCCGCCAAGGCCGGCACACGACTGGGTGATGAACTGGGTCTTGATCCACAGCAGGCGGACGTCGCGATTGTCGTGAAAGAAATGGCGTAGCTCTATTGCACCGTCGTTGAGGTGCAAAGGCACGACGACTTCGAAGTTCCGGTGGGGGCCGGTGCCGTAGTCGGATTGGATGATGCAGCCGGCTCCGGCGACCGTGTCGTGATCACCGGTAATACGTGGTCCGCGAATCCACGGCCCGAGGTCGTTACGGGAATTGTCCCGGAACCAATTCCATAGTTCCGTGCCGTGCACGATCGCAGCCTCAAAATTGCCGTGCCTGCTGAGCCCGTAGTCGGATTGAATGAGACTGACATAAGCACTGGCGATCTCAGTCCCTTTCAGTCTTCAGCAAGCTGATTGCGGAGGCGGACGGGAATCGAACCCGCCTGATCGAGTTGCTCGACCACGTCGGTGTTGAAGACCGCGGGGGCCACCAGGCACCCATACGCCTCCGCCGGAGATCTTAGGTGCCGGGCCGACTGCCTCGACGGCTAGCCCCCAGGACGAGGCGAATGCACAACGGCCCGGCCGCTCATGGCGCCGGCCGGGCCGTTGCGGTGGATCGTCGAGCTAGCCTGATGAAGCGGCCGAACTCAGCTGACGCCGAGCTTCTCTGCGGCCATCGTGGCTCCCTGGACCCGGTTCGTGATTTTCTGGAATGCCACGTCCCGCGCGTAATCAGGCGAACCGTGGTTGGGCTTCTCATCAATGCTGAACGGTGAGAAGCCGCAGTCATCGGTGGCGCCGATCCTTTCCTTCGGGATGAAGTTGGACGCCCTCACCAGGGCATCGCGAACCTCCTCTGCGCTCTCGATCCGGGGGTTCCCCGGGTTGATCACGCCGATGTAAGCCATCTGGGCGACGCCATTCGCGTCGTCGCGCAGATGCTTCCCGATGGACTCATAGACTGGGTCCTTGTCCCGTTCGCTCGCCAGCTGGATGAGGAAGTAGCCAGCGTTCATTTGGAACATGCTCGGGAGCAGGTTGTTGTAGGGCACATCGGCGCTGTGCACCGAGTCCCGGTCCCCGCCTGGGCAGGTGTGGATGCCAATCTTCGCCCGCTCCTCCGGAGAGAACCGTGCGAAGACACGGTTGTTGAGCTCGATGAAGTGCGGTAGCAGACCGGCACCCGTCCACGGGTTGCGCGGGTCTTCCCGGGTAGCGAGCCGGCCCTCGGTGAAGTCGATGGAAACCCGCGCAGCGCCAGCCTCGAAGGACTTACGGATGTCCCTCTCGCATTCGTTGACGATGTCTTCTTCGAATTGCTCCCGAGAGTAGCCGGGCACCTCATCTTTCAGCGGGTACAGCAAGGCGATCATAGAGGGCGCGATGACGGCCTGCTTCATGGGCACGTGCGCGTAGCCGATAGATTGCTTCAGCAAGTCGGCCGCGTATGTCTTGTACCGCAATGGGCCACCGGTGAGGCGCGGAAGCTGCCGCCCGTGGCCATCGGCGAAGATCGCGAAGAACTGGCCGCCCGGGGCGAGGTTGTCGGCAAGGCCGGTCCCGGCCAGGGTATCGGTGATCGGGTACGTGGCGAAGCTCGACGAACGCTGCTCGCCGTCGGAGATGATCGGTGATCCGGTGGCCTCAGCGCGCTCGATTGAATCTCGGACTGCCGCGTCCTGCTCGGCTTCCAGGGCGCCCTTGTCGATCTTGCCATCATCATAGGCAGAGTACGCGGCCTGCAGCTTGGAAGGCCGGGGGAGCGAACCGACGGGCTCTGTGGGAATTCCGGTGGCCGTTCTCGGATCGTATTCAGTCATGATTTCCTCTCTGTTGATTTGCTTAAGCGAATCCATTGATTGAATAAACGGATTGGCGATTGCGCTGCTCGCTGCAGCCTCCTTCCTGCCGGAAGAGATCGCCCCGAGCCCTCACGATGGCCGCGCCGATCACATGGCGGGGGCGAAGGACCGGCACAGACAGGTCTGTCTAACTGTGATTTCGATCATAGCGAGGTGGCAATGAGTCGGTCAATGACCACCCATCTGCGCTACTTATATTAGCCCGCGCGGTCGCAGTTCGTTGCTCAGAGTCTCGATTGTCGCCGCCGAACGTGGGCGCGTAACCACATCGCCAGTCCTGCTGCGGCCAGTACGCCGAGCACGACATTGCTGACCACGCCCAGCCGCTCCTGCACCACCACCAGGCTGGCACCGGCGAGGTACCCGGCGACGGCTACCGCGGTCGCCCAGAGCACCCCGCCGACCAGGTTGTAGGGCAGAAACCTCCACCAGCTTAAGCCACTCATTCCCGCCAGGCCGGGAACAAGCGCCCGCAACAGCGCGGTCATGCGACCGATCAGCACAACGATCGGGCGCGTAGCAGCTCATTGGTCGCGCGCACGGCGTCCGGCTTCACCAGCCGGTCCGGCAGGCGCTTGAGGAGCCGCTCGCCGTAGCGGCGACCGACGCCGAAGCCGACCGCGTCACCGATGACCGCTTCGGCCACGCTGATCGGAATCACCGCCCACAGCGATAGGGTCCCCACCTGCGCGGCGGCCCCCGCCACCAAGATCGCGATCTCGCCGGGGAAGATCACACCCAGCATGGTCGAGGCCTCGAGCGCTGGACACAGGAAAGCCAGGATGAGCATCGGAGTCGGCGGAAGTGCCCGCAGGGCGTCGAGCACCATGCCCCGATCTTGACCCATCGCCACGTGCCCGCCAAGGGCGCGTGCTTGCCGTACCTCTAAGGCTGCGGCCAACATCTACCGGACCGCGGTCTATCCCCGACTGTTGAGGAGATCGTCATGTTTGCCACGTGGGCCGCGGTCGGTTACCTGCTGGCCTCGGTGGCGTTCCTGGTGATCAACCCGGTGTTCGGTTGACGCGGCCTGTTTCGCGTTCAGCCTGCTTCCGGCGTTGGTCCCGCTGTATGTGCGGGCCAAGGGCGAGAGCTGCGCCTGAGCGTGAACACCGCGATCGGAATCGCGTTGACATATAACATCGGAGCGATTATCGGTGGCGCTCTACTCGGCGGGTACTCCGAGCGGTTGAGCCAGCGCCGCACTATCATCCTCGCCGCCGCGCTCGGGCTGCCGGTGGCGCCGCTGTTCGCACTGTCGACCACGGTCGGCTGGTTGGCCCTCGGATCATTCCTGATACAGGTGTGCGTGCAGGGGGCCTGGGTGATCCCGGCGCACCTGGCTGAGCTGAGTCCGGATGCGATTCGTGGCTTCTATCCCCGCGTGACCTACCAGCTGGGTAACCTGATCGCGGCATTCACCTGCCGATCCAGCAGCGGCTCGCGGCCAGCCACGGCTATCCCTTCGCCCTGCTCGTCATGATCGTGCCGGTGTGATCGCCGTCATCGTGCTGACAGCGATCGGCAGTGAAGCCAAAGGCATCCGCTTCGGCGCACATCCAATACCCCAATCGCCCGACCTATAGCGCAGCGCCCCAACCGCCGCCACCGGGAGTTTCGATTCGGATCCGATCGCCGGGGCGCAGTTGCCAGGTGCCCTTGCTGGGTAGGTCTACCTCGGTGCCGTCGGCGTGGCGCAGGATGTTGCGGCCCACGGCCCCAGGTCGGCCGCCGCCGAGGCCCCACGGCGAGTGCTCGCGGCGTTCGGACTGCACGGTCAACGTGCAGTCGGCCAGCACCTCGACCTCCCTGACCAGACCGTCGCCACCGGGATGCCGGCCGGCGCCGCCGGAGGACGACCGCAGCTCGTAGCGCCACACCCGCAGCGGGTAGTCCAACTCCATCGCCTCGGCGGGGGTGTTGCGGGTGTTGGTCATCCCGGTGTGCACCCCGGACATGCCAGGACGGCTGGGGGTGCCGCCCTCGCCACCGCCCAGCGTCTCGTAGTAGCTGAACGGCCGGTCGCCCCCGGCGCCGATGAGCAGGTTGTTCATCGTGCCCTGGCTCGACGCCGGTACCCGCTCGGGAAGCGCCTGGGCGAACGCGCCGAGCAGGACGTCGACGATGCGCTGGCTGGTCTCGACGTTACCGGCGGCGGTCGGCGCAGGAAACCGCGCATGCACGACGGAGCCTTCCGGCGCGTGCACGTTTAGCGACCGGTAGCAGCCGGCGTTGGGCGGGGCGTCCGGGTCGGTCAGCATCCGGAACACGAACATCGCCGACGACAGCGTCACCGCGAACACCGCGTTGCAGTTCACCGGAATCTGGGCGTCGGTGCCGTCGAAGTCGATGCTCACCTCGTCGCCCGCGACGGTCACCGCGGCCCGGATCGTGACCCCGGCACCGATCTCCAGGACATCAGCAAAGCGGTAGCAGCCGTCCGGGATCTCCCGCACAGCCGCCCGGACCCGCCGGTCGGAGTAGTCGCAGACGGCGGCCATGGCCTCGTGCAGCCGCGCCCTACCCATCCGGCTGGCGAGCTCCCGCAGCCGCCGGGCACCGACATGGTTGGCCGCGAACTGCGCCCGCAGGTCACCGCGGCGCTCGCCGGGCGTTCGCGAGTTCGCAGCGATCAACCGCACCACATCGTCGCGTTCCCCGCCGGCGTCGGCGATCAGGATGGGCGGGATCCGGAGTCCCTCCATCGCGATGTCGGTGGCGTTGGCCGGCATGGATCCCGGCGCCGCCCCGCCGACGTCAGCGTGGTGCGCGCGGTTGGCCACATAGCCGAGCAACTCAGTGTCTTGTTCTGGTGCGCCGGCGAAAACCCCGGCGACGATGGTGAGGTCGGGGAGGTGGGTGCCACCCAGGTACGGGTCGTTGACGCAGATTTGCTGACCGGGCTGCAGCGCACCGTAGGTGTCGAGCACCGCGCGGACGCTGGCCGGCATGGCGCCCAGGTGCACCGGGATGTGCTCGGCTTGGGCGACCATCTCCCCATCCGGGTCGAACACCGCCGCCGAGCAGTCGGCGCGTTCCTTGATGTTCGGCGAGTACGCCGCGCGCCGCAGCGCGACGCCCATCTCCTCGGCGACCCCGGCCAGCGCGTGCCGGAACACCTCCAGCTCAACCCCGGACAGCTCAGCACTGGTCATGGTGTGACCGTCGCCAGGAGCGCTCGGTGATCCGTACCGGTGATGTCGTGCACGGCGATCTCGTCGACAGAGGCTCGGGCCAGGATGAGGCAGAGTGACCGGACCGCCCGGACGAGTCCGATGACTGCCGCCAGGATCAAGAGGCCGACGCCGAGCTGGGGTCGGGACGCCACAAGCTGCGCCCATGGGGTCATCTCTCCGATCGGCAGCCAGCCGGCGCTGAACACGGAAACGGCGGCGATCACCAGTACTGCGGCTGAATCCCAGTACGCCACGCGGCGCCAGCGGCTCGTCTGCCAGTGGCTCAGTGCTTGTTTCGGCGCCGCGCTGATCATGCTCGGTCAAGCGTCCGCCGAATGTCCTTAATCCGACGGTAGAGCTTCAGCGGCTGCGCCGACACTGGCAGGAACCCCCACCGGCGGTAGAAGGTTGCCGCACGCTCATCGATCGCGTCGACGGCAACAAGCCGTGCGGAGACGACCTCGCCGGCACGGCAAGCCAGCACCAGTGCGTATGCCAGCAGGTCCGCGCCCAACCCCCGACCCTGGACCGAGCCGTCCACCGCCAGCCGAGCAAGCAAGACCATACCGACTGGATATCCAGGCACGCCTCGCACCAGCTTCTGGGGCGCGTCTTCGAGTCTGACGTGACCCATCACCAAGGAGAAATAGCCGATGACGCGGTCATCCTCAATAAGTACCCACGTACGTGCGAGATCAGCCTTTTGACTAGCCAACGCATAGTCACCGAGCCACTTGTTGAGCTCAGGCTTACCGCAGTTGAAGGAAGACAGATCGTGCTCGGCCGTCAGCGGGACGAGCTTGGGCAGGTCAGGATTCACCGAATTGAATTCTGTATGACCGAGAGAAGAGCTCCAGCAGCGCCGGGACGTTTTCCGCCGGCCGGTCCAGCTCAGCGAGGAACTGTTCGTACGCCCGTGCCGACATCGTGATGTCGCGATTGCGGTGCACTACTTCCCGGGCGCGGGGCACCACGGTCGAGAGGATGAATGCGGACACCGTCATGTCCTCGGCCTCGGCCGCCTGTCGCAGCACTTCCTGCTCACGTTCGCTTACCCGGACCTCGATGCGCTCAGTCTTGCTGCTGGGGATGGCGACCTCCTCCGACCTTGTACGGGTGATATACGGACATGTTGGACGGAGGTCAAGCTGTCCGTCAAGAGGGTGGTGGAGATGCGCGATGACACAGGACGATCACTGCGCCCACACCTGGGTGCTCGCACTGGAGAGTCAATCTCATTCCCGGGTTATGGTCGGGGGCGAGGTCTCCGGCATCGCCGACGGGTCGGCGCCGTTGCGAAGGGCGGCAGTCGATGAATGACGCGGGCTCGCCGGTCGAGCGGGTTGTGACGTTGCCCGGGCAGGGACGCACTGTGGTCTGGGACTGCCCGGGGCAGCCGGGAGCGCCGACCCTAGTGCTCGTACACGGTGCCACGATGACCGCCGAACTCAACTGGTCGGCGGTGTTTCCGGTGCTGGGCCAGCAGTTCCGGGTACTGGCCTTTGATCAGCGCGGGCATGGGCGGGGGCTGGGCTGCGCGGGGGCCTACCGGCTGGAGCAGTGCGCCGATGACATCGCTGGACTGGCCGCAGTGCTGGGCGTCGAGCGGCTCATCGTGATCGGTTACTCGATGGGTGGCCTGATAGCACAGCTGTGTTGGCGCCGGCATCGGCAGCTGACCGCAGGACTGGTGCTGTGCGCAACCGCCCGGAGCATCGCGGGTTTGCAGTGGGCACGCTGGGCGAAGCTGATGATGCCGGGGCTGATGATGCCCGCGATGGCGGCCGATGCGGGACCGATGCCCTGGCTGGCTGGGCTACGGGCCGATCTCATCGGCACGCACCTGCTCGGCCGGAACCATGATCGGGCCGACCGGGCCTGGGCGCTGGGCCAGATGCGCCGGACCCCGCTGCTCACTGCGGTATCTGCGGTGTCCGCGGTGTATGCGTTCAGCTCCCACGACTGGATCGGCGGGATGGACGTGCCAACCGCCGTGATCATCACTCGGCACGATCGGGTGGTATCACCGGCCCGGCAACGGAGACTGGCCGCCGCGGTACCCGGGGCGCTGGTGTACGACATCGACGGCGAGCACGACGTGTTCCTCACCGCACCGGGCCGCTTCGCCGCCGCGCTGCGCGCCGCATGCCAGGCGATCTGTCCCGACGGCGTTATCGCAGGCCCGGACGGCCCCACCGCAGGCCGTGCGCGTCACTGAACACGCCCCTGGGGGTTACCTCGACCGCCGTTGGATCACGCGTTTGCGTGTCGTCGACCACAGGATCGCCGCAGCATCTGCCGATATGGCACGGTGGTCGGGTGTCGCCCCAGACCCCGGTGACACCCTCGGAGTGGGGGCGCTCGACGTGGTCGGCAACTCCGTGGGCGGTGCGGTCGCGCTGCGGCTGGCTCTCGCCGACCCGCGGCGGGTGCGAACGCTGACCCTGGTCGCCAGCGCGGGGCTGGGCCGCGAGGTCAACCCGCTGCTGGCCCTGGCCGCCCAGCCGGTCGTGGGTGAGCTGGCGATCCTGCTCAGCTGCGTGCCGGGCGGTGACCTGCTGCGTACGACGATGTCTGCCGCGATGCTGTTCGCCCAGCCTTGGCGGATGCCCGCGGAGTTCGTCACCGAGCAGCACGCGCAGGGACGCCGGGCGGGCCACCTCGAGGCGGCCACCGCCATGGCTCGCGCGCTGTTCGACGTCAACGGACAGCGTGAGGTCCTGCTCGACCAACTCCACACCTTGGCGATGCCGACCCTGGTCGTCTGGGGCGCGTGTGACTATGTGCTACCTGCCTACCAGGGTCAGGCCGCGGTGGACCGCCTACCCGCAGGGCGGTTGTCGGTGTTCCCTGACTGCGGACACCTGCCCCACGTGGAGTGCCCCGACCGGTTCGCCGCCGTGCTCAGCGAGTTTCTCACCAAGCACCAACACCCCGGCCACGGGGCGCATGGCGCACCCCCACTCGCCTACGTCGATCTCTGAGAAGGCCGCCATGGCGACATCCGCTCCGCGCATCGCACCTTCCGAGGCCTACGGTAGCCAGGCCGGCCACTACGAGCAGCGGACGGGCGCCTTTCGCTACTGGCGTGAGCTGCTGGTCGGCAAGCTGCCTGCGCGGCGCGGGGACACGGTCCTCGACGTGGGCTGCGGTACTGGGTTGTGCCTGCCGCTGCTGCAGCGCAAGGTGGGCGCCTCTGGAATGATCGTGGGGATCGACGAATCCGAGCAGATGCTCCGGGTGGCCGCTGAGCGGGTGGCCGAGCACGGCTGGGACAACGTGCGCCTGCTCGCCGCCCCAGTGGCGGGTGCGCCGATCGAGCGCACCGCGGACGCCGCCCTGTTCTGCGCGGTGCACGACGTGTTGCAGTCCCCGGCGGCGCTGGACCACATCTTTGCCCATCTGCATCCCGGCGCGCCGGTGGCTGCGGCCGGCGGGAAATGGCCAGCCCCATGGTTGTGGCCGCTGCAGACATGGGTGGCCGCCCTGCACGCGCCGTTCGTCAACGACTTCACCGGCTTCGACCGGCCCTGGCGGCTATTGGCTGAGTTGGTCACCGACCTGCGGATCCACCAGCTGGCCTTCAGCACTGGATACCTCGCGCTCGGCCACGCCAGGGGCCGCTGACACCGGGGTATCAGTGCAGGGCACCGACCAGAACACGACCCTGCCCGAAATGGCGCGTCCACGACGACGCGGTGACCGCACCGAGCACCCCTCCCGCGCCGCCGGCCGCGTACAGCAGCCCGATCACGCCGGCGGGTATGGCGAGCTCACGGGCAAGGAACAGCGTGCCGACCGCGTTCAGCACCTCACCGAACAGGTTAGCGGTGCCGGTGCACAGGGCGATGGGCCGCAGTAGCGGGTGTCCCAGCACGTAACGCAGGCCCTCGGCCATCTCGGTGCGCAGCCGGCGTCCGTCGCTCCGGGCGGGGTTCGACGGTGCGGATCCGGGCCAGGGCGACCGCCGAGATCAGGTAGCTCAACGCGTCGATGAGCACTGCGTTCGCCACGCCCCCGAGCTGTACCAGGCCACCGCCTAGGGCGGGGCCGCCGACCTGCGACGCCGCGCGCGTCGACTCCAGCTTGGTGTTGCCCTCGACCAGCTCAGCGCATACCTGCAGGTTGCAGGTTCACCACCAGGTTTCCGGCGTCGTCGACAACGGCGACCTCACCGCTGGCCAGCAGCGTGGTGGTGTCCGGTTGTTCGATCAACGCCGGACCGGTGACGCTGTCCCCGGCTGATAGACCCGATCGGGAAACCACTCGCGCTGCGCCCGCGCCGCCGATCTCCCGGGACCGCTCCGGCGCCGGTTCGCCCAGATCCCAGTCGCTCGGCGGCTGCGACAGGATCGGTTCCCCCCGTGCCACCACCCGTAGCGTGACGACCACTACTGGCTCGTCGGGCATCGCGTACCCGTAGGACTCCTGGTGCGCGTGGTGCAGCAGTTGCGCCAGATCCGCTCCGCTCTCTGCAACGATCCGCAGCTCGTGGGACTGGCCGGCGTAGCGGGCATCGGCGATCCAGGTCACCGTGATGTCACCTGCCACACCTTGGCGTTCCAGCTCCTCGCGAGCCTGCGCTTCCAGCCCGGCCCAGGCGTCGGTGAGGTCCTCGTCGGCCGCCGTCATCACCGTCCGGGACGCCTCACACCGGGCCGGTGCGAGCAACAGACCCAGCGCGCTGAGCACTCCCGGTGCGGGGGGCACCACCACGGCGCGACAGCCGAGCTCGCGGGCTAGCGCGGTCGCGTGCAGCGGACCGGCGCCACCGTAGGCGACCAGAGCCAACCCTGCCGGGTCGACACCGCGCTCGGTGCTGACCTTGCGGAGTGCGCGAGCCATCGTGGCCCGCACCACCTCGAGAATCCCGGCCGCCCCACCGGCCGGCTCTGGTAGCGCGCCGACGGCGCGCGTGGCCGCGTCGATGTCCAGGCGCAAGCCCCCGCCCAGTTCGCGATCCGGGTCGAGATGGCCGAGCACGCAGTGCGCGTCGGTGACCGTCGGCTCGGTGCCACCCAGCCCGTAGCAGGCCGGACCGGGGTCGGCCCCCGCCGAGCGCGGGCCGACCCGCAGCGCGCCGCCGGTGTCGACCCAGGCGATCGACCCGCCGCCCGCGCCCACGGTGTGGATCCCCACAGCCGGGGTGCGAAACGGCAGGCCGGCGATCTGCGCGGACGTCGACACCTCCGGCTGGCCATTCCTGATCAGGCACACGTCGGTGGACGTGCCGCCCATGTCGAAGGCGATCGCGTCGCCGAAGCCGGCGCAGCGCGCCACGGCGCCCGCCGCCACGACACCCGCGGCAGGCCCGGACAGCAACGTGTGCACCGGGGCGGCCGCGACGAAATCGACGCCGGCAGTGCCGCCACCCGAGGTCATCACGGTGATCATCGGATCAGGGAGCCGGGCCGTCAGGTTGGACAGGTAACGGCGCATCACGGGTTCGACGGCGGCGTTGAGCACGCACGTCGAGGCCCGCTCGAACTCGCGGAACTCCGGCAGCAGCACGCTGGAGCGGGTGATCGGCACGTTCAGCCGGCTCAGCGCGTCGCACAGCCGCCGCTCGTGTTCGTCATTGGCGTAGCTGAACAGCAAGCTCACCGCCACCGATTCCGGCTTCAGGCGCTCGACCTGGTGCACCACCCGATCAATCTCCTTGTCGGTCAGCGCGACGACCGCCTCGCCGTCGGGGCTGGTGCGCTCAACGACGGTCACCACCCGGTCGTGCGGAACGAGCGGCGCGGGGCGGGTGACGCGCAGGTCATAGAGCGCGGGCCGGTCCTGCCGGGCGATCGCCAGCACATCGGCGAACCCGTCGGTGGTCACCAATACGGTCCGGGCGAGCGAGCGTTGCAGGACCGCGTTGGTGGCGGTGGTGGTGCCGTGGGCCAGCAGCCGCAATGCCGTATCCGGCCACGCCTGCCCGACACCTCGGTGCACTCCCACCGACTGGTCGTCCGGGGTCGTCGGCACTTTCACCGCCCGGGGCCGGTGACCGGCGGCGTGCACCACTACATCAGTGAACGTGCCCCCCACATCCACTCCGGCGCACGCCCTCCTGGGCTCAGCCATGACCGCATCCTTCCCGTCCCGCCCATTGTTGCCGCGTGTCCTTCGTGCGCAGCGGGTAAGCGGCGTGCACTGAGGGTTACTCTGGTTGCGATGTGTGTCTCTGCGTGGGACAAGGGAAAGTGCCGGTGACCAGGGTCGCCCGCACGACGTCGGTGTGCGCTGTCGCACTGCTCGGTGCGGGATTGTTCACCGCAAGAGTCGCCTCTGCTGACGAGCCCTGCACCCACACGATCAACAATATCGACGGCGCACGGGCGGCGCTCAACGCCGCCGCACCAGGAGATATGTTGTGCTTCTTCGGTGGTGACCTCGCTAACGTGGATCTGACGCTGACCAGGTCCGGTACCGCTAAGGACCCGATCACTCTGGTCTCTGACGGGCACAACACGGTCCACCAACTCCACGTCCTCGCCGATCATGTCATCATCCAGGGCTTCACGGTCGCCGGTGGTGGCGAGTTGCTGCTCGCGGGGACGGGGATCGTTGCGCAGAAGAACACGGTTCATGACACCCAGCGGGGTGGAATCATCTGCGCTTCCTGCACCGACTCGATCATCGAATCCAACACCGTGAGGCAGGCCGCCACGACCGGCATCTCCATCAGCGGGCAGCGGATCACCGTGCGTGAGAACCTGGTGAGCGAAACGGTCGCAGGCGGAGATGGGGACGCTGATGGTGTGCGCTTCTTCGGCAATGGCCTCCGGATCATCAGCAATTCGATCCAGGACATCTCAGCCGGTCACGACTTCGCTAGCGGCTCGCCGGTTGCTCCGCACCAAGACTGCTTCCAGACCTTTGACACCGGTCATTCAGCCACCTTCGATGTCGGGATCGTGGGCAACTCCTGCAAGAATGTGGCGGAGAACTGCTTGATCGCCACGGGTGACGAGAGTGGCAACAGCGAGGCCCCCGCAGGTGCTCTCTCGATCACCTTCATCGGCAATGACTGCGCGACCAACGGTGATCAAGCGGTGAATCTGCGCCGCTGGCCCAACGTCGACGTGCGCAAGAACCACCTGTTCGGTCCTAACCTCAAGCGCGGGGCGTTGATCACCAACAGCTCCGTCCGCTGCACCGTGAAAGACAACACCATCTCGGGTGATGCTGCGCCCGTGGAGATCGACGATTCCTCCCGGCCGGGTTTCAACAACCCCTTCTGACTTACTGTCGCAGCGGTGGACGGCGAAATTGAGGCCCGAAAAGTCGAGACCCGAAGAAATCGAGGAACAGTGCCACCGCGAGCACCGTAGCGAGAGCAACGCAGTAGCCGCCGACAGTATCAGTGGTGTAGTGAACGCGCAGGGCGAAGGCCCACGATGCTCGTGTTACGCGCCATCGCCGTTCCGACCGACCAGGGCTGGGTCGGAGAAAATTGCGAAACAGCGGTTAGCTGATCCGGTTCCGACTTATCAGGATTTCGCGAAGCGTGCCGCCTGAAGTTGGCAATACCTTCCGGGAGAAGGGCTACCGTGCGACCGTCGGCCATCAGGGCGGATCGGTGGGTCTCTGCGTCGACCCCGCGGGCATAGCCCGACACGACGGTGAGGCCGGCGCGAGCGCCCTCCTCACCGCATGTGCGGGCAGCCCGCAGACCCTGGATGGAAGCGGCCCGGGATCCACACATGCCGATACAGCGGGACAGCAGGAGGCTTCGGTCGCCGATGATGAACAGCGCCGGCGGCGCTTGCGGCATCAATGCTAGTAAGGGTGGATAGCCGGCTCGTCCAAGGACCAACGCAGTAACTCCAGCTCCGGCCAGGGACTCGGTCTCAGCATCGACGTTGCTGCGTAGCGCGGCGGCAAGCCTCTCGTAGACGTTGTCGTCCGTCGCGCTAGCCCTGGATTGGTACAAGATCCACGCAGAGGGCGCCGAGCCTGACGAGTGGCCCTACACGCCGACGGCGAGTGTGGTGCGCCGGGGCAAATATTGGAAGGAGAAACCGCGCACAGTCGAGGCTGCGGGGCGGTGGCTTGTGCAACGGCTCGACGAAGTGGTCACCAGACATCCCACGTTGGCGACTGCTGATGTTGTCGTCGTAGTACCCGGGCATGACCGCACCGTGCTCAGCTTCGGTGAGCGTCTCGCAGCGACGGTGTGCACAAGACGTGGCCTTGCTGAGATCCGTGTAGAAACTCGGCGAGAGTTCCGACCCCAAGCCAAGAGTCGTGATTCCAGCAGTACGCACGACCTCGATGGTGAGTTCAGTGTCAAGCAAGAACTCACAGGCTCCCACGCTCTGATTGTCGATGACGTTTTCCGCGCGGGAAGCACGTTGCGAGCTGTCGCGCAAGCGGCGCGTGCAGCTGGTGCAGGCCGGATCAGCGGGCTTGTTGCGCCCGCACCATGAGCGGATGAACACCTCCCCGGCTGCGATGTCAGAACGACCAGGCAAGATCCTCGGGTCGGGGCACACCAGGAACTCTTACCTTGGTGACAACTTCGCGCAGCGCGGTGGACAGCCCGTCGAGCTTACGGGGGTCGCTTGGTAGACCCGTTTGCAGCAACTGAGCCAAGTCTCCGCGCAGCTCATTAACCCTGACCTGGAACGCGCCGCCGGACGGGAAGCTGCCGAGCACCTCGACCACATCCTGGAGGGTTCCCTCCCAGTCGGGCACCACGATCTCCCTCGCCGCTGACGCGCTCGCTACAAGGTCATGTTCGCTGGTAGACAAGGGGGACTGCTCCTCATTTCACCACGCGGCGGCTGATGGGCGCACGTCCGCGACACACCTCTGGGTCGCTGAGCTTGGAATGTGACCGACGTTCATGGTCCGGCGCCCGTGGCGGCATGCCGGACTTGCCGGGGTTACCGACCAGTAATAAACTGCTGTTAGCGATGAGCAGGACGGGTTCTGCGACTGCGTTGGAGCGAGGACATGAGTCATTACAAGAGCAACCTCCGAGACCTGGAGTTCACCCTGTTCGAGGTGCTCCGGGTGCAGGAACGGATGGGTGTCGGCCCGTACGCCGAGATGGACCGCGACACCGCGCACGACATCCTCACCGAGCTCGACCGGCTGGCTCGAGGGCCGCTGTCGGAGTCCTTCGCCGAGTCCGATCGCCACCCGCCCACCTTCGACCCCGAGACGCACACAGTCGAGCTCTCGGCGGCGTTCAAGAAGTCATACCAGGCGCTCTGGGACGGTGAGTGGTACCGGCTGGAACTGCCCTCCGAGCTGGGCGGTTTCGGTGCGCCGTCCACGCTGCGCTGGGCCGCGTCGGAGCTGATGCTGGGTGCCAACCCGGCAGTGTTCATGTACATGAGCGGTCCCAGCATGGCCTGCGTGGTGCACAGCAACGGCACCCCCGAGCAGCAGCGCTGGGCCCAATTCATGATCGACAAGGGCTGGTGCTCGACCATGGTGCTCACCGAGGCCGACGCGGGGTCGGACGTGGGCGCCGGGCGGACCAAAGCGATCCAGCAGCCTGGCGGCTCGTGGCACCTCGAGGGAGTGAAACGCTTCATCACCTCGGCCGAGCACGATCTGACCGACAACATCATGCACATGGTGCTGGCGAGGCCGGAGGGCCCCGGCATCACACCGGCTCCCGGGACCAAGGGCCTGTCGCTGTTCCTGGTGCCGAAGTATCACTTCGACACCGACACCGGTGAGATCGATGCCCGTAACGGCGTATTCGTGACCGGCGTCGAGCACAAGATGGGCCTCAAGGCCTCCACCACCTGCGAGCTCACCTTCGGTGCGCACGGCACACCCGCCGTAGGTTGGCTGCTCGGCGACGTGCACAACGGCATCGCTCAGATGTTCCAGGTGATCGAGTACGCCCGGATGATGGTCGGCACCAAGGCGATCGCGACGCTGTCCAGCGGCTACCTCAACGCGCTGGAGTACGCCAAGCAGCGGGTGCAGGGCGCCGACATCACCCAGATGCGCGACAAGTCCGCTCCCCGGGTGACGATCACCCACCACCCTGACGTGCGCCGGATGCTGATGTTGCAGAAGGCCTACACCGAGGGCCTGCGTGCGCTGTACCTCTACACCGCGACCTACCAGGACACGGTGGAGATCCGTGGCTGGGGACAAGTTGACGGCTCCGCCGTCGGCGACGCCGAGATGGCCGCGCGGGTCAATGGTCTGCTGCTGCCCATCGTCAAAGGCGTCGGCTCCGAGCGCGCTTATGAGATGCTGGCGCTGTCGCTGCAGACCTTGGGCGGATCGGGCTTCCTGCAGGACTACCCCATCGAGCAGTACCTTCGAGATGCCAAGATCGACAGTCTGTATGAGGGCACGACGGCCATCCAGTCCCAGGACTTCTTCTTCCGCAAGATCGTCCGCGACGGCGGTCAAGCGATCGGGCACCTGAACAGCGAGATCCAGGCGTTCCTGGACGCCGGCAGCGGCAACGGCCGGCTCAAGGAGGAACGAGCGTTGCTGGCCACCGCGTTGGTCGACCTGCAGGCGATGCTCGCAACCATGATCAATTTTGTGGTATCGACGCAGCAGGAACCGCGCAACGCCTACAAGGTCGCCCAGCAGACCGTGCGCCTGCTGATGAGCACTGGCGACCTCCTGATCGGCTGGCTGCTGCTACGCCAGGCCGAGGTGGCCCTGACGGCGCTGGCCGGCGAGGTGACCGGCCGAGATGAGGCGTTCTACCAGGGAAAGGTCGCCGCGGCGAGCTTCTTCGCCCGCAACATTCTCCCCGAACTGACTGCCCGCCGCACCATCGTCGAGTCCACCGACAACACCCTCATGGACGTCCCGGAGGAGGCCTTCTGAACGCGGGGGTTAGGGCGCGCAGATGACTTGGGGTTCGGGGTCGTAGGTGACTTTGCGGGTGTGGCGGGATATTTCGGCGTGGGTGGTCGCGTCGCGGATGACGCGGGTGTCGGTCACGGTGAAGCCACGTTCCCCCTGCGTGGCGGTGCAGGGTTGGCCTTGGATCGTCTCGGTTTTCTGGTCGATGAAGTCGGTGCGCGGGCCGGTGATCGACTCGACGTCGACGTGTTTGGTGCCCCAGAGCGTCACCGTGACCGAGGTCGGGGTCCAGGCCGTCTGGATGAGGATGCCGGTGGGTGCGTCGTCGCGGAACTTGACGTCGATGGCGCCCTCGAACACGGTGGCCTCCCGAGCGGCCGGATAGCGGCTGATGTAGTAGCTGTGCTCCTTGTGTTCGATGTCGGTCAGGCCGGCGAAGTACGTGGCGTTATAGAGCGTGGTCGCGAATTGGGAGATGCCGCCGCCGATGCCCCGGCTCGGCCGGCCGTGGTCGATGATCCCGGCGTCGACGTATCCGGTGGCGGCGTTACGCGGGCCCGTGTACCCGTTGAGGCTGAAGGTCTCTCCTGGCCGCAGGATCGCGCCGTTGACCTGCTCTGCGACCCGGCGGATGTTCTGTCCGGAGTCGGCGGCGAACCCGCCGGTGGTGAATGTGGCGAGCTGGGTGGTGACGCCGAGCGCGTTGGCCTGCGCCGTGCTCAGCGTCGGAGGCAGGGTGACGTAGGTGGCCGCCAGCGAGCGTTGCGATCCGGGGTTGTGCAGCACGTCGAGCAGCGGCAGCAGGCTGGCGGCCCAGTCGATGCCGCGACCGTCGACCGAGGGCAGCACTACCGGCGCGCCGCCCTGGATCAGGATTTCGGCGTTCTTGCCTGGCCGTTGGGTCGAGATGAGCTGGGGGTTCAGCGCGGCGATCACCATGGGATTGTCAACGGTGGTGGTCAAGCCACCCCGGCTGTCCGGCGCGAACCGCAGCGCCGTCGCGATGACGTCCGGCGTGAGCACGGCGTCCTGGCCGTCACCGGTGATCTTGACCGGGGCTGACACGGCGGGTTCGGCGATGTCGTGCAGCGCCGCCCGGATCCCGTCGGCAGTGGTGCGCACCGGCTGCGTCGTCACCGGGGCGCGTACCGCGCCGCCGCGGATCCCGCGAGCGAGTATGAGGTCAGTGGTGGCGGCGACGTCGAGATGCTGACCTGTTCGTGGCTCGACCGCGATCGGCCGCGTGCCGACGAAGTGGATGGTGCCCTCGATAGGATCCCGGTCGGTTGTCGTGAGCAGCCCTTGCAGGGCAGCGGCGAGAGCGGCTCGGTCGGTGGCGGTCACCACGCCCACCTCCCGGGTTCGCCATAGCGAGGTCAGCCGG
The DNA here is from genome assembly GCA_003244245.1 of Pseudonocardiales bacterium. GTDB lineage: Bacteria > Actinomycetota > Actinomycetes > Mycobacteriales > Pseudonocardiaceae. The sequence continues at coordinate 32,296 of QHBY01000308.1, forward strand.
GTCCATGGGTTCAGCGGCTGCTTGCCCGCCTGGGCAAGGGTGGCGGACCAGTCCAGGGTGAGCCCAGCCCGCCGAGGGTCGAGGGTGGCTTCGACATCACCGGCCTGCAGCATGATCGGATGGCTCAGCCGCGGCTCGACCTGCTCACGCAGTCGCTGCTCGGCCGTGACCCGGCTGATCCCGCCGACGGGTACGCCCGCGACGGTGACGCCGCGAGGGACGTCGCCGGAGGACATCGCGAGGTCGATGAAGTACACCAACGCAAACAGGCCGAACACCGCGGCTACGAGGATCGCGGTCCGGCGCAGTGCTCGATTCTGGTCGGACTGGTGCAGCGGCGTCGCCAGGATCCGCGGGACCTCGGTCGTGAAGTCCGGGTCGGTTCGAGTCGGATTGTCGAACAGCGGCGATGGCTCGGGTTGCGCCGGCTTGTCGGGTGACCTCACAAATACAGACCCGTTCCGTGCTCAGCGCGTTCGCTGGCTACCGCCTGCAGGTCCCGTTCCCGCATGACCAGGTAGGCGCACCCGCGCACCTCGACCTCGAATTGGTCGTCGGGGTTGAACAGGACCCGGTCACCGACCTGGACTGTTCGGACGTGGTTGCCGACGCCGTACACCTCACCCCACGACAACCGCTTGGCTACCTGAGCCGTTGCCGGGATAAGGATTCCGCCACTGCTGCGGCGCTCGCCTTCCTCACCCACCAGGCGCACCATCACTCGGTCGTGCAGCATCTGGATCTCGAGCTTGCTATCGGGCACGGGCACGGCGAAGAGGGTACGTGCTGCGGTCGGCGTCGCTTGCGGGGCACTGAGGTGCGGGGCTCCGGCGGTGCGGCCTGGGGGTATAGGAAGGCCCCGTGAGGCTGCCGGGTCGGGGGTCCAACAGCCTCACGGGGCTGTCAGTGTCATCGCAACGCGCTAGGGCACTGTTACAAACCTCCGCCGACTCGCTGCCTGTTCACCCATTCGGGGGTAGCCGGATTGCTCAGCCGACCAGCCTGCCGAGGAGGAAACGACCGAAATGTGGGACGGTGAATGCGATCTTCCCGCGCTCCGCGGAGTAGACGAGCCCCTTCTTGAGCAGGCTGTCCCGCGCTGGGGACAGCGATGAGGCTCGCCGGCTGAGCGCCTCAGCCACCTGGGTGGTGCCAACCGGCTCGTCCCGGCCTCCAGTGAGCTCGGCCATCGACTGCAGGTACTCCCGCTCGGCCGGAGTGGCCCGCTCGAACCGGGACCCGAAGAACCCCACGGCGAGTTCGGTCTCGGCTTCGGGGGCGGCCACCTGCACGTCGATGATCCCGATCGGTGACATCGGGGCGGCGTCCCACGCGGCCTTGCCGTAGGCCTGCACGAAATAGGGGTAGCCGCCGGAGGTCTCGAACAGCGTGTCCAGCGCGTCGGAGGTGATCGTGGCATTCTCCCGCTCGATCGGCGCGACCACGGCGCGGTCGGCGTCGGCGCGCTCGAGCCGGTCGATTCGCAGGTAGCGGAACAGCCGCTCGGAGTAGGACTTCGACGCGCTGAGCACCGCCGGCAAGTGCGGCAACCCGGCACCGACCACCACCAGCGGCGCCCCGGACTGGGACAGCTCGTGGCACGCGGCGCACAGTGCGGAGACGTCGTCGGGTGCCACGTCCTGCATCTCGTCGATCAGCAGCGCGACTCCGGTGCCGACATCGGCAGCCAGCTCGGCGACCTCGGTGAACAACTCCACCAGGTCGATCTCGATGTCCCCGGAATCGGCCCGGCCCGCGACGGTTGGCGCGTCGATGCCAGGCTGCCAGCGATCGCGCAGTTTGGCGTCCTGCGGTGTGGCGCGCAGCGCGAAGGCCTTCAGTACCCCGAGGACCTCGTCAACCCGGTCCGGGGCGCGGTGGCGCAGCGCAAGATCACGTACCGCCCGGTGCAGCGCGGCCGACAGCGGGCGGCGAAGCCCGCCCTCCGGCCGGGCTTCGACCTTGCCGGCGCCCCACCCTCGGCGCATCGCCATCGACCGCAGCTCCCCGAGAAGTACCGTCTTGCCCACCCCGCGCAGGCCCGTCAGCACCAGAGACCGTTCCGGGCGGCCACGGGCCACCCGCTCGAGAACCACCTCGAAGGCGGTCAGCTCACGGTCGCGGCCGGCCAGCTCGGGTGGTCGCTGGCCCGCGCCGGGGGCGAACGGATTGCGCACCGGGTCCATCATCGGACAGTATCCGCCTGTCTAGCGTTCACCGCAGATTCCGCAATAAGTCCCAATCGGCGTGTCTCGGCCTTGCCGCTGTGGTCGCTTCCCAGCCCGCGGCCGGCTCGGCGACCCGGAAGGTGAACCGACTAACTTCCAGATCGGAGTAGTCGCCGATGCTGGCAGCTCGGCTTCGTCGGCGTGCTCGGCGCGCAAATGATTGCTGTGTGGCGGGAGGATCGGCGCTGGCGGTGCGAGGCGCAGCGCTGGGATCGCGATCGCACGCGGGAGAAAGACAATCGCGTCTCTCCCAGGGTCTGTCGAGGACGTCAGGCGATGTCTATCGAGGCCAGTCGCCGCAGGTAGGCTTCCGGATCGAGGCCGGAGGCAGCGTCGTGGGCGCCGTGCGATACAGGCCTAGTTCCCCGTCAGGTGCCACTCGCACCATGGTGCTCGCCGCGTGTGCACTGCCGAGATCGCGCAGCGCGTCGCCGTCGACGACCAGGGCGTCGGTGCCGACAATGCCGACCGCATCGGCCGCGGAGGCCGCGGGCGGCTGGCCGGTGCGGTTGGCACTACTGCCGTAAAGGCGCGGGAACTGGTCCCACAACTGGGCCAGCGGAGCCCACCCCCGCTGAACATCGCCAGGTAGCCATTGCGCACCGCCGGGCTGATCCAGTCCGGATGCGGCACGGTGCCGCGCAGTGGAACCAGCAGGGACAGCCGCTTGCACATCAGCGCGACGATCCTCGGCAGCATGTCGCCTTCGACCTTGCCAGCGCCCAACCACGGCGGAGAGCGTTCCGGGCGGCCACGGGCCACCCGCTCCAGCGCCGCGTTGCTGCGCACCGAGGCCCTGCGTGCCGCCGGCTGTGCCACGTCGAAGGCGGCCAGCTCCACGGTCGCGGCCGGCCAGCTCAGGTGGCCGCTGGCCCGCGCCGGGAGCGAACGGATTGCACACCGGGTCCATCATCGGACAGTATCCGGCTGTCTAGCGTTCACCGCAGATTCCGTAATAAATCCCAACCGGGGTGTCACCGGTTATGGATCTTGCGACACGTCCGGTCTGGTTTCGAGGTCAGAGCCGGCGGTACATGATGTGCAGGCCGACGTAACCGTCGACCGGATGGTGGAAGGCTTCGGGAATGGTGGTCAGCACTTCAAAGCCGAGCGAGCGCCACAAGGCCACTGCCCGGGTGTTGGTATCTACCACCGCGTTGAACTGCATGGCACGGTAGCCGTCGGCGCGTGCTCGGTCGAGTATGTGCGTACCGAGAGCCCGCCCGATGCCCCGTCCGGAGTGTTCGGGTTGACCAGAAAGCTCGCGTTGGCAATGTGTGCGGTCGGCCCACCATGGTGGGCCGGACCGTGGCGACCCCTACCACGGCGCCCTGGTCGTCGACGGCTACGACCGTGCGCCCCGGAGGTCGCGGACACCACGTCTCGCGGGCCCGGTCTTCGGTCATGTCACGATCGCAGCAGAAGGTCTCGCCCGCGGCGATATCGCGTTGCAGGAACGGCCAGATCGCCGGCCAGTCGTCTCCAGTCGTCTCCCTGATGAGCATGTTGCCCAGCATGCCCGCCAGGCTGTCCGTCAATGGGGTGCCGTGGTGGCTTACTAAGGGGAACGTAGGCGGACAGCGAGTGCCCGGCGCCCCCATTCGGAGCCGAATCGCCGTCTACAGTTGGTAAGCACATGTCGTCCGGGGTTCGGGGATTGATCTGGGCACACGTCGGCCGCAATGGGCGGGGTCGTATGACTAACGGGGCGTAGACCGCGCGCTCATAGATCCAGGGCCGCGCGGAGCGCGGAGTCGAGCCGGTCGACGGTCTCTCGGTCCAGCTGGCCGACGCGCTCACGCAGCCAACCCCGATACAGCCGAGTGATGTTGCCGGCTGACATCCAGCCATGGCCATCGATCGGCACGGCGAGGATGTCCTGCGGGTCCTTGTCGGTGATAGGTGCGCCGATCAGCCAGGCTCGGGGCGACTGGTTGATCCCGTCGCTGGAGGCGAGCACGACGGTTTGCCGGCGTGGCGAGGCTTGCGGTACGTAGGACCAGATCTCACCCCGTTGCACGCATCGCCCGCTCTGCTTCGGCCTGCTCAGCCTCGTCAGCCTTGGCGTCGGCGAGTGCGTCGACCGCCATCGGGCCGACGCCGGTCCGCACGGCCTCACGCCGTGCGGCGCGGGAGAGCCATGCCGACATCGAGAGCCCCTCACGGGCGGCCGCGCGCTCGGCCAGCAGAAGCGCAGTCGAGTCCATAGACACGGTTATCTTCCTTGTCGCCATACCAATTACCATACCGCTTACGGCCGGCGCTGTCGGGTACGGCCCAGTCTCGGTGGCCCGCCGAGGCCACGGTAATTCCTCAATATTTAGTAGAGGTCAAGCTCATCGCGAGGCCAGTTCTGGCGTTGCTGCGCAGTTACGCGTGGTGGATCGAAGTCACCTCGTAGAGGTGCGGCTCGGCGGTGGCAAGGGAACCAGCGGCGCTCATGTGTTCGCGCGCCGTGGGATCATCGAGCATCGCCTGGAAGTCTTCCCGACTGCGCCACTGGGCGTAGTTGACGACCCGGGTGCCGTCGAGGCTGGTGTGAATGTTGGCCGAGATGAAGCCCGGGTGGTGGCGCATCACCTGCTCGGTGGCCTCGGTGAGCAGATCGACGAGCGGCTGCTGGGTCATGCGGGTCACGGTGAATACGTTGATCAGTGTTGCTAGGTCCTGATCGGTGGCGATCGTGGTCGTGGTCATGGCTGCTCCGTGTTGTCAGGTCCGGGTCGGTGGTCGGCGGCTTCGAGGTTGTTGATGATCTGGGTCATGGTGGACATGAAGGCGGAAATTTCATCTCCACTGAGTCCACCGGTTGCAATGGCGTTCACGTCGCGAGCGGCAGCTACCAGGTGATCTTCCAGGTCGCGTGCCCGGCCGGTGAGCACCACGCGCGTTCGGCGGCCATCCGCGGGATCGGGTTCGCGGTGGATCAGGTTGTCGCGCTCCATCCGCTGCAGGGTGTTGGCCATCGTCGGTTGCTCGATCCTGACCAGCTCGCACAGTTCGCGCTGGGTCAGCCCGTCCCGCTCGTACAGGGCCAACATCTGGGCGAACTGCCCGGGCACGACCCCCAAGGGCGCGATCCGTTGATTCAGGGCATGGGCCAGCAGGCGACCGAGATGATTGATCCGGTAGCCCAGCGAGGCATCTCGAGCCCACGGCTGCGACCGCTGGCTGCTCACGGGTTTGCTCGGTGCCCGTGTGCGTCAGTCATACCCGGCTCCAGTAGATAGCACGCTATGACTGTTCCATAGCATGCTATGTAATGTCAACGAGAGGTCGCTCGCCGAGATGAAGGTGACGGATCTCCGGTGAGGCGGTTTCTGTCAGGCTGAGCCGATGGATACCCCCTCCGTGGAGGAGTTCCTAGCCCAGCGGCCCCGGCTGTTCCGCCTGGCCTACCGGATGCTGGGGGAGGCGGGCGAGGCGGAGGATGTTGTCCAGGATGAATATCTGCGTTGGGCCGGCGCCGTCCGTGCCGAGATCGCCTACCCGTCCGCGTGGCTGACCAAGGTGGTCACCAACCTCTGCTTGAGCCGGCTGACCTCGGCGCGGGCCCGGCGGGAGAACTACGTCGGTCCCTGGCTGCCGGAGCCGGTGCTGACCGCCGATGGTGCGCTGGGGCCGCTGGAGACCGTGGAGCAGCGCGATTCGGTGTCCCTTGCGCTGCTGAGGCTCATGGAGCAGCTCACCCCTACCGAGAGGGCAGTTTTCGTACTGCGGGAGGCGTTGCCTACAACCATCGGCAGATCGCCGAGTTTCTCGACGTCTCGGAGGCCAACTCCCGGCAGCTTCATGACCGGGCCCGGCAGCGCCTCGGGCCGGGGCCACCTGGCGCCCGACCGGGCGATCGGCACCATCGGCTTCGAGCAGTACCTCGGCGAGCAGCTGGCCGCGGGCACGGTGCCCTACGACGACGCCATCCGCGACATCGGCGGCTCCTCCGACGATGCGCGAACAGCTCGTGCAACGCGACACCCGAGAACTACTCGAAACACATCCCTGTCGCCCCTCACGGTGCCCGCCGCCGCATGGCAAGACATCGAGCGGGTATGTAACAGGATCGCCATGCGGTCGCCGTGCGTCGACCGAGGCAGGGTAGGGCTGGTACGTGACGACGGAGAGGCAGACACGATGAGCAGGGCCTACGGCTACACCTCTTACGGCGGTCCCGAGACCGAGACCTGGTTCGACCGGGCTGAGCCGGCGCCGGGTCCAAGCGAGCTGGTGATCAAGGTCAAGGCTGTCGGGGTCAACCCGGCCGACCACAAGATCCGCAGCGGTGCGATGGCCAACCCGCAGGCCACCCCGCACTTTCCCCTGGTGCTGGGCGTCGAGGCGGCCGGTGTCGTGGTGGCGGTCGGCTCCGACATCGAAGGATTCGCCGAGGGCGATGAAGTGCTGGGCAAGACCGCGCCGGGGCACGGCAGCTACGCTGAGCACGCGGTGCTGCTCGCCGAGGGCACCATCCACAAGCCCCCGCAGATCAGTTTCGTGCAGGCAGCCGCGCTGCCGGTGGCCGGTGGGACCGCCTGGGACGTGCTGGAGAAACTCGGCGTCGCCGAGGGTGACACGCTGCTGATCAACGGCGTCGGCGGTGGTGTCGGTGTGATGGCCGCACAGCTGGCACGCAACCGCGGCGCGGCAGTCTTCGGGGTGGGCAGCGAGACCAAGCGGCCGATGGTGGAGAGTCTCGGAGCCATCCTGGTGCCCTACGACCGTGGCGACGTCGTCGAGCAGATGCGGCAAGTGCTGCCCGGCGGCGTTGACGCCATCCTCGACGTGGTCGGCGGCGAACCGATGCGCCACGTCGCCATCCTGATCACCAACCCGGCCCGGATCGTGTCGACCGCAGACCCCAGCGTCGCGGAGCTGGGAGGCAGCTACCTGTCGTCCAGCGCGGCGGGCTTCCCCGCCGTCGCCAACCTGGTGGCCGCGGGCAAAGTAGATCCCAAGGTGCTCCAGACCTACCCCTTCGACGAAGCGCCACAGGCACTGCGAGCGGTCGAGTCCGGTCACGCGCTCGGCAAGATCGTGATCGACCTGGAGCAGACCACCGAGGTGTGACCGGATCAGCCGGCGGGAGACTCGCTGGTGAGGTTGCTTAGGTGCTGGTGCACGGCGGCGGTGGTCCGGTCTACGTCACCGGTGGCGAGGAGATCAAGCAGGCTTCCGCGCAGCACGGCGAGGATCAGTGTTCGTTGCGCGATGCCGGCCAGGCTGTCGCGCTCGGCGGCTGGCTGAGCCTCGGCCAGGACGGCGAGCCAGTCTTCGACGGTTGAGCGGGCGAAGCCGGCCCAGGGTCCGTCGGGATTGACCAGGCTGCGGGCGTACCCCTCGACCCACAGGTTGAGCAGCGCGCGGTGGTTCCCGGCGGCGAGCCACGCCCAAATCTCGGCGGCCGCTTCGGCCAAGCTGGCACTATCGCGGTCCCGCAGGTGGCCTAGCAGGTCCAGCTCGTTGGTTCGGGCGCGAGCGAGCAGCGCTCGGACGAGCCCGTTCTTGCTGCCGAACAGGTACAGCAGTACCCGAGGGCTCGAGCCCACCGCGGCGGCCAGCGGCCGCAGCGACAGGTCGCCGAGACCGTTGTCGAGGGCGTATCGGTAGGCCAACTCCAGCAACTCCGTGTGCCGCGCCGAAGGCGGTCTGGAATGGGCTGTGGCTTCGCGACTCACTTCGATAGTCTGACGTACTGAAACACTCGTGTCAGTACCGCTGGTTCAAGACTGCAGGAGACGTCATGGATAGCAGGAAGGACAGCCGGGTGCGGACCCGCCCGCTGGGGCAGCCGGGTGATTTTGGGCTGGGTGGTGATGGCGCACGGAGAGATCTACGCCGCTGAGTTCGGGTGGGACGCCACGTTCGAGGCGCTCGTCGCGCGGATCGTCGCGGACTATGCCGCCGACCACGACCCCGTTCGCGAGGCGGCCTGGATCGCCGAGGTCGACGGACGGCGCATCGGGTGCGTCTTCTGCGTCGCCGCCGACGACCAGGCCGGCGTGAACAGCGCGACTGCAAAGCTGCGAGTCCTGCTGGTGCGCCCCGATGGGCGCGGCCTCCGCCTGGGTGGACGGCTCGTCGACAAGGGTTTACCTTGATCGAGGAGGAGCCGCATCACAGCTTCGGCGTCGACCTGATCGGCCAGACCTACGAGTTGGACCTGACCAGCTATGTCCTCGCTGGAACCCGGGCAACTTGATCTTCGTTTAGGTCAACCCCATTGGTACGGAGATCATCGATGAGCCGGCCGAAATCGTGCAACACAACTACTGGCGTGACGCTGCCTGGCATCGCGCTGTACGACGGGACGACTTTGCCACCGAACAACACCTCCGGCGCCTCTAACGTCCTTGAGGCGCGCAACGCGCTAGGCAAACGACTCCGCGAGCTACGTCAACAGTTCAACGTGAGCGGTCGGCAACTCGCGGAGTCTTTGTCATGGCCGCATTCCAAGGTGTCCAAACTTGAGAACGCCCGCAGACGCCAACCGATAAGGGCATACGGGTGGTGGTCGTCGACATCACCGAACGAGCGGCCATCGTGTCGGGCTGGACACCGAACAGTCCGCGCTACTACCTGCAACAGGCGCTCAGTCTCGGTTGGACGACGCCACCGGCCCGCTGCATCCATGCGCCGCCGACGGTGACGGGACAGTGCCAGGGAGAACGTCATGCTGAAGGTTTTCGCCGACCTGTCCACGCCGCTGTTAGCCGATGCCTGTGTCCGCAGCGACGTGCCGCTGCGCGCTGCGGCGCCGGGCATCGGCGCGGTCGTTCCCGGACACCGGATCGCGGGACGCGCGTTGCCGGCACGGCACTACGGCAGCGTGGACGTGTTCCTTGAGGCGTTTCGCCGGGCCGAACAGGGCGACGTGCTGGTCGTCGACAACGGCGGGCGGCCGGACGAGGCTTGTGTCGGGGACCTGGCGGTGCTGGAGGCCGAGGCGGCAGGGTTGGCGGGCCTGGTGGTGTGGGGGCTGCACCGCGACACGGCGGAGCTGGCAGAGATCGGCCTTCCGGTGTTCAGCTATGGCAGCTACCCGTCCGGCCCAGTGCGGCTGGATGAGCGCGAGCCCCAGGCGCTGGCCAACGCGCGGTTCGGGACGCACCTGGTGAGCGACGACGACATCGTCTTCGGCGACGACGACGGCGTGTTGTTCGTCGCCGCTGAGTGTGCCGGGGAGGTGCTGGCGACGGCGCACCGGATCTGGCAGACCGAACGCGAACAGGCCTGCAGGATCCGGGCGGGTGAGACGCTGCGCCAGCAGACGGCCTTCGACGACTACCTGACCCGGCGCGCCGCCGCTCCGTCGTACACCTTCCGAAGGCATCTTCGGCGGATCGGCGGGGCCATCGAGGAGTAGCTGAGTCCTGCCGAAGCGCCGGTATGGGGGCGGCACCGAGGAACCCCTGCCATTTCTGCGTCTCAGATGCAGCCGCGGGATGAGATCAACGATACCCTGCCGCCACGAAGTTCAGCGCCTCGCGGGCCACTCCAGCGAGCTACAGCCACAGTGACGATCGTAGCCGTGCCGCACGGCCCCCTCAGCCGTGCAGGTGCGGCTCCAGCTCATGCATGATCGCGGTTCGCGGCCTAGCGCCGACGACCTGGGCCACCACCTCGCCGGCGACGAACAGTGCCAGCGTCGGCATGCTCCTGACCTGATAGTTCCGGGTGGTCACGGGGTTGTCATCGACGTCGATCGACACGACGCGCAGCCGTGCGGCCTCGTCGCTGGCGATTTGCTCGAGGACCGGCGCGACCATCCGGCACGGGGCGCACCACGCTGCGGTGAAGTCGACGAGCACTGGAGTCGCACTGGCGAGGACGTCGTCGGCGAACGCAGCGTCGGTGGTGGTGGCGAGAGACATGTTTTCTCCTGGTTTCGGTATCGGGGGCTAGCGATTGACTTGCGCGATGAGACGTTCCTGCGGACCGGTCTGCTCGCCGCATTCACACACCAGCCGGGCGGTTACCCGGCCGCCGCAGCCGCTGTGGCGGTAGACGACCTCGGAAACCCCTGCGCGGGGAAGGTGGCGTTCGGCCCAATCCGAGATGGCTGACAGCACAGGTAGCAGGTCGTAGCCGGCGTCGGTCAGGGTGTACTCGAGTCGGGCCCGGCTGCGGGGAACCTGGTAGCGCCTGGTGGCGAGGATGCCTGCAGCGGTCAGGCGGTGGAGGCGATCGGAGACAACCGCGCGGGGCGCCCCTGTCGCGGCCTGCACTTCGTCGAAGCGACGCAGCCCCAGGGCTACTTCGCGAACGATGAGCAGCGCCCAGCGCTCGCCGATCACGGCAAGCGCCTCCGCGAGACCTATCACAGTACTAAGTCTAGACTATGTACTCAGATCATGCGACGGTGCCACTGGCTGTCGGTTCGTGAGCGCGAGGGCTGCGGAGGACAGGCCGTCGGCCAGGTCGGCGAGAACGCGGTGTTCGTCGCGCAGCCAGTGGACGATCTGTTCGGCGGCGAGGCCCGCCAGGAGCAGGTCGGCGCGAAGGTCGGGTTCAGGGGCTCGGGCCTCATGCAGGAGGTAGCGGCAGTGCTGGCGCCAGAAGGCGTGCGCGCCGGTGCGCAGCCGCGCTCCGGGGGTGGCGGTTTCGGAGAGCAGGACCAGGTCGAGCTGGGTGGCGACCAGGTCGAGGTAGTGCGCAACGAAGGCGGCGAGCCGGGTTGCGGGTGGTGCACCGGGTCCCAGCGGCGGTGCCCCGGTGAGGATGCGCTGTTGCAGCTCGCGTTCGCGTTCGTCTATCAGGGCGACAGCCAGGCCACCTTTATCGCCGAAGCGCCGGTACAGCGTCCCCTTGCCGACGCCGGCCTCGGCGGCGACATCGTCCATGGTCACTCCGGCTACCCCTCGCGCTGCGAACAGGCGCTCCGCGGCGGCGAGCACGCGCAGCCGGTTGCGGGCCGCATCGGCACGTTCCGGTACCACCTCCATCCCCAGGATCGGCAGCTCAATCCGGCAAGCACCGCGGACGCCGGCGTCTCCGACGGCACCCGTTGACGAAACGGACTTCGGTCCGCTACCGTGCAGAGACATGAAACGGACTATAGTCCGGATAGTCTGACGAGGAGAAGCCCGGGGTGCCGCCGGTTTCGCCTCGTCCAACCCACCTATCTCATCTCAGGAGGTTTCTGACATGACGCGCACCATCTCCCGTGACGACCTGAAGACCGGTCTCGACGCCGGAACCATCACCGCCGTCGACGCGCTGCCCGAGTCCTACTACAGCCAGCAGCATCTCCCCGGCGCCGTCAACCTCATCGCCGCCGACGTCGAGGATCGCGCCGGCGAACTGCTGCCGGACAAGACCGCCGCGATCGTCACCTATTGCTCCAACCCGGCTTGCCAGAACAGCACGCAGGTCGCCGGGAAGCTCGAACGGCTCGGGTACATCGACGTACGGAAGTACACCGACGGCATCGAGGACTGGGTCGGCGCCGGGCTGTCCACCGAGAGCGGGGTAACCACTGCCCGCTGAGTCACGATGGCCGGTCAGCGGAGCCGGCCGCGCTCAGTCCAAGGCCAGGACGGTCAGCAGCGCGGCACTGACGGCTTGCATCTCGGAGCCGTTCAGCCGGCCAGCGAACTCACCGAGGCGCGTCTGCGGGTCGATCACGGTCAGCTGCTCGACCATCACGCGGGTTTTCGTGCCATCGATCTCGACCTCGGGGCGAAACGATGCCGCCCGCCGTCCGGTCGAGGTCGGCGCGACGATCCACGTGGAGAGCGGGAGATCGTCGGACTGGAGCACTACCGCGTAGCGGGCGCCGGCTTGTTCGTGGCCGCGGACGTCCCGGGATGCTTTCAGTCGGTACAGGTCACCACGCACGGATGGTGTCCATCTCCGCGGCCAACCCCCGCGATGCGGCGACATCGTCGGGGTCGTTGCGCAGATCCTCCGCCTCGGCCCGCAGCCGCGCCCGTCGATGGGCGCGTTCGGCCTCCAAGATTGCGGCACGCGCTGCCTCCGAGCGGGATTGCCCGTCCCGGGTCAGATACTCGAGGGCCTGCTCAACCTCGGAGTCAGTGCGGATCGTAAGCGAAGACATGCTACAAACTGTACTACAGGCGGCCGAGGACGACTTGATCCAGCTCGGAGACCGTGGCCTCCAGCTGGATCCCGGTGAGCAGTCGTGCGACCGTGCTGCTGCTGTGAAGTCCCCAGCGGTCGTTCGGCTACCGGACGGCGATTGCTGGGGCGATGCGTGCGGAGCCGATTCCTCGGGTGGGCTTTCCGAGGCGGAATCGCACGGATCCAGCGCCACGCAATGTCCGCATCGGCGATCGCTAAGACGCAGGACCTCAGCACCGCGCAGTGTCGACAGCAACGTCAGCCTGGCGACCGTCCGATCCCGCCAGGTGCGGTGCGGGCTCCTCCCCGTCCACCTACGGGGCAGCCGCCGAGGCTCGCTCACTCGCAGTCGAGACCGCGCCTCGTGCTCAGCCACGTGCGCTAGCAGCTCGCTGCACTCGCCGGGCGGGCTGCCGTCCGCGCCGCCCGGCCACGCGCGTACCGGTTTGCGGGGCGGCGCCGACGGATCGCGGGAGTTATCCACAGACGGCGCCTTCCGCGGCGGAACCTACCAGCCGAGCGTACTTGGCCAGCACCCCACGCAACAGGGGGTGGGGGGCCTTCCACTTCTGCCGACGCCGCGCCAGCTCCTGGGCATCGACATTCAGGTCCAGTTCGCGGCTGTCCATGTCCAGCACGATCGGATCACCGTCGCGGACCAGCGCGATCCGGCCGCCGTGCGCCGCTTCGGGTGCGACGTGTCCAACGCAGAACCCCTTGGTGCCACCGGAGAAGCGCCCGTCGGTGAGCAGCATGACGTCCTTGTCCAACCCGGCACCGGTGATCGCACCGGTGATCGCACCGGTGATCGCACCGGTGACCGCGAGCATCTCGCGCATCCCCGGGCCGCCGGCGGGCCCCTCGTTGCGTATCACCACGACATCGCCGGCGCGAACGTCGCGAGCGCGCACCGCCGCCATTGCGTCCTCCTCGGATTCGAACACCCGGGCGGGGCCGCTGTGCTTGCGCCGCTCGTGTCCGGCGAGCTTCACGACGCAGCCGTCCGGCGCCAGGTTGCCCTTCAAGATCGCCAGGCCGCCGGTCGGCTTGATCGGATCCGCAAGTGGGCGGACAACTTCCTGGCCCGGGGTCTCCCGGGCGCCGTCGGCGAGCTCGCCGATCGTGCGGCCAGTGACGGTCGGCGCGTCCGGGTGAAGGATTCCGGCCTCCTTCAGCCGCTTGGCCACAAGCGGCACCCCGCCTGCCTCGTACAAATCCGGTGCCACGAACCGGCCACCGGGCTTTAGGTCGCAGAGCAAGGGCGTGCGCTCACTGATTCGGTCGAAGTCGTCGATCGACAGCTCCACGCCCACCTCGCGTGCGATCGCGAGCAGGTGCAGGACACCGTTGGTCGAGCCCCCGCTGCACGCGATCGCGGCGATCGCGTTCTCGATGCCCTCTCGGGTGATGAGCTCGGCGGGCCGTTGCCCGCGCGCGAGCACGTCCATCACCAGGGCACCAGCTCGCTCCGCGACGTCGGCTTTTCGGGGGTCGACCGCCGGGACCTCCGACAGTCCCGCCGGCGAGATTCCCAGCATCTCGAACGCCATCGCCATCGTGTTGGCCGTGAACTGTCCACCGCAGGCGCCGGCGCCGGG
>QHBY01000309.1 GCA_003244245.1 Pseudonocardiales bacterium
CCCGGTGAAAAATCCAGGCCGGGTGATGAATCCGGTCATCGAACACCTGCCTCGGTGGGGGATCAGCAATCATTTCACGTAGTACCAATCCTCCGGAGTAATATTCAGGTACGGGTTCTGCGGAGTGACCCCTTTGAGATTGTTCGCGATTTCTGTCTCCTGATAGTCGACATTCGGCTGCCAGATGACCGGTACGGTTTGTGAGCCGTGCTGCGCGTAGGACTGCAAAGCCTCTGGCGAGTCACTGTGCTGGGTTGCGGCGATGAGCTCGTCCAGCTTCGGGTCCGAGAAGCTACCCACGTTGGATCCGGCACCAGTACCAAAAATCTGCTCGCCGGTGGGATAGAAGTCCGGAGCGAACACCCACCCGCCACCCCAGTTGCCCATCTCCCAGTTGCAGTCGGGTTTGCCGGCCTCGCAGGGGATGGCGGTGCCGATCACGGTGTTGAAGGGCGCTCCCCGCAGGTTTAGCTTGATGCCGACCTTGGTGGCCGACGATTGCAGTTGCTGCATCGACAGAGTGACCCGCTGGGTGCCGGAGGCGTACATCAGCTGGAAGTCCAGTTGGGTGCCGGCTGCCACCCCTGGGCCGCATTGGTTCGGACCGGTGCCCGGCCGCTCGCAGGTACCCACACCGTCGCGCGGAGTGCTCCAACCGTGATCGGCGAGCAGTTTCCCGGCTCGATCAGGGTTGTAGGCGAACGGATTGGGCTCGGTCTTGTCACTGGCGTACGGGTTCTTCGGCGTCGTCGGCACCGGGCCGTTGGTCGTTCCGCCGTAGCCGTGTACAGCCGCCTTGATGATCGACTTCTGGTCGACGAGGGACGCCAGGGCCTGCCGGAAGTACTGCTGCTGGAAGATCGGGCCGACCTTCGGGTTGTGGCTGTTGAGCGGGAAGTAGTTGACCGACAAGCTTTGCCACCGGTCGAGCGTGTAGTTGTTCTCCAGCGGGTTGTGTCCAACGGCTTGGTCGTCCGGCTTGGCTGGGGCGTTCTCCGGCGGTAGGTAGCCGACCTGAATGGAGTTGTCGCCGGAGCGCAGCACGTTGTACTCGGCGGCGTTGTCGGAGAACGGTGCTTCGTTGAACTGAGCGAGATGCGGCTTGTTCGGTCCCGAGTAGGACGTGTTGGGGATGAAACTGATGTTACCGTCGGCGTTGAAGGACTTCAGCCGCCAGGGACCGTCCACCACTTGCCACAGCGGGTTCGTGGCGTAGCTGTTGATGCTCTTCGCCTGGTCGGTGAGGTAGTTGTAGACTGCGGTGCAATCGCCGACACTGTGTTCGCAGTCGCTGGTCCCGGTCGCCGTGCGGTCCCAGGCGTGCGGAAGCGGAGTGATCTGGGCGAGCTCGTTGTACACGAACCATTTCGCACTGTAGCTCTTGTTCAGATGGAAGGTCACCTGGTTCGGCGAGTCCGCGGTCACCGAGTCTATGTCGTCCGGGATTCCGCCCGGGACGTATACGGCCCAGTTCTTCTTCTGCGCCTTCATCATGTTGATCCAGAAGACGACGCCGTCGGCCGTCACCTTCGTGCTGTCCGACCACGCGTAGTCGCGTAGCTTCACGGTCACGGTGCGGTTGTCGTCAGAGAAGGTCGGATAGTCGGCGAGACTGAGTTTGTCGTTCAGGACGGGTTGGCCGTTGTCGCCGAACCAGTACAGGGGTCGGTACATGAGGTACTGGAAGTCCGAAATCGTGGTAACACTGAAATATTCGACCGGCATGAACGGGAAGATGTAGTTCGGGGTGGTGTTCGGCCGCTCGGCGAAGGTGGCGACCCCGCCCTGCACCGCCTGACCACTGCTCGGTGTCGTTTGACCAGTACAGCCGGCCCCGACCAGTGCTGTGATCGAGAGAAGGGCCGCCCAAATCGGCCTTCGCGCGCGGGAGAACACACGCCTTCGTGGCCCCACTGCACACCTCCTACCTCCAGCAGGCAACCCGCCTCGTCGCCGAGACCGGAGGAGCCCGGACCCGGCTCCCCAGGTGCCCATCGTGGCCTAGTCCCGACAACCCGGGCGACACCCGCCCGGTCCAGGGCGGCGCGGGCGTCGGCGGAAAGGTAGACGTTCAAATGGGTGTGTCGGATGTCAGGCGCTGCGCTCGTCGACGTCGAGCAGGTGCTTGATCAGCCAACGCACGACCTCCCGCAAGTAGACTGCCCGGCTGGGGGCACCCAGGATCTCGTGCCCTTCGTCGGGCAGCACCAGATAGTCAGGTGACGCGCCGCGGGCCCGCAGCGCTGCGACGAGTTGCTCGGCCTGGATGGTGGGCACGTTGGTGTCCTGCGCGCCGTGCACCACCAGAAGTGGGGCGCTGAGTTGCCCGACGCGGTGAATCGGCGACAGCTCACGCAGCAACGCTGCGTCTCGCTGCGGGTCGCCGTACCTGCTCACCGCCGCTGCCGCGATCCACGGCTCGGCGTGGGCGAAGAACGTCTCGAAGTCGGTGATGCCACACACGTCGACGCCGACCTGGAACAGCGTGGGATAGCGAACCATCGCGGCGACGGTCAGGTAGCCGCCGTAGGAGCGGCCGGCGCAGCCGATCGCGGTGGGATCCGTGAGCCCAGCATCCACCAGATAGCCGGCCACGTCGGCGACGTCGTCGATGGCGGCGAACCGGCGACGGTGGACGTCGGCGTCGACGAACCGGCGCCCGAAGCCCGACGAGCCACGGACGTTCGGCGCGAACACCGCGACTCCGCAGCTCAGCAACGCCTGGTAGAGCGGGTTGAACGTGGGACGCTCCTGGGCTTCCGGGCCGCCGTGCAACCAGACCAGGGTGGGCACCGGACCGAGTGCACCGGCCGGCCGGTAGAGCCAGCCGCTGAGCTTGAGGCCGTCCCGGGCCCGCCACCTGTGTAACTCCGGTGCGGTCGGCGCGTCCGGCGGCCATGGCGGTGCCAGCGCAGGAGCCAGCCGCACCGGTTCGGCCGGCGGCAGCGGGTAGCGCAGAACGTGCGGCGGCTCGGTGCTGGATTCCACAGCGAGCATCAGCGACCCACCGTCCTGGGTGAAGGCGCAGCCCGTGACCACCTCCGCCGGTGGCGCCGGGAGCGCACGACGCTGCCCTCCGGCGAGCTCGACGAGTTCGAGTTCGCTGTGTCCCTCGACATTCCACACCGCCACGACCGCGCGGCCAGTCGGCTCGAGTGCGAACCCTTCGAGCTCGATCCCGTCGCGGGCTGCGACGAGCGCGGCAGACTCTGGATAGCCGGCGGCGACCCTCGGTAGCGCGAGCAGCGCGGCGAACTCGCGATCGGCGTCGGTATGCAGGTAAATCATCCGATCATCGCGGGCGAAGCAGGCATCGGCGACGGTCGCGTCGGCACCGAGCAGGTCGGCGCTACTGCCGGCCCGGGTGTCGATCAGCAGCAAGCGGCGGACGCCCCGAGCGCCGAGGCGTACCACGGCGTAGCGCCCGTCGTGGCTGAAGGCGCACACCCTCGCCGCCGGGCCGCTTGCCAGATAACGGCGGCGGCCGGAGCAGATATCCACCGCGTAGGTGTTCAGCGTGGTCGGGTCAGTGACGCTGCTTTCCGCAAGACCCACGATGTGGCCGCCGGGCTGCCAGCAGCTGATCGACGCCACCCCGGCCGGAGTTCCGGCGACGACCCGAGCGTCGGAGCCGTCCGGATGCAGTGCCCGGACCAGGGTGCGCTCGCCGCCGCCAAGCGCCGTCGTCAAGCACAGCCACTCACCGTCAGGTGACCAGGCGACCATCCGTACGTAGTCCTCGCCGGTGTCCAGCCGCCGCGGCGGCCCGGGCTGCGCCAGCGGGATCAGCCAGAGCCGGGGTGTGCCGTCGCGATCGGAGACCACGGCCAGCGTGCTGCCGTCCGGTGACAGCACGGGTGAGGTGCAGGTCTCGGCGGCGAGCCAGTCGAGGCCGGGTAACTCGGCGGCGAGCCGGGCACGCCGCTGCCGCGCGAAGCCGCCGGCGTCCTCGAAGCTCGCCGCATTCACCAAGCTAGATCCCCCTGTCCTGCAACCACATCTCCAACAGAGCGACCTGCCACAAGGCGTTGGATCCTAGCGTGGTGCGCTCGGTGTTCGGATCGGCAAGCATGCGCTGCAACCAATCCGGTCGGAACAGTCCGCGGTCCTTGGCCACCGGATCGGTGACCGCGTCACGCACCCGGTCGAGGAATGAACCGGACAGGTGCCGGATCGCCGGAACCGGGAAGTAACCCTTGGGCCGGTCGATGATCTCGTCCGGGACCACGCCGCGACTGGCCGTCTTGAGCACTCCCTTCCCCCCCATGGCGAGTTTCAGCTCGGATGGGCAGGCGGCGGCGAGTTCGACCAGTTCGTGGTCCAGGAATGGCACCCGCGCCTCCAACCCCCACGCCATGGTCATGTTGTCCACCCTCTTGACCGGATCGTCAATCAGCATGACCGTGGTGTCCAGTCGCAACGCCGCATCCAGGGCCGTGTCGGCGCCGGGAGCACCGAAGTGCGCGTCGATGAATGCCCGGCTGTGGTCGGCGTCGGGCAGCCACTCCGGCTCGAGCAGGTCGGCCAGCCCGGCGTGCGGGCGGTCGACGAAGACCTCCGCGTAGGCCGCCGCAGCCCGGTCCCGCGGCACCCCGGCAAGCGGTGGATACCAGTCGTAACCGGCGAACACCTCGTCAGCGCCCTGCCCGGACTGCACCACCGTCACCGAGCGGGTGACCTCCTCGGAGAGCAGGTAGAACGCGACACAGTCGTGGCTGACCATCGGTTCGCTCATCGCATCGATGGCCGCATCCACCGCTGGCAGCAGCCGATCTGACGTGACCATGATCTTCTGGTGATCCGTGCCGAAGTGTGCCGCGACCTGGTCGGAGTAGACGAACTCGTCCCCGGACTCCCCGGCGGCGGCCTCGAACCCGACGCTGAACGTACGCAGCCCGTGCTGACCGCCCTCGGCCAGTAGCGCTACCACGAGGCTGGAGTCGATACCGCCGGAGAGCAAGATGCCCACTGGAACGTCGGCGACCATTCGCCGCTCCACAGCCAGGCGCAGCGCATCGAGCACAGCACCCGGCCAGTCCGCGGTATCCAGACCGGCATCGCTACCGCCTCGCGAAAACGCCGGCCGCCAGTACTCGCGATCCTCCCACCGGCCATCCGGATGGACGGTGCGCACCGTGGCGGGTGGCAGCTTCTGCACTCCGGCCAGGATCGTGCGCGGAGCCGGCACCACGGAGTGGAAGCTCAGGTAATGGTGCAGCCCCACCGGGTCGATGGCGGTATCGACGTCGCCCGCGGCGAGCAGGGCCGGCAGGGTGGAGGCGAACCGCACCCGGCTGGGAGTCTGCGAGAGGTACAGCGGTTTGATCCCGAGCCGGTCCCGGCCGAGGATCAGCCGTCCACTGTCGCGCTCGAGCACGGCGAAGGCGAACATGCCCAGGAAGTGATCAACGCAGCAGGTGCCCCACCGGTGGTAGGCCTTGAGCAGCACCTCGCTGTCGGAGTCGGAGAAGAACCGGTAACCGGCGGCGCACAGCTCCGCACGCAGCTCGCGGTAGTTGTAGATGCAGCCGTTGAACACCACGGTCAGCCCAAGCTCAGGATCGACCATGGGTTGCGCGGCCCGCTCCGATAGATCGATGATCTTCAACCGGCGGTGGCCGAGCGCGGTGGCGCCGACGGCGTGGATGCCCCAGCCGTCGGGGCCGCGACGGTGCAGCGCGGCGGTCATCGCGGTGACCGCTTCGACGCTGGCGGGCGTTTGGTCGAATCTGATCTCGCCTGCGATGCCGCACATCAGCAAGGTCCTCTCAACGCAAGATCCAGGTGTCCTTCGCGCCGCCTCCGCGCGAGGAGTTGACGATCATGCTGCCGCTGCGGGCGACTCTGGTCAGCGCGGCTGGTGCCACCTCGGCCCGTTCGCCGAGCAGCACGAACGCGCGCAAGTCGACCGCCCGCGGCTCCAGCCTGGCGCCGCCGAAGGTGGGGTGGGTGGACAGCGACACCAGGTCCTGGGCGACCCACTCCTCGGGGTGCGCCGCGACGGTGGCGGCGAGCTCGGCCAGCTCGCCAGGGTTCGCGTCCGGGCCGATCACTACACCGTGACCACCGTAGCCGTTCACCGGCTTGAGCACGAGCTCGCCGAGCCGGTCAAGCACCTCAGCGAGGTGGTGCGGGTCGGCACACGGGTAGGTGGGCACGTTGCCGAGCAGCAGCTGTTCGCCGAGGTAGTAGGTGATCATCTCCGGCACGTAGGCGTAGACCCGTTTGTCGTCGGCCACGCCGTTGCCCAGCGCGTTGAGCAGGCTCACCCGGCCATCGGCTACGGCCGCACAGATCGTCAGCCCGACCGGCCGGCCGTCAGCTCCGGTCGCGTCAAGCAGGGTTTGCTCATCGAGCCGCCGGTAGAGCACGCCGAGGCGCCGACCGTGCGCGTACACCCCGCTGTCGGTAACCGTGAGCTCCCCGGGAGTGATCAGCGGCACGTCCATCTGCTCCGCCAGCAGCCGATGCTCGTAGAACGCGGCGTCGATAGAACCAGCGCTGAGCAGCGCGATCCCGTCCCCGGCTGTATTCGCGGCCTGCAGCGTCTTGCGCAGCAGCTCGGGGACACCCTCCAATGGCACAACGCCGGCGGGGGGCTCCAGATCGGGCAACACGCTGCGCACCAGCCGCCGGCTGATCATCGCGTACCCGATGCCAGAGGGCACCCGTAGGTTGTCCTCGAGCACGAGCCAACCCTGCGCGCTGTCTCGCACCAGGTCGATCCCGCTGACGGCGGCTCGCACCGTGCGCTGGCTGAACAGCTCACCGAAGCGGCTCCAGCCGGGCGAGCCGGTTACCACCGACGCCGGTACGACACCGTCCCGGATGGCCTCCTGGGCGCCGTAGACGTCGTGCAAGAACGCCTCCAGCGCCCGGACTCGCTGGATCAGCCCTGGCGTGAGCGTCGCCCAGTCCTCGGCCGTGATGATGCGTGGCACCAGGTCCAGCGGGAACAGCCGGTCCGGCTCGTCGTCGGCGACCCGGAACGTCACCCCCCGCGCCTGCTGCTCGGTTCGCAGCGCGGACTCCGCAGCCGTCATACCGCGGGCGCCCAGCCGGTCTAACATCCGGAACATCCAGCCGTAGTGCGGCAGGACCCGGCCGTTGGCTCCCACCGCCTCGTCATACCCGGCACTGTGTTTGCCTTCACTACGGTAGCCGTCGAGTAGGGCCGGCGTCGCCGGCACCGCGATCGGTGGGTCGTGGTGCAGCGACTCGCCGCGGGTCCGCGCGAGAAGGCCGTCGACCACGTCGGTGAGCTCGCCGCGCCGGCCGAACATCCGGCGCTGGCGGGCGGCGGAGCTGCCCACCGCGAGGGCTCGCTGGGACAGCTCCTGCACCTGCTTCCAGTCGCCGGATTCTTCCAGCTCCGGCCGCAACTCGCTGAGCAGCCGTTCGACGAGCAGCGACGGCGCCACCAGGGTCGGTCCGGACGGGTTGACAAGGTCGACGAGGTCACCCTCCAGCCCGGACCGGGCCGCCCGCCAGGTGGCTGCCCGCAGCAGCTCGTGGCGGGTCGGCGGGAACGGTTTGCCCTCCTCGATCCACCTGCGGGCCCGCTGCACCAGCGCCCGGAACAGACCGGCGATGAGCACGACGTCGTCCACTGCCGGGCAGGCATCGCAGATCCGCAGTTCGACGGTGGGTAGATGCGCCGACGGGCGGATGTCGAAATAGACCATGCCGGGATCGCTGATCGTTCCCGACGCGACCAGGTCGGCCACCATGGTGTCGTAGTCGGCGGCGGTACGCATCGGTCCCGGCGGCCCTGCGGTCGGCCAGCGCTGCCAGACCATGCAGCGATAGCTGGCGTAGCCGCTGTCGACCCCCCGCCAGTACGGCGAGCTGGCCGACAGCGCCAGGAAGGTCGGTAGGTGCAGCGCCACGTGCTGCACGACGGCGACGGCGACGTCCCGATCGGGCACGTCGACGTGCACCTGGGCCCCGCAGATGTGTTGCTCGCGGACCAGCAGCTGGTACTCATGCTGCATCCGCTCGTAGCGGGCGCCGGCCGAGATCTCAGAGCCGAGCAGGTCGACCAGCGGAACCGTGCCAGCTGCCACCACACCTAGCCCGAGGGGATCGGCGACCTCGTTCAACCGGCGGCGCAGCCGGCAGAGTTCGGCGCGCAGCTCATCGAGGCTCTCGCAGGGCAATGTGTTGGCCTCGACCAGGGAGCGCTGCAGCTCCCGGGCAAACGAGTCGCCGTCCAACTGGGCGAGCATCGCATCGATCGCCGGCTCCGCTGACCTGGTCTGCAAGTCGACGAGGTGGAACTCCTCCTCGACGCCGATCCGCGATACTAAGTCGCCCATGCACGTGACGCTAGGCGATCGTTGTTACCGTAACTTTGCCTGGAAGCTAGTTATCTCGCAGTCGCACCACGACCTCGCCGTCTTCCACGGCTACCTGGTAGGCCGCAATCGTCCATTCACCGGTGGTGCATTGCCCGTCGACCAGCCGGAACGCGTGGTTGTGCAGTGGGCACACCACCTGCACTTGATCGATGAGGCCGTCGGCGAGTGGACCGCCGCGGTGCGGGCAGATCGCCTGGAGCGCTTGTAGCCCGCCGCCGCGCGGCCGGAACACGGCCACCTGCTCGTCGCCGACGGCGAAGGCGCGTCCTTCACCGACCGGGATCTGGTCTACCGGGCCCAGCCGCCACGGTGCCGGCTGCCAATCGGGCCCGCTCATCGGACCGGCACCTTCGGCAACTCGACCAGCGGCAGCGCGTCGCGGAACTGGCCCTCGGTAGCCGGTTGCCGGTGTTCCTGCCACGGGTCCCGGTAGGAGTCCACCGAGTGCTGCATGGCCTCGTCGAGCCGACCCGCGATCCCGTCCCGGTCCTCGACGACGATCGCTGCCAGCTCGGCCAGCCCGATGCGGGGGACGAAGTCGTAGCTGCGCTCCAGCCACTTGGCGTTCTCCCGGTAGTACTGCATGAACCGCCCGGTGAGCATGACGGCCTCGTCGCGGCTATCCACAGTGGCCAGCAGGTCGCCCTTGCGGACGGTGGCCCCGGCCGCACCGCCGACGTAGATCTCCCACCGGCCACCCTCGACCGCGACGATGCCCACATCCTTGACGTAGGACTCCGCGCAGTTGCGAGGGCACCCGGAGACGGCGAGTTTCATCTTCGCCGGGCTCTCCAGCCCCTTGTAGCGCTGCTCGATGTCGATGCCCAGTTGCGTTGAATCTCCGAGGCCGAAGCGGCAGAAATCGCTGCCCACACAGGTCTTGACGGTCCGGAAACTCTTGCCGTATGCGTGACCCGAAGGCATATCCAGATCAGCCCACACTCCGGGCAGGTCCTCCTTGCGCACTCCGAGCAGGTCGATGCGCTGGCCACCAGTGAGCTTGACCATCGGGATGTTGTAACGCTCGGCGACTTCGGCGATCCGCCGCAGCTGCGCCGGGGTGGTCACGCCGCCGGCGATCTGCGGCACCACCGAAAACGTCCCGTCTCGTTGGATATTGGCGTGCACCCGGTCGTTGATGAACCGGCCGTCCCGCTCGTCGATGTACTGCTCGCCCCACATCATCCTCAGCAGCGAGGTCAGCGCCATCTTGCTGCCCGCGTGCTCGGCACCGTCCCGCGCGAGCGCGGCGAACACCGCCGACGGCGAGCGCAGCCCACGATGCCGGATCTCGGCCATCAGCGCTGCCTTGTCCATCGGGATGCACGGCACGTAATAGGCCTCGGCCGGGTCGGTTTCCAGGTCGCCGCCCAGAACCGCCTCGACGATGTCGGCGACCAGGCCCTTGCACGATCCGCATCCCTTACCCGCACGGGTCGCACCCATCACACCACCAACGGTGCGCTGCCCGTCCCGCACACACGCGACCAGCTCACCCTTGCTCACTCCGTTGCAGTTGCAGACCTGCGCCTCGTCGGCCAGCTCCGCCGCGCCCACCTCCGACGGCGGAGCGCCGATGTCGAACAACAGCTTGATCCGCTCTTCCGGCAGCGGCACCCGCCGGTCAAAGGCCTGGGTCAGCGAAGCGACCTTGCTGACGTCACCGAGCAGCGTGGCGCCCACCAGCATGCCGTCACGAATGATCACCGTCTGATACACCCCACGGCTAGGCTCGCTGAACTGGACGAACTCGTCGTCGGGTCGCTCCGGCTCCTTCAGGCCCATGGCCGCCACGTCCACGCCCGCGACCTTGAGCTTCGTCGCAAGCCGCGAACCGTGATAGGCCGCCCCCGGGTCGGCGCCGGTGATGTGATCAGCCAGCACCGTCGCCTGCTCCCACAGTGGCGCGACCAACCCGTACACCTCGCCGCGATGCTGCACACACTCACCGACGGCGTAGATGTCGTCATCGTCGACCGACCGCAGCTGGTCGTCGACCACGATGCCGCGCTGGGTCTCCAGGCCCGACACCATGGCCAGCCCGATGTTCGGGCGGATGCCCGCCGTGACCACCACCATGTCGACGTCCAGCGTGCCCCCATCGGTGAAGGTGACGCCGGTGACCGCGCCGTCGGTGGCGCGCCGGATCGCTGTGGTGCGAGTGCCAGTGTGCACGGTGATGCCCAGCCGTTCCAGCGAGCGCCGCAGCACCCGGCCCCCCTGGGCGTCCAGCTGCTGGTTCATCAGCCCATCCGCGGCGTGCACCACGTGCGCCGCCAGACCGTGTGCCTGCAGGCCGCGGGCCGCCTCCAGACCGAGAAGGCCACCGCCGATCACCGCGGCGCGCTGCTTGCCGCGGGCATAGCGCCCCATCGCCATGGTGTCGTGCAGCGTGCGGAACCCGAACACTCCAGGCGTCAGCGTCTTGTTATCCAGCCACAGCCCCTCCATCGGCGGGAAGAAGGAGCGGCTGCCGGTAGCAAGGACAAGCTTGTCGTACCGGGTGATCGACCCGTCGTCGGCGTAGACCCGGTGGGCGAACCGATCGACGCGCACCACCCGCACCCCGGCGTGCAGCGTGATCCCATTCTCCCGGTACCACTCCCATGGATTGAGGAAAAGATCCTCATCGAGCAGCTGTCCATCAGGACTAGCGCCGCGAGCCAGCAACTCCGACAGCAGGATGCGGTTGTAGTTACCGTGCGGCTCGTCACCGAACATCGTGATGCGGAACATCTCACCTCCGCCGCGGGTCAAGATCTCCTCGACGGCGCGGGCCCCCGCCATGCCGTTGCCCACCACCACCAGTTCTCGCATGGCGTTCACACCTCCACCAAGCCGAGATCGATGACAACCGTCCCCGTGCACCCCTCGGGCGCGGCGATGTGCAACTCGACCTGGGTTTGGCTGATCAGGTCCTCCACCACGCGCAGCGGAATATGGGTGCCGTCGCGAGCGCCGATCGGAAAGTAGCGCATCGGCTGGCCGTCCCGCACCAGCACGATCGTGATCATCTCTTCGGTGCTGTTTCCGCCGCGGAAGTACAGTGCTTGGCCGGTCACCCCCGGTGGAACGGTGTAGGTCAGCGCGGGATCAATCGGAACTGGCTTGTGCATGCCCTGCCCTTCGAAGGGGTAGATACCCTGCAAGAACCGCGACGTGG
>QHBY01000310.1 GCA_003244245.1 Pseudonocardiales bacterium
CCCGCCTACATGTCACCACGCTGAGTAACCCCACACATGCCCTCACGCTGAGTAACCCACTGAAAACAGCGAAGAGCCCCACACCCCTGTGCATGCGTCCCCGCAAGACTGCTTCGACCGTGTCTGCTCGATGAATCGTGAGCGGAATGCTGTTGGTGTGCAGGGCTCGGCAATAGCCAAGGAGGTGTCGGTGCGATAGGGCTTGAGCTGTCAGGGTGCTTGTGCATTATTTTTTTCGTTGGTCGGCAGTGTGGCGTGCATGAGTGAAACGTTGTAGCGATCGTATTGCGTCATGGTGAAATAGATGTCGGACCCGTGCGAGTCCGGGTGAAGGAAACCGCCGTAGAGAGTCGGGTACTGCTGGGAGGTGGCAACTGGCACCGGGTTTCCCCATGGCCCGGTTGGCTGTCGAGCGAGCCGGATCACGATCACCCCGCGTGGCTGATCGAAATACATCATTTCCCAGCTGTGAAGCATCTGGTCGTAGCGGACCGACAGTTCACCAACGGGTCCGGTCATAATCGGTGCTGCGATCGCGCTAGCGCCGGGCTGCCACCCTGTGCTGGTCCAGTACTCATAATCGGACAGATCGAGCAGTCGCTGTTCGGGCACCCTGGCGACATACACATCACCGAAACGACCATTCGGGGTACCAAAGGCGTAGACAAAGCCGTCCCGCCGAGCGTAGGAGATCATCTGGAACTTTTCGTCGAAGGCCGGGGTATTGGGCCGGCCCGCGCTGGGGACATCCACCCAGGTCTGCCCACCATCATCGGAATAGGCGACGCCACCGTAGTTCGTGATCCACTGCCCAGGGTCGCCGAAGTGGCGCACCGACATGTAGGCCAGGTAATTACGCCCCCCAACGTTGACGCCGCCGGTAGGAATCTTGCTGATCTCGACGCCGTCCCGCTTAAGCGACGGCAGCAACTCTTTGGCATAGCCAGCTCGGTCGGTGACGAAGCCAGTGAACGACATGCCATCGGCGGCATCGTGGTCGCTGCTGCGGGCCAACGTGTTCGAGCGCCAATCACTCGCGGCTGGGTCGCTGACCTCACTTCCAGGACCCGCCCACCCCGATCCGAAGGTGTCCCCAAAAGCAGCCAGGATCTGGCCCCGCTCATCGCTCCACAGGATCCCCAGGTCGGTGCCCTTCACCTGGTATCGCGCCTGCGTGGCGTTCAGCGACTCCGCGCCGGTGAGCGCGGCAACCCGACGTGCCTGGCCTGGCTGGCCGGCGTGGGCTGCCCCCGGCGCTGCCATCCCGACCGTGACTGCCCCCATTAGGACCCCCACCACGGCCCCCACCCGAACTCGCTGACAGATCAACACTCTCCCCCTGCTGCCTAGATACCGTGCACGGATGTGCGCCAGCGCTGCGTAACAGCAGGACAACGCCCACCACCCGAATGGGCAACACCGCGCGTTTCGAGGCACCTGTGGGCTAACGTCGGCCACGACCAGCGGTCACGGCGATCAGACTGGTCTTCTCGGGTGAACCCACCCGATGCCGCACAAGCACCCAGCGAAGCCTGCTCCACAACCGATGACCGTCAACGAACCGTCAGCAAAACAACGCGACAACCGCAGGGTACTGGCGGGCATCGCCTGCGACTACGGATCAGGAGCATCACAGCCCACCAGCCGTGCCCTCCGCGTGCCCTTCATGGCGAGCACCAGCGGTCATTCACGGCTAACCCATGGCCAGCCGAAACCGCTGCTCAGCGGCTCTATCAGGTCCACGTCGAGTTGTTCCCAAGCTCTAGACGGACCGCAGGTAGATGTGTCCATTCACGGTGGAGATGTGAGGTCAGGCGGTTGAGACTGTGGGGAGCCAGGGGTTGCCGGTGAGGGCGGCGTGGATGGCGTCGATGGGGCGAACGCCGTGGTTGCGGGCGCTGACCAGGTAGGAGCGGCCGCGGCAGTAGTCGGCGAGGGTGGTCAGCGTGTGCCAGTAGCCCGAGACGACCTGATGTCGTTTGGGGCCTTTGAGGGCTTGCTCACTGGCGTTGTTCGTCCAGGGCACGGCGAGGTTTCGGGTGAAGGTCCAGACCTGGTCGGCTTTGTCGTGCAGGCGTGTGGCGAGGTTGTATCCGGGGTGGTTGCCCTTGGCCCAGCTGCGGTGCCGGTTGGTGGTGATGCCCCAGGCGACTGCGCGGTCGTAACGTTGGCGCAGGTCGGCCAGGAGCTGGGAGTCGAGCTGGTCGTGCTCGTCGGTGACCGCGGCAGCGGCCTCGCGTAGCACGGTGATGACCTCGCCGGCCCAGCTCTGGTGGGTGGGGTGCAGCTCCAGGACACCCTTGGCGTGGCGGATCAAATGGGCTGTGCATTGCTGGACCCCGGCGAGTTGGGCGTCGAACTGGTGCCAGCCGGCGTAGTCGTCTCTGACCAGGTAACCGGTGTAACCCTCCAACACACCCAGACCCGCAAGCGCGATCTTGGAGCGCGAACCGATCGCCGCGTACCAGACCAGCCGGGTATCAGGGGTGCGCACGGTGACCGCGTGCGGGGCCCCGGGTAGGGGTTGGCCGTGCTCGTCGGTGTTCTTGCTGATCACGTTGGTCGGCGTCTCATCAGCGCACACGACGTCCTCGGCGCGCAGCGCGGTTTGCATCGCGTCATCGAACCCGGCCGCGGCCAGGCGCTGGGCCAGGCGTTGCAGTGCCCGGGCGATGAACCCGGTCGACACCGGGACACTGAGCAGTGCCTCCATCAGCATCGCGGTCCGCTCGATGGGGACATTGCCCTCGCTGGCCAAAAGGATCGCCGCGGCATTGATGTTCGGCCCATAGGTCACGGTGCCAGCAGCCCCGAACGGGGGTGCTGCGGTGGTGGTCGTGCCGCAGCCACAGCGCCGCCGCGGCAGCAGGTAGTGCACCTTCTCCAGCGTGACCGCCAGGGTGTCCCACACCTGCGCCCAGCTCATCCCCGCATCCGCGGCATCCCCAAGATCTCCGCCACACCCACCACAGTGCCCCGGCGGGGGCACTGTGGTGGTTCGATCCGGCGACGACGTCGGCGCCAGCCCCGAGCCCTTATGGCCCGGCTGCCCACCAGGCTTGCGATCCTTCGATCGCTCCCGCGACGACCGATCCGCCCGTCGCTTGGCCTTCGCCTCGATCGAGTCCTTCGACGGCGGCGTCGAGGAATTCGTCGAGTTCATCCCCAACCGCCGCCGCAACTCGGCGTTCTCGGTCTCCAACCTCTCCACCCGAACCGCCAACCCCACCACCAGCGCCGCAAGCTCGTCATACGAAGGCTCAGGCGGCTCGGGCGCGGACACAACGCAGATGATCGACGATCAACGACCCTGCAACGAACCCGACACGCCGACACCACCCACCGAGCACCCCACCAACATCAACTCACTGGCGACGGCCCAGCTCAACCGGACCCCTGAATGGACAC
>QHBY01000311.1 GCA_003244245.1 Pseudonocardiales bacterium
TCTAGTTTTGGCACGGTACAGGTGACCCGAGCCCGCGACAAGCTCAAAACCATCCCCGCGAAGATCCCCGCCAACCAGCACGACCCGAACGCGAAACGCGCCATCCTGGCCACCCAGCGACGCAGCCTGCAGATGGTGCTCCGGCTGCTGGCGTTCAACGCCGAGGCATGGCTCGCCGGGAGGCTCAACACCTACCTGACCGACAACGACGAGTACCGCGCCACCCTGCGCCACCTGCTCCACCTTGGCGGACACATCACCTACACCACCAAAACGATCACCGTTGCGCTCAACACACCCGCCACACCCAAGATCACCCGAGCGCTGCGGCTACTGCTCAACGAACTCAACACCACCCCACCGAGCATCCCCGGCGACCACCGCCCCATCACCTACAACACCAAAACCGCTTGACCGACCTCAACTGCGATCTTCACCCAAGTTCCGGAGGTCTGAGCCTGTCCTCCAGGTAGTCCGCGTAGCGATCGATCCACGCGTCACGTTCGCCATCAGTGCGACACGCCAGCCAACCGACTTGCCAGACAGCGTCGGATGCCGCAGAGCACGCTTGAACCGGCGGAGAAAATCGGCATCGATGACCGTGTCCAGTACTACCACCCCAGCACCGGGGCAGGTACCGGCGCTGACCAGTGACTCACCGCAAGGGCCAGCTCGCCGCTGTTCCCGATCATCAATAGTCGCCATTTGCTCTCCCCGGGCCGACACTTATCAGTCACCGGGTCTGGGGCGACACCGCGCACGCCCCGCACTCCCTCGAAACCGAGCGGGCTGCGAGCATGAACGCTGGTAGCAAACAATACCAGGAGCACCGACCCGCCGATAGGCCACACCGCGCGGTGTGCTAGCCCTTCGGGAGGTCGACGGGATGACACGAAAATCGCATCTGGCGTCCGCAACAAGTGCTCGGCGGGGCGATCCCGGGCGACCTGGCGGGATTCGTGCGGCAAGAGGCAGCGGTCTGGCTCGGCTGGACTCGCCGGCGGTCGGTGCGCGTCGCCCTGATCTCCGAACTCCTTGCCACAACTACGACGGCGCACCCTCAGCTGGCGGCCCGTCGACCGACCGGGCCGCGACCGAGCACGGCCCGCAAGGGCCGCGCGCAGTGTCGTGGTTCCGGTCGGTCGACCAGGAGGGCTACTTAGCGATGTAGGTTCGCGCCGCCTCAGGCGGCGCTCTTGATCCCATAGAGGGGAATTCGGCAAAGACGCCGCGCAACGGTGTGTAGTCCGTCGAGGTGGCCGTCTTGATCTGTCATCCAGGGCGATGAACTCTCGAAACGGCTCCCGCCATCGCGAGCTCGATACACGCGCCGGCACCCTGGATCTGGCGCCTCCGAAGTTGCGCGACAGGCCCCGAGATCATAGGAGCTCAACCTCTCACGCGCCCGAACGATCGTCTCCTGGCGGGCAGCGTGTAATAATCAGCGGGCCCGATTTTACGGCGAGTGCCACCGAACGTACTTGGAGCTACCGATCAGTCGCATGCTGTGACCGCAAACTGTCGATGCTACCCGGAGTGGACACATGACACGAACGGCACCTGGACTCACCAGGGCTAATTCGCCCAACCGACTCCGCCACCCCTTACTTTGGTGGCATCAGGAGTGGCGTGGTTGATGCGACCCAGTGCTTTGGCGTGGTTGGCTGGCCTCGCAGCTGAGCTGTTATTAGTAGCTATAAACATTGCGGTGAATATTGTCACCGGCAGCGCCTTCTCGCGTACCTCTGGAGCCGTCTGGATTGCTTTGGGTGCGTTGATCGCAGCCACCGTCGCTTTAGGTATTTGGCGACAGAATCGCACGACAAGGGCGACCCCCGTGGCGGCCACAGCCGACCAAGCTGCCGAGGCTATACGACAGACCACCCTGCGGGAATCGGCTGAACCCAACTCATCTAAACGCGCCACACCTAAACTCGACGACCAAAATCTTGGACATATCATTCCCCTTCGTAGCCGCTATTCAATCGACTATCCGTGGACTCGCCATGAGCACGTCGAAAATTTTACAATGACAATAGCTACTGCGCCGAGAAAGTTCTGTTGGGTAATGAAAGGATCGCCGGGATCGGGCAAGACTACGTTGCTGCACAGTATCGCTCGAACTGTCTGCACCGCCGACACGCCAGACGCCGCCATCGTAATCTCCCTTGCAACCTATGACTGGGAGACCGACAGCATCCGAGACTGGTCTGCGAGCATGATCGCCGAGCTCGCGAAAATTTCCGCCAACCAAGTAAAGCAGCTCATCGACGATAAACGGCTGCTGGTACTACTCGACGGGCTGGACGAAGTTCCAGACAAGGCCACACTGGAAGACCGGCTCTTTCCGCGAACGGAACTGCCTTTTTTCGACCGATTCTTCAGAACTGAAAATAGGCAGAACGAAGATCCGCGAAAACAGCTCGTCTTAAAGATTCAAGCTCTACCGTGGTTCATCTTAGCCACGCGTACTGACCGCCTATCACATGAAGAACTGAGCGTTCTTGATCGGCTTCGGACTGTCGAACTCAACGATATTCCTCGGGCTACAGCGGACACTTATCTGCGACACATAATCCCTTCACAATGGCACGTCGATGATCGCATGCAGGAGGTCATCCAAAGGCCGCTATACCTTCAGCTTCTCCTATTTATCACCAAAAATCAGTGCGCACTCCCGACCCGACAACAGGGAGGGTTATTCACGAGCC
>QHBY01000312.1 GCA_003244245.1 Pseudonocardiales bacterium
GATCAGCGTGAATGATCAAGGTCTATGGACAGTTCCGATCTGGAACTCGCGACCGAAAAGTCACCTCCATTACACGGCTCACGTCGTTCCGTCGCGTCTCTGTCGGGCTGGTACCCTCCCCCTATGACGTTCGCGAGGATGGACTTAATCCGACGTAGAACGGCAGAGGTACTAGCATTGGCGATTCGGTCTGCGGCCGGCCGGTACCGCGTAGGCGAAGATACCGACACGGTGCAATGTGTCGTGGTTCTAGCTTTCGGATATCGCCTCGCTCGGGCCGGAGTTCGGGAACCGGGACCGTGCAATGAGTACCTCGCCGCGCTGGCACTGGCCACAAGCAACGGTCGTCCCATTATTGCTCAAACCGAAATCGATCAAGCAATTCGCTCGCTCCGACCGAGCATCGGCGCCGACCATGTAATCGAATCCACTCCCGACTCGGGGCGATATCTCGATACGCGTGAATGTGCTGTCCGGGTTCACTCCATCATGGGTGACCTCGGTTGGAAGACCGCCGCCCTCATAGCACATCCGCATCATCTCCCACGCGCCCAAGCAGTACTCGCATCTCATGGGATCGAGACTACGACCCCGCCTGGTGTGAGGTCGGTCTGGGATCACGCATCTAGTCAGGCATGGACGCGGAGCCCTCTTCGCTGGGCGATCCGTGAGCTGTTCGCAATCTGGTTGTATGAACGACGAGGCTGGCTACGGTTTCCCGAGTAAGGGCGACGGTTGAAGCGTTAACTTACCTGGAGGCCACCCCGCGCCGGATCCTCGAGCGGACCATCGAGATCCTCGACCCGGAACAACTCATCATCGCGGGGGTCCCCCGCTGATCATCGTCGGCGATGGCCAAACACCCGATTTCACCTGTCCTTCATCCCCATTTCCTCCTCATGCCGCGATCTGGCCGTACGGTTGTTTGGCGACTTGACCGACAAGGTCATCCGCTCGAGCGAGAGGCCTGGCCCCGTTGTGTTGCCCGGGTGATAAATGAAAGATTGACAAACTAGAGACGCGAAATGGAAGGATCGGTGCGTTCCGAGGTGTCTCGAGATCTGGGTGTGCCACTGGTCCCGAGCCTGGGGAAGCCATGGCTGACCGTTCAATCCTGGGTTTGCGCTCACCTCTTCACGCTGGCGCTGGGGACGATCGGGCTCGGGGTCCTGACGTTGCACCTCTACGGCCTCACCAGTTCGCCACCTGGATTCTACGTGGATGAGGCGTCAATAGGTTACAACGCCTACGCCATTACCATCGACGGCCAGGATCAGAATGGCGAGAGCTGGCCCCTGTTCTTCCAAGCATTTGGCGGACAAGAGAACCCCGTCATCGTCTACATGATCGCCGGAGCAATGTGGCTTTTCGGGCCGAGCGTTGGCATCGTCAGGATGGTGCCAAGCCTGATCAGCGTGCTCACGGCAATCGTGCTGGGCCGGCTCGCGTACCGGATCTTCCGCGACCGTTGGCTGGGATTGGCGACCTTCGCGGTGGCGGCAACACTACCCTGGCTTTTCGTCATCGGCCGGATCGGATTCGAGGTCTCCGCGCTCCCCGCCGTTCTCAGTCTGTTCCTGTTGGCCTGGTGGAATGTCGACCAGGAACGGTCGCGCCCTCGACGGCAGCTTCCCTTGGCTGTCCTGGCGGGTCTCTCGCTGGGAGTGGCGATCTATGCCTATACGACCGCTCGCCTGCTGGTGCTGATCCTGGTCGCGGTGCTCTGGGTGACACATCTGGGTGAATGGAGGCGGTGGTGGCGCCCCCTGGTCGCGACCAGCCTAACTGCCCTGGTCAGCTACCTTCCCCTGGCCGGTTGGAGCCTCCAACATCCCGGCCTACTGACGGCTCGCTTCACCTCACTCTCGATTCTGTGCCAGCCGGTGTCCAGCTGCATTGCCACTCCCGAGATCGTGAGCAATTCGGACGACAGGAGGTTCTTTCCCCTGGTGGTCGCGGAGCGCCTGGTTCGGGTCTACTTGTCCGACTGGAGACCCTCCTTCCTGTTTTATACGGGAGACCCGTGGGGCCGCCACGTCACCGGCCATGGCGGCATGCTCTATGTGACCCTGGCCCCACTCCTGATCGTGGGACTCGTTGCGGTAGGTAGGCGCTGGCGAAAGCCCTTTTGGCGCTTGATCGGTCTCGGCGCCCTTCTCGGAGGGATTCCCGCGGCGCTGACCATGAATTTTGGACATGCCCTGCGAACGATCGATGTTGTCCCCTTCCTGATCATCATCATGGCGCTAGGGGCAGCGGAGCTGCTTCGCGTGATGTCTGGTCAGCGTTGGATCGCGGCCGCTCTGAGCGCCGCCATCCTGGTCGAGATGGGTGCGTTCATGACCGACTACTTCACTGCCTACCCAGTCCGACAGGCGGTCTGGTTCGACGCTGGCCTCGAGACTGCGATCGCCAGGGCTGAGCGGACTCCCCACCAGGGACCGATCGTGCTCTCCGACCATATTGACCAGCCCGCGATCATGATCGCATTCTTTTCTCAGGAAAACCCAAAGGCCTACCGCGCGAACGGGATCGCCGGCGGTGGAGCGGTGGCGGGGAAGGTGCAAGGGAAACGATTCCCGCCGGGTTCGGTGATCGTCGCCAAGCCGGACGAGAACGTGCGGGGCGACGCTGTCCTGCTGCAGACTGTCACTGCGACCGGCCACGATGGCTGGGGCCACCCCGGCCATGCGGACGTGTACTACAAGGTCTGGTTGACCCGCTAACCAACACGGACGGATCGGCAGCTCACGCCCAGTGAATGGCAGATCATCGTCATTACAAGTAGCTGTCCCCTGTGAGGTTTGTGGTAACTTCCCGTCGGCCTCTTCGCTCCTGCTGTTCACCTTCCAGGGATAGCGTCACGCTTCGTGAAATCCGCGGCATGCAGGGATCAAGAAACGTCGCCCTCGTGAATCCGCTGTATCTGTGATCGACAGCCACGAGCTTGAGAGCTACAATGATGAGAGAGGCAACGACATGCTGTTATCGGTCGTCGTGCCGTGCTACGACGAGCAGGATGTATTGCCCACCCTGGTCGAGCAGGTGTTCGCCACGCTTGAGCCGGTCGACGTCGACGTCGAGATCGTGCTCGTCGATGACGGCAGCTGCGACGGCACGCGTCAGTCGCTACAGCGATTGAGCGAGCAGGACCCAAGAGTCACCTACGTGTCGTTCAGCCGCAACTTCGGCCAGGAATCCGCGATGCTGGCCGGGCTGGTCTATGCCCGCGGCGATGCCATCGTGCTCATGGACGCTGATCTGCAGCACCCCCCGCAGCTCGTCGTCGAGATGTTGGAGTTGCACCGGCAAGGCTATGACCAGGTGGTCGCGCGGCGGACCCGCGACGGAGAGCGGTTGAGCCGCACGGTGCTGGCCCGACTGTATTACCGAGTCGTGAACTCGCTGGTCGACGTGCGCATGGAAGACGGCGTCGGTGACTTTCGGCTGCTCAGCCGTCGCGCCGTGGACGCGCTGCTGGAGCTGGGCGAATACAACCGCTTCTCCAAGGGCCTTTTCTCCTGGATCGGGTTCTCGGTGGCCACCATAAACTACCCCAACGTCGCCCGCCAGGGGGGAGGAGCCAGCAAGTGGTCGGTGCGCCGCTTGCTCAACTACGGCATCGATGGGGTCATGTCGTTCAATGCCGCGCCGCTACGCCTGTCCATATATCTCGGCGCGGTCGTGACAATGCTGTCGTTCGCCTACGTGATCTTCCTTATCGTCGCCGCCGTGGTCCAGGGCGTCACCGCTCCGGGCTACATCACTCTCGTCGCGGCCATCCTGGGCATCGGTGGCCTGCAACTGCTGTTTCTGGGTGTGGTCGGCGAATACGTCGGTCGCATCTACTACGAAACCAAACAACGACCGCACTTCATCGTGGCCGAGACCAACCTCCACACGACATCACCCAGCGTCGTGACCCGCCACCGCGCCCGCGCCCCCGAGATAGTCGCCACCAACGGCAGCATGGCGAACGCAGACCTACCCGACACGATGGCAGATCTCACCTCGTGATCCGTCCCGCCGTCGGCGCGCTACGACACGTCAACAGATTCGCGGTGGTCGGGGTTCTCAACACCGCCATCTACTACACCCTGTATCTGCTCCTGCGCACTGTCTTTCCCTATCTCGCCGCACACCTGTCTGCGATCCTCATCGCAATGATCGGATCTTTTTTCCTGAACTGCTATTGGACCTTTCAGACCCAGCCGACCTGGCGCAAATTTGCTTTGTTTCCCCTTACCAACGTCACGAACTACATCCTGACGACCCTGGGCGTCATCGCGCTCGTCGAATGGTTCAACGTCGATGAACGCGTCGCGCCGCTCATCGCGGCTCTCGCGGCCATACCCGTCACGTTCCTGCTCTCACGACGGGTACTGAACGGGACTCGCGGGCCGGTACAGGCCGCAACCGTGGCGCCGGGGACAAGTCTTGACTAGGAAGCGTGTTTAGCGCTACCGGGACTGTTGGCTTGTTTTGACGGTGTCGGAGACGCCAGCGCCGGTCAACCGGTAGACCGTCCATGTCGGGTTCCGGTACGCGAGCGGCAGCCGCGCGAGCGAGTTCCGGTCAATTGTCCAGGACTTGTCCTCTTCCGCGGCGACAAGGAGATAATTGGGGTGGAACTTGCGCACCATCGGGTCGTCGATGTGCCCCTTCAGCGCCGCACTGACCGCAGCCTCCCGGTCGGCGTAGGGCAAGTTGTAAGAGTACAGCCAGCCCCGATAACCCAGGACGACAGACCGCCCGCCCAGTGTCGCGACCGGCTGACCGGGCCGATCCGCACCGATGAACACGGCGTCGGGCGCGGTGGTGGCGCGGACCCAGCCGGCGAGCGCGACGTCAGCGTTGGCAGCGAACTGCGTTCGGTCCTGGAACTCGTGGGTGACGGACAGCATGCCTGGGATCGCCACGATGAGCCCGATCGGCAGCAGCAGCGCGAGGTTCCAGCGGCTCTCCCGGCACGCCTGGACGACGAGGAAGCCGGCGAGCAGGCTGGCCATGAGGTAGACGTAGTTGATCAGCTTGAGGTTGTCGTACTCGAATGGCTGAAACGCATAGACCTGGGTGGCGGCGAGGATCGCCAGGAAGGGCAGGTACCACACCAGGTAGTGCCGCCAACCCGGCCGGAGCAGCAGGAACGGCAGGGCGACGAACAGGACGCCCATCAGGCCGAAGTTCGTCCACCAGAAGGCCCAGATCGACTCGCCGTCGCCCACAGCCCACCCGAGCCGCAGCCGTCCTCCGGTACCGCCGCCGTTGGCCAGCTGTTGCCACGCCAGCTGCGGCACGGCCAGAACGATCGCCCCCCCGCCCGCGGCCAGATGGCCCCACGGGAGGCGGCGCAGACGCAGCGCGGCCTCCACGGTGAGGGCGACGAGCACGGCTCCACAAACGATAAAAGTGTGCGGGTGGGCCATCGGCAGCAGGCCGATCAGGGCGCCGCTGACGAGTAGATATCGGCGGTCGCCGGCATCTCGGGCAACGTGGAGCAGGATCAGCACGGTCAGCCCGACTCCGAAGCCGAACAGGACCGCGCGCTGCGGCAGCAGTGTTGTCGTGACGAGGTTGGTGACCTGGCCGTTCTCCGGGCCGAGCACGGTGTAGTCGCGCGGGAGGTCGGAGAGGAAGTCCGTCAGGCTCCGGCCGCTGTGCTGCCAGTCAGCGTAGGCGAGCCGCAGCCCGGCGGCCGAACCCATCAGCAAGAACAACGTGAGGCCGCCGACGGCGGCGCCGACGTGGCCGAACAGCCGCAGGCTGAATGACAGCAGGAGCTGGCAGACGGCCAGCGCCAGCAGGACACCGGGCAGGAAGAGGCTGAAGTGCAGGCTCCAGCCGTCACGGAGGTAAAGGGCCGACAGGAAGTCGACGAGGAATGGGTAGGTCAGGTGGGCCCCGCTCGCGACCGGAAGGTCCAGCGGCATCCGGTCGAACACCGCGAGGTGGCTGATGACGGCCGCGTGCAGCCCGAAGTCGGCCCAAGTCGATCCGGCGGAGTACACCCCCGTCGAGTCCCGCACGAGACTGTGCGTCCAGAAGAGTCGCCCGAGCATCGCCGTGGTGACCAGGCTGGCAACGCCCCACAGGATCCAGCCGCTTCGGCCGCCCTCGAGCGGGCGCCATTGGGGCCGGCGTGGATTCCACAACAAGACACAGGCCCCGGCGCTGAGGCCAAGGGTGAGCGGGATCGCGAGGTGATACGGCAGCACCAAAGCAGCGAGAAACGCCAGCCACGTCCAGCCGAACAGGCCGATCACGACGGCGAGCGCCACGGCTTCGAAGGGGTAGAGCGGCAGCTTGAGCCACCCGACTACCGCCGCACCGAGCAGCAGTGCGGAGACGAACAGGATCAGCGCCATGAATCCAGCCAGATGCGGGCGGACAGGCCACCGTCACTGAGCGGGAGCCCGTAGGAGATCGGGGCGAAGAACACGAAGCCCGCCAGCGCGACCGTGAGAATGCCCCAGTAGAGGGCCGCCGAACGTCGCGAGGGGAACTTCCACACCGCTTCGCCGTCGGTCATCCAGCCCGCCAACGCACCCAGCCCGATGCTGACCGCGGCGATGCTGAAAAAGAAAGCGAAGAAGTAATGGTAGAGGAACATCGGCCTGACGATGGTGGCGAATGGCAGGAAATTGACTACCCACGCGACGCCGAGCAGGGCCATCGGCCCGCGATGCCGTTCGAAGCGCTCCGGGCGGCGCATCCAGCCCAGCGCGACCACGAACGCGCCCACCAGGAGGCCCCACCAGACGACGGGGTTGCCCTGAAGGTAGATGTACTCCTTCGGGCCGGTCCAGTAGTAGACGGGGCGTTTCATGAACGGCCAGCTCAGCCAGCTGGAGCTGTACGGGTGATGGCTGCTGTTGAGCGAGATCTGGGCCGAATTCATCGCCTTGTTGAGGTCGATGAAGCGGTCTGGAAACGATGTGCTGGCAGCCGGGTTGTAGCTGGCGTTGCCGACCAGGGTGGATTGGAAGCGTTGGGACATGAACGCGTCGCCCGGGCCACTGTGCGGGAGCAGCTGGAAATGGATGGCGAAGACGCTGGCGTAGAGAAGGGCCGGGACGACGACGAGGACGGCCGCCTGCGGAATCGCAAGCCGCCAGCTGACCCGTTGCCGCAGCGTCTGGGCGAACCACACGAGTCCGATCAGGCCGAGTGCCGTCAGGCCGGACCACTTGGTGCTGGCGGCCATGCCGGCCAGGACAGCGCTGGCGGTCAGCAGGATCCAGTGTGCCCGTCCGGTGCGGCGCCGGGACGCGAGGTAGCAGGTGAGCGCACCGAGGCCGAACAGCAGCAGCATGCTGTCGACGAGGATGAGCCGGGATTCGACTAGGATCGCGTTGTCGAGCAGCACCAGTGCCGCTCCGAACGTCGCCACCCGCCGGCTGGCGGTCAGCTCGCGCAGCAAGAGGTAGAACACCGCCACGAGCGCTGTGCCGGCCAGCGCCGGCAGCACGCGGATGGCCACCGCGGGATCGTGGGACTGCACCGTGGCGGAGACTCCGAACAGCTTCGCCCAGCCGGCCAGCAGGAGTTTGCCCAGCGGCGGGTGGATGTCGAAGTAGTACGTGCCGTCCCGGTAGTGCAGCGCGTACTCCCGGAACCACACCTCGTCGAAGACGATCGCGCGGGGATGGGTGATCGCCGATAGGCGGGTCACTGCAGTGAGGAATGTGAGCCAGAGGAGTTCTGGGGGCACCTTCAGTCGCCACCGGGCTGCCTTCGCTGGCTTGTCCGGGGGGAAGTCCGGCCTGTCGAGGGTCGTCGCGTTCTGGCCGGCATGACCGGCGGCACGCTTGGCCGAGCGGTCAAGGAGCCGGGAGCGGACCGAACCTGTCACGCGACACTCCATTCCGTGTGGCTCGGGAGGTGGGCCCGCGTAGGCCGACCGCGCGCAGAGGCACTCTGTAGGACGGGCGTGAACAACCATCGAACGGCGACTGACAACACACCGGCGCGCTCATGTACTACGGACATCTCTTTTGAAGTTCTCCTACCGCGGCCGGTCAGCGGCACCCCCATCCCTAGCAGGCAGAATCCGTCCTCGTCAACAATTCGCCCGTAGGGCGGGACATCATGGCCTTGCGCGAAAAGCCCAAGTTAAGGAGGGACCAACACTAAAAGAATCCCCGGTATCCGTGAAGGCCACGACTGGTCCCGGCGCCAGTGCTCCACCTACGGTTTTCCTCGCTGGGTGACGAACAATCCACGCGGAGCGACAATGGTGGCGTTGACATTCCCTTTAGCGTTTCGAGTGTGACCTCCGGAAACCTCGCGGCCGCCGACACCTCCGGTGCTCCGCAGCTGCACGCACTCTTACCCGTTGTCGACATCGTCATTCCGGTCTACAACGAGGAAATCGATCTCGAACCGAGCGTGCGACGGCTGCATGCGCACCTGAGCGCCGGGGTGCCTTACCCGTTTCAGATCACCGTCGCTGACAACGCGAGCACCGATACCACGCTAGAGGTCGCCAACCGGCTGGCTGCGGAGTTTCCGTCGGTACGGGTCGTGCACATGCCAGAGAAGGGCAAAGGGCGGGCGCTGCGCGCCGTCTGGTCGACGTCGGATGCGGCCGTCCTGGCCTACATGGACGTCGACCTGTCGACCGATCTCGCCGCCGTGTTGCCGCTGATCGCACCGCTGGTCTCGGGGCACTCCGACCTCGCCATCGGAACGCGGCTGCACCGAGGGTCGCGCGTCATCCGAGGCGCGAAGCGCGAGTTCATCTCCCGGAGCTACAACCTCATGCTCC
This sequence comes from Pseudonocardiales bacterium, assembly GCA_003244245.1. Taxonomy (GTDB): domain Bacteria; phylum Actinomycetota; class Actinomycetes; order Mycobacteriales; family Pseudonocardiaceae. The sequence goes on from QHBY01000312.1 coordinate 8,768, forward strand.
GCCACACCCTGTCCACCCGCGTCTCCGACGCGACGTGCGGGTTCAAAGCCATCCGGCGTGAGGTCGCGGCGCACCTGCTACCGCTGGTCGAGGACAACGGGTTCTTCTTCGACACCGAGCTGCTCGTCCTCGCCGAGCGCAGCGGGCTGCGCATCCACGAGGTCCCGGTCGACTGGATCGACGACCCGGACAGTCGCGTGCACATCGTCAGCACCGCAAAGACCGACCTCCGCGGAATCGCCCGGCTGGCCCACGCGCTCGCCACCGGCAAACTGCCAGTGCACGAACTTCGCGCGCAGCTGGGCCGGGCCCCGCTGGAACCGGCGACGCCGGGTGTGCCGCCGGGGCTGACCCGTCAACTGGTGCGCTTCGGCGCCGTCGGGGTGTTCAGCACCGTGGCCTACCTGGTCCTGTTCCTGCTCCTACGCGACCCGCTGACCTCGCAGGGCGCCAACGTCCTGGCGCTGCTGAGCACTACGATCGCGAACACGGCACTCAACCGGCGGTTCACCTTCGAGATCGTCGGTCCTCAACACCGGACACGCCAAGAGCTTCAAGGCCTGATCGTCTTTGGGCTAGCCCTAGTGCTGACCAGCGGCACGCTGGCCGTGGCGCACTCTCTGCACGGCGCCCTGCCCCCCGCGCTTGAGCTCGCGGTCCTCGTCACCGCCAACGCCACCGCCACATTGATGCGTTTCCTCCTCCTGCGCCGCTGGGTCTTCCGTAAGGCCTGAACGCCGGCGTCCGGACCCCCGCGAGGACCGGGGTATCTGCCTCGGGTATTCACGGCGATTTTGTGATCATGGATTTTCGGGGTGTCGGGATGAGGAAGGGTGTCCCTGAACTGGGACAATGCGGATTGTCGAGATCTGCGTGAGCCCTAGAGAGGAACACCCTTGAGGTGAAGGCTACAAGCATCGGGCGGTTGGGCGATGATCCCGCGCTGGCCTGGTCGCGCAAACTGCAGGTCGAGGTCGGCGGTGCCGGGACGGTCGCGCAGGCGGGGGTGGTGCTGCCGCGGTTGTTGGCTGATCGGCTGGGCCTGACCACTGGTCTGGCGCAGGTGGTGGCGCGGGTGGGATTGGTCCCGCTGCGGCATCGGGGTCGGCTGCTGGTGGACGCGACGTGCGCGTTGGCGGCTGGGTCGACGTGCCTGTCTGACATCGAGGCGATGACCGCGCAGGAGGAGCTCTTCGGCCCCGGGGGTGGGGCATCGGATTCGACGATGTTGCGGGCGCTCGACGAGCTGGCCGAGCGCCTGGGTCGCGACGGGCTGCCCGGGCGGCGGCTGGCCCAGACCACCGCGGCGGCGCGGGTCAACGCGTGGGCGCAGATCTTGGCCCGCCACGAGCAGTTGCCCGCGGTCAAGGTCGCGGGCAAGGATCTGACTCGGCCCGCTACCGAGCCCGGTAGGAAGCCACGCCCGGTGCTGGTCATCCGCCTGGATGCCACCTTGATCGAGGCCGCCAGCCCCAAGGCCCAGGCGGTGGGCACGTATAGGGGCGGGTTCGGTTTTCACCCGTTGACCAGCTGGTGTGGCAATATCGGCGATGCGTTGGCGGTGATGCAGCGCCCGGGCAATGCCGGCTCGTTCACCGCTTCTGATCACCTCGCTGTGGTGAAGGCCTCATTCGCCCAGATCCCCGCCCCGTGGCGCAGCGATGTGCTGGTCAGCATCGACGGCGCGGGCGCCTCCCACGAGGTCATCGACCATCTGAGCGCACTGAACACCGCGCCCGCGCATGGCAGGCGGGGCCGGCGGGTGGAGTACACGATCGGCTGGCCGGTCGATGAGCGGACCCTGGCGGGTCATCGCCCGCCGTGTCCCCCGACCGGCCGGAAAGCAAACCAAACTCGGCGAGGACCCCGACTGGGAGTACGGGGGGGGGCGCCACCAACACCCCCAGCGGACAGCTGCAGTTCCTCGACGCCCGGCACCGCACCCAAGCCCACGTCGAAGACCGGAAGCAGTTCAAGGCCTGCGGCGCCCGCAACCTGCCCTCGATCGACTACAACCGCAACGCCGCCTGGCGCCAGCTCGCCGCTCGGCGACCTCGCTGACCGCCTGGCTGCGCCACCTCGCACTCGACGGTGAGCTGGCCAAAGCCTCCACCAAGACACTGCGCTTTCGGGTCCTGTCCGCCCCGGCGCGGCTGGTCACCCACGCCAGACGACGAATCCTGAAGATCCCACCTGGGCTGGCAATGGTCGCCCGACCTGGCCACAGCCTGGCAGCGACTGCAAACCTCGCATCCATCCTGACGCCACACCCCACCCATCCCGACCACCCCGCAGCACCCGACCGGCCGTGGAAACCAGCGCCACCCCGAGCCCCTCGGGCACCCCACCACACCCGCCACCGCACTCCCACCACACAATGATCCACAATCCAGCCGATCATAGAACGGTGGATCAGCGTGAATGATCTAGGTCTGCTGCAGATGGTGATCGCAGTCAACAGAGGGGTTCACTGGCGAACGTACGTTACGATCAAAGCGGCGCCGAATGGACTGCTCCGGACCGGATGCCGCGATCGCCGCACGCGTGTCGCCCGGGTACGAGGACGTTTTCACGGAATCGCGTGCTCATCATCTTCGGCAGTCAGATATCGCTCGTCCGGCAACCGAACTGACAACAGCCGTAAACTCTAGGTTCGTAGAAAAGAAATAGCAGACCCGTTGTCGACAAATCTCAAAAAGTCCAATCCCCGCCTGCATATAGCCACATCAGCCATCCCTGGAGCGCCACACCGGCCAGGATGAACGGGATGAGCACACGGGGTGAGCGACCGAGCCGCGAGCCGACGATGAAGAGCGGATACAGGACGAGCAGGTACCGCGGTAGGCTGATCAACCATGATGACGACAGTATGAGGACAAAGCTAGCCCATCCGTACAGGAGGTCCGGCAGCCGCAGGCGCCCCACGGCAAGGACGAGTAGCGGCAGCGCAACAAGAACCCCCGCGACTCGTCCTCTGAATATGAACGTCATCATGTCATCGTTGCCGCCCGCCAAGAGCGATACGATTGCTCCCCGCACTGGTTCCCACGGGGGGACGAGCTGGTTCGACCAATGCGTGCGCTGCACCTCGATGAACCACAGTGGATCGCCGTGAACGAAATAGTTGATCGCAAGATAGATGAGGAGACCACACCCAGCGACAGAGATCCACGCCAGCCTGCGGACTCGATCGCGCACGCCTGTTCTCCTGGCGAACACCTCCACGAGAAGGGCCGGCGCCAGCGCGATGCCTGTCATGCGGGTCCCTGTCGCGAGCGCTCCGGCGACTCCGGACCCGGCCCAACGGCCGGTCCGCGCGGCGTAGACGGAGGCAAGCACGGCAAACAGGAACAGCGCCTCGGTGAACGGTGCGGCGAGGAAGTACGCCGTGGGGAAGGAGAAGAGCAGAAACACCGCCCGCCACGCCGCAGCCTCGTCGGCGTCGAGGGCTACCAGCCTGAAGAGGAAGTAGCCGGCTCCCACACTCGCCGCGAACGACACGACAAGCGCCGACAGCACGAGGTTCTGTACGGCGAGGGAGACGACGTGCACGGCAAGGGGAAATAACGGGAATAAAGCTATGTCGAACGGATCATCAGCGTTAGGCGAGGGCGCCCCGACATAACCTCTGTCGGCGATCCGGAGGTACCCCTGCGCGTCCCACCGCTTCCACATGTCGAGCGCGTGCGTCCAGACCGGCTGGCCATGGAAGTCGAGTGAGAGCAAACCTATGACCTCAAGTCCGACGCGAATGCCGATGCAGAGCAGGACAAGACGCCAGAACAGGCTCGGCGCGGAGCGCAACCGGGCACGCTGCGCTGAACGTTGATCGTCCACGTCCGTACGCCGAATCTCGCCCGCTTCCATGGTCTTCATCCCCTTCCTTCTTCTGCAGATCCGCGACGAGGGCATCACACTCAACCACTTCACGAGTGTCCATTCAGGGGTCCCGTTGAGCTGGGCCGTCGCCAGTGAGTGGATCTTGGTGGATTGTTGATGATCGGTGACGGCGTGTCGGGTTCGTTGTCGGGTCTTGATCGTCGATCATCTGGGTTGTGTCCGCCCCCGAGCCGCCGGAGCCTTCGTATCAGGAGCTTGCCGCGCTGGTGGCGAGGTTGGCGGCTCGGGTGGAGACGTTGGAGAGGGAAAACGCCGAGTTGAGGCGGCGGCTGGGGATGAACTCAACGAATTCCTCGACGCCGCCGTCGAAGGACTCGATCGGGGCGAAGGCCAGGCGGCGGGTGGATCGGTCGTCTCGGGAGAGGTCCAAGGAGCGCAAGCCCGGTGGGCAGCCCGGCCATAAGGGTTCGGGGCTGTCGCCGACGGTGACGCCCGACCGGACCGAGACCGTGCCCGCGCCGGTGGACTGTGCCTGCGGGGCGGGTCTGGCCGATGCCGCGGAGGCGGGGATGGGCTGGGCGCAGGTGTGGGATATCCCGCCGATCACCCTTCAGAGGGTGCACTATCTGCTGCCGCGGCGGCGCTGCGGCTGCTGCGGGAAGGTCACCACCGCGGTGCCACCGTTCGGGGCGGTCGGCAACGTGGTGTACGGGCCCAATGTCAATGCCGCGGCGATCCTGCTGGCCAGCGAGGGCAACGTGCCCATCGAGCGGACCGCGGCGTTGATGGCCATGATGCTTTCCGCCCCGGTGTCGGCCGGGTTCGTCGCCCGCGCCCTGGAGCGCTTCGCCCAACGCCTGGAGGCCTGCGGGTTCGATGAGGCGATGAAAACCGCGCTGAGCGCCGAGGACGTTCTGTGCGCTGATGAGACCCCAACCAACGTGATCAGCAAGAACACCGATGAGCACGGCCAACCCCTGCCCGGGTCCCCGCACGCGGTCACCGTACGCACCCCCGATGCGCGGCTGGTCTGGTACGCGGCGATGGGTTCACGCTCCAAGACCGACATCGCTGGCCTGGGTGTGCTGGACGGCTACGCCGGTTACCTCGTCCGCGACGATTACGCCGCCTGGCACCAGTTCGACACCCAGCTCGCCGGTGTCCAGCAGTGCGCAGCGCACCTGATTCGCCACTGCAAAGGTGTGCTCGAACTGCACCCCACCCAACAGAACTGGGCCGGCGAGGTCAT
>QHBY01000313.1 GCA_003244245.1 Pseudonocardiales bacterium
GCGCCCGTCTGGTTCTGCGCCCCTTGGCGGCCGTCGTTCGGATTACTCGGGCTGACCGGATTCTTCGACCACTTCGATGTCACGATCGCCGCATACGAAGAGCGGGTCGATCTCAGGCCCATTGATCAGTGACACGTCCCTGCGGCGTCACCCGAGCTCCCCGAGCCGGCTGAGGGCGACGCAGTTGCCGCCGTCGATCTGGTCGGGTTCGATTCCGAGCCGATCGCGCACCACGGGCGGGGCGATCGAGGTGCAGCCGATCGTGAAGCGGTCGTTTGCCTCCGCGGTTGACGTGGAGACCTACCGGCCTCCAGGCAGCACCCAGAACGCCACGACGGCGTACTGCACCGCCGCCGCGAGGATCACCAGGGCGTGGAAGATCTCGTGATAGCCGAACACCGCGGGCACGGGGTCCGGTCGCTGGCGGGCGTACACGATCGCGCCCAGGGTGTAGAGGACCCCGCCGACGGCCACCATCAGCGTCGCGGTCACGCCGATGTGCGCGAGCATCTGGGGAAAGGCGCTGAGCCCAACCCACCCGAGCGCGACGTAGATCGAGGCCACCAGCCACTTCGGCGCGTCGATCCACGCGAGGTTGAGCACGATGCCGGCGAGTGCCGCACTCCATACGACGACGAGGATGACGAGCGCCAGCGTCCCGTGCAGGGCCAGCACCGCGAACGGCGTGTAGGTGCCGGCGATCACCAGGAAGATCATCGAGTGGTCGATTCGGCGCATCCAGCGCCGCGCGGTGTCCGACGCCCACGGTACGCGGTGGTACAGGGCGCTGGCGCCGAACAGCCCAGCCACGCTCACCGCGTAGATCGTCGCGGCCAGGGTGGCGCGCCCGGCGGGAGCCGCGAGCACCAGCGCGATTCCGGTGGCCATCGAGACGAAGAACGCCCACTGGTGGGAAACCCCGCGCAGGCGCGGCTTGACGCCGGTTGGGCCCAGGACACTGACCACGCGCCCCAGGATAGCCGCGCCGGCTCCCGCGCGCATGAGGTTTTCACGCGGGCTTACTCGACCGTTACGCAGTCCTTAGCCGCCACCGGGACCATGCCGGCCATGGGGACGAGACCCCACCACTCCGCGCTCGTCCGACTCTGCACATCACAAGCGAGGTTCACATGAGTCAAGGCAAGCGAAAGCTGGCGAGGATCGGCGGCGTGGTCGCCCTCTGCGGCGCGCTCGGCGCGGGCGGCGCCTACGTCGGAAGCGCCGCGTCGCCGTCGAGCTCCAGCGCGGCAGCCGGCAAGGCCAAGCGCGGCGGGCAGCACGCCGGCCAGCGGCGCGGATCGCGGGGCGCCCTGAAGCGGGCGGTGCACGCCGAGGCGGTCGTGCCCACGCAGGGCGGCAAGTTCGTCACGGTGACGGTCGACCGCGGCGTCGTGGAGAAGGTCGAGGGCAGCCAGCTCACGCTCAGGGAAGGCACGCGCCAGGCGAGCTACAAGACGGTCACGCTCGACGTTCCGTCGGATGCGGTCGTGCGCATCAACCGACAGCCCGGCAAGCTCAGCGACGTCAAGGCTGGCCAGCGCGCCATGGTGGTGCACGGCGCGAAGAAGACCCGCGTGGTCGTACGCGACGCGCGCAACGGGTCCAAGGGCTAGCCCATCCCGCGCAGGTACGGGCCGGCCGACCACGATGCGGCCGGCCCGCGCGACCCTTCGGTCAACCCGGGTCGGTCAGCTGGTTGCCGTACGGGCCGCGGCCCGTGAGGCACGCCGCACCGCAGCGGCCGGCGAGCTCGAGGGCGTCCCCCACCTCCATCTCGGCCCCGAGGCCATAAGTGAGGCCGGCGGCGAAGCAATCGCCGGCGCCGTAGGAGTCCACAATCTCACCGGGCAGCGCCGCGGCGGCGAACTCGCCGCTCATGCCCTGCATTGCCTGCCAGCGCCCTCCGCGCTCGCCCAGCGTGGTCACGACCAGTCGTGGCTCCGGAAGGAACTCGCCGGCGCGATACGCCTCGTCGGGATCGCTGCCGCTGAGCACCAGGGCGTCGAGCGTCACCCCCGCCGCGGCG
>QHBY01000314.1 GCA_003244245.1 Pseudonocardiales bacterium
ACAGTTACAGCAAGCTCGGTCTAAGAACGGGCGCAGCTCGGGTATCGGTACTGCACGAAGGCGCAATGCCAGGCCGCGCACTATCGCGGCGTGGCGATCACTGCTGTCGGGGTCAACAAGAACGGCGACAGTTCATCGTCGCCGATGAGGCCGAGATCAGGCGGCGCGGCGAAGCCGGCGAACTCGCGAAGAAGGACGCCGCACTGGGGCTGGGGTACCGCGTGCGTTCCGGAGCACCCGCCGCGCCAGCCCCGGCCCCGCGCGCCGCTCGGATCCCCGAACCGAGGGCCGCACCGGCCCGCAGACCCTGGACCGCTGAGCAGGAGAAGATCGTCCGGCTCTACCACGGCATGGGGCTCAACCCGCGGCAGATCGCGGACCGAGCCCGGGAGAACACTCCACAGCTCCGCGTACCGAGCGACTAGCCACCCAGATCATGTCCGCCCCACCCCGGCGGTAGCGGCGCTCAGAGCAGGTGCGCTCACATCGATTCGATGCCGCGGTTGGTGGGTAAACCACGGCACCAGCCCTTTCATCACCCGAGGGGGAGACAACAGCTGAGAGGGGACATAGATGATGACCCAAGGTCAGGCCAGTGAGTACCGCAGCCAGGCAGGCGAAGCGGCGGTGGAGCGACTCGAGCAGGAGTTGACGGCACTCAACAGCCGCCGCCGAGAGCTCGCCGAAGGACTGGGCGACCGGGATTCGGCCGGCGACCGTGCGGACGCGGCCGGAGCACTCGAGCAATCCGAGGACCTGTCCTGGGTGGATGAGCGGATCACCCAGGTGACCGAGCAGATCGGACAGCTACGGGGCGGGACCGCTGCCGGGGGCGACGACGAGCTGGCTGACGGAACGGTCGTGACACTTCGGTTCACCGACGGCACGACGAGGACCATGCGCGCGGTTGCGATCACCGAGGAGATCATGGAGGGCGAAGAGTCCACCGCCATGACGATCGGCAGCCCCCTTGCCCGTGCCCTGGTCGGTACCAGCGCGGGCGACACGATCACCTACCTATCGCCATCGGGCGAGGTGCGCGCCGAAGTAATCGCGATCGAGACGCCCACCAGCAGGACATGATCCAGGAGCAGGAGACGACGATGCCGAAGGATGAGTACGCGCAGCAGCCCTCAGCACCCGATCTCGGCGCGGTACTGGATGAGACCCCGGAGTACACCATGATCGGGTCCGGCGGAGGTGACCTGCTCGACTCCGGGTACGTGCCCCCAGATCGACCTTACGTGCTCAATGACGACCAGGTCACCGCACGCGGCATGTGGGAGGGCGAGTCGCTGGATCAGCGACTGGCCCAGGAGCGACCCGACGTCGACGCCACATCGTCGTCAGACGCGGAGAGCGATAGCGCGGGCCGGTTGGAAGCCGCCGACCATGCATCGGATACCTATAGCGCGGCGTCGATCGATGCGATAGACGTGGGAATCTCGGGAGGAGCCGCCACCGCCGAGGAGGCTGCCGTGCACGTGCTGCCCGCCGAGGAGTGATCGTCCGGAGGGGTGGTCGAGCGCTGACCAAACCAGGAATATCGAGATAGCCGCCCCAGTTGAGCCTGTGTGCAGTTGCCGGTTCTACCGCTCACCGACGCGGTGGTGTTGCCGGGAATGGTGGTTCCCGTGCGGCTGGCGGAGCCGAGATCCGGGCCGCCATCGAAGCCGCTCGGGCCGCGACCACTGAGGATCCCGCCGCCGAGGCGCAAGTTTTGCTCGTGCCCCGGCTTGAAGGCAGGTACGCCTCGGTGGGTGCGTGGGGCGTGGTGGAACAGATCGGCCGGCTGCCCGGTGGAGAGCAGGCGGCAGTGGTGCGGGCGACGGCCCGGGTCCGGATTGGAACCGGCACGACGGGTCCGGGTGCCGCATTGTGGGTAGAGGCCACCGTTCTGGACGAGGTGACGGCCGACGACCGGGCTCAGGAGCTGGCCCGGGAATATCGGGCTCTGATGATCACCCTTCTGCAGCGTCGCGGCGCCTGGCAGATGATCGACTCGGTGCAGCAGGTTGACGAACCCGGCGCGTTAGCTGACCTCGCCGGGACGCCTCTTACCTGACCAAGGAGCAGAAGCTCTGGCTGCTGGAGACCCCGAATGTGGGGGAGCGGCTGGGCAAGCTCGTCGGGTGGGCTCAGGAGCACCTCGCCGAGCTCGACGTCGCAGAGACGATCAACAAGGACGTCAAGGACGTCAAGGACGTCAAGGACGGCATGGAGCGCCAGCAGCGGGAGTTCCTGCTTCGCCAGCAGCTCGCCGCGATCCGCAAGGAGCTGGCCGAGCTGGACGGCAAGCCCTCGTCTGAGGAGGAGGACTACCGCGCCAGGGTGGAGGCCGCGGAGCTGCCAGCGCATGTGCAGAAAGCGGCGTTGACCGAGGTCGACAAGTTGGAGCGGACCGCCGAGTCCTCACCTGAGGTCGGCTGGATCCGCACGTGGTTGGACACGGTGTTGACGATTTCCGTGGAACGCCCGCACCGTGGACAACTCGACATCGCCAGTGCTCGTGAGGTGCTCGACGCCGACCACTTCGGGCTGGCTGAGGTCAAGGACCGCATCATCGAGTACCTGGCCGTGCGCCGCAGGCGGGCCGACCGCAACCTGGGAGTCGTCGGCGGCCGGCGTAGCGGGGCGGTGCTCGCGCTGGTGGGGCCACCTGGGGTCGGCAAGACCTCGCTCGGCGAATCGGTGGCAAGGGCGATGGGACGCAAGTTCGTCCGCGTCTCCCTGGGTGGTGTGCGTGACGAGGCGGAGATCAGGGGGCACCGCCGGACCTATGTCGGGGCGCTGCCGGGTCGGATCGTGCGGGCCATCTCCGAGGCGGGCACGATGAACCCGGTGGTCCTGCTGGATGAGGTGGACAAGGTCGGTTCTGACTTCCGGGGTGACCCGACCGCCGCGCTGCTCGAAGTGCTCGACCCGGCGCAGAACCACACGTTCCGCGATCACTATCTCGAAGTCGAGCTGGACCTGTCCGACGTGATGTTCCTGGCGACAGCCAACGTGCTCGACTCCATCCCCGCGCCGCTGCTTGACCGGATGGACCTGGTCACGCTCGACGGGTACACCGAGGACGAGAAAGTGGCGATCGCCCGCGACCATCTGCTGCGTCGCCAGTTAGACCGGGCCGGGCTGAGTCCGGAGGAGGTACGCGTCGAGGACGGTGTGCTGCGGCGGATCGCCGGCGAGTACACCCGCGAGGCCGGAGTGCGGCAGCTGGAGCGTTCAATCGCCTGAATCCTGCGCAAGGTGACCACCCGGCTGGCGCTGAACCAGAACGCGCTTCCGGTCCACATCGGACCAGACGACTTGCGCGACTACCTCGGTCAGCCGAAGCACACTCCGGAGTCCGCGGAGCGGACGGCCGTGCCGGGCGTGGCGACCGGGCTGGCGGTGACCGGCGCCGGCGGCGATGTGTTGTTCGTGGAAGCCTCGCTGGTCGACAAGGAGACCGGATCGACGAACGTCACCCTCACCGGGCAACTCGGTGACGTGATGAAGGAATCTGCTCCGTCCGATCGGCGACCTGGTAGACCTGCCCCGCTGGCTTGCCCGGGCGCGCAGGCGCTGACGAGCGCCGGAGGTAGGTTTCAGGGATGGATGAGAACAGGGCGCGACGGGTCGCCGACGCGCTGCGCGATCGCGGTGTCGACGCGCATCTGGCCAGGGTCGGTGTGTACCAGAGCGGGGTGCGTGTGTCGCTTCCCGACGGGCGGGAGGCGATGTGGGACTCCGACGGCACGGCGAGCCTAGAAGCACAGGTGATGCGTGACGGCGTCCTCGTCGGCTTCGTTCCCGTAATCGAAGGCTCCGAAGACTTCGATGAGTCTCAGGTGGTTGACGCTATCGCCAGAACTGACTACGAGCAGCCGATCGCGCGCCAGCATCGCACCGCACCCCCTCCCGGACCGGCGCTCCCACCCGAAGGCGGCCTGTTTCGGCGTTTCCTCGACGGTTTCCGGTATCGCTAGCAGCCGCTCGGGTCGAGACCACACGGATCCTGAGGCGGTGGCAGCGATCTTGGTTGGGCCGGGACGGCTGCTGAGTGGGCAGCCCGACCGGCGCTTCCGTCCATCTGCGGTGTGTGAGGGGGTATGACATGCGCTATCGCCAGTTGCGTGAATCCGGTCTCAGAGGAGCTTCTGGGCCAGGTGCTGGCGGGCCGGCGGGCCGGCGGGAGAACGTTGTGCTGGCGACGAAGTTTGGCATGGACATGGGTGACGGGACAGTTGCGCGGGGATCGCGCAAGTACATACGACGCGCGGTGGAGGAGAGTCTACGCCGTTTGCAGACGGACTACATCGACCTCTACCAGTACCACGCCCCTGATGGTGTCACTCCGTTTGAGGAGACACTGGCGACACTCGATGATCTCATCACGGATGGCAAGGTGCGTTACATCGGCTCGTCCAACTTCGCGGGATGGCAGATTGCCGATGCCGATTGGATCGCTCGGACCCGACGTCAGGTTCGATTCGTGTCGGCGCAGAACCACTACAGCTTGCTGCAACGTGACGCGGAACGGGAAGTTATACCGTCGTGTATGAATTGCGATGTTGGCGTGTTGCCGTATTTTCCGCTGGCGAATGGGTTGCTCACCGGCAAGTACAGTCGCGGACAGGGTCCGCCTCGTGGGACGCGCCTGGCCGGGCGGGAGTCGGAGTTGACCGATGAGGTGTTCGACAAGCTCGAAGCGTTGGAGCGTTTTGGTGAAGAACATTGGACGCTCGCTACTGGATGTTGCGATCGCTGGCCTGGCGGCCATGCCGGCGATCGCTTCGGTTATCGCGGGGGCGACGAAACCCGAACAAGTGCGGACCAATGCCACCGCCGGTGAGTGGGAATTGTCGTCGGATGAGCTCGCCAAGCTCCGGTCCGCACTCATCTGAGCCCAGCGGTGCGATCGGCCGCCCGACCCGGAACTCGGTCGCCAAGGCAGTCCGTCTCCTGCGTCTGTCCACAACGACGGTGGGAGCACCGCCCCCCTGCATGCGGGGTGAATGGATGTGAGCACTGAGTAGTTCACAGCGGCCCGTTGACACGATTGCTTAGCCAAGCCTAACCTCATAACACCAAAGAGTGAGGTGAGGCTAACATGCTACCCACAGTGGTGATCATTCTCCGCGAAGGCGCAGTCCTCTTGGTCTCCACTGCGGTTCTGGTGGCGGGTTGTAGCGGGCCAGGACGGTCGGCTCAACCGGCCCATCCGGCGGCCGAGGTGAAGATCGCTCTGTCGAACGCCGGCTGCGAGCCGCAACCGGCAAGTGTGCCTGCGGGCCCGGTGATCTTCACGATCATGAACTCCGGATCGCGCTTTGTGACCGAGGTAGAGCTGCTGCGCGAGGACAAGATTCTGGGTGAGAAGGAGGGTCTCACGCCCGGCCTGTCCGGTAGCTTGTCGCTGCGCCTCAACGATGGCGGCGCCTACCGCATTCACTGCGCCGGAGGCGCGACGAACAGCTGGCCCTTCACCGTCACGGGTGGCTCCGGCCAACCGGGTACCGCCCCCGGAAACGCTTCGCTGGTCGCCGCCACGCAGGGCTATCACGATTACGTCGTCGCCGAGGTAGACGAATTGGCGACCGCCACGAAACACTTCACTGACGCAGTACGTGCCGCCCGACATGGACAAGGCCAGGCAGACATTTCCGCTGGCGCGCCTGCACTACGAGAGAATCGAGCCGGTGGCCGAGAGCTTCGGCGACCTGGACCCGGGCATTGACGCCCGTATCGACGACGTCGACAACCCCGCTGACTGGACCGGCTTCCACCGCATCGAGAAGGCGATGTGGCAGGACAAGACGCTGGATGGGATGAGCCCCATCGCCGACAAGCTCGACGCTGACATGGTCACGCTCAAGTCGAAGGTGGGCGGCGAGACATACCAGACGGCACAATTGGCCAACGGTGCCGTCGAGCTGCTCAATGAGGTCTCGACAAAGAAAGTGACGGGGGAGGAGGACCGGTACTCGCACACCGACCTGTGGGACTTCGCGGCCAACGTCGACGGCGCACGCAAGTGCTTTGAGCTGCTCAAGCCGGCGCTGGCGGCCAAGGACCCGGACCTCGCCCAACGGCTCGAGGCACGCTTCATCAACGTGGCGGACAAGCTTTCGAAGCACCGGCAGGGCGACGGCTACGTCGACTACAGCACAGTTCCCGAAGACCAGCGGCGCGAGCTTGCCGACGCGGTGAACGCGCTGGCCGAGCCGTTGTCCAGGGTCGCGGGATTGGTGGTCTGAGATGGAGCCCCAGAACTCCTGACATGGCGTG
>QHBY01000315.1 GCA_003244245.1 Pseudonocardiales bacterium
GGGCTCGTGAATAACCCTCAATGGATCCACCCACCTCTTCGTGGGGCAGAAGTGGTGGAGCAGACACCCGCCGGGCGACACCCAGCCCGTGCGGTTGCATGACAGTCAGGTCCATCTTCAAGTCATCAACTTCGCGAGCATATCGGGGCCAGGGCCAGTCACCTACATCATTGTCAGCAGGATGCTGACGGCTACAGTAGCGATCACCGTCAGCAGCGCCCAGGCAATGGCGCCACCCCGGGGATCATTCGTATGGTCGAGCTCCGGCAGGCTGGACTCAAGATGCTCCGACTTGATCACCGCTCCTCCTCGACTATTCCGTTTACGCCGTTCCCGATCTCGTGACACCGGCCGGCGATTCTTGTGCGTCGGGACACGGGTCGATGAACAAGTTCCCATTGTCCGGATAGTCGACGTCAGCGGTACTCACCGTGATCGGAAAGCGGTCCTTCGCACAACGGCATCCGCGCGTCCACCTCCCCTGCGACAGGGACCCGGGTGGCGTCCGCATGGCGCGGAACCCTATGGAGGCGGAGCATCACTTTGTTCAGACCTGAGAATCCTCGTCGCCCAACTGCGACCAATGGTCGATTGCTGGCGCCGAGACACCCGCTGGTCGGGCCAAGCGATCCTCATGAGCCCTGGCCACGACCCGGCGCTCTGCGCAGTCACCCGCCAGAGGTGTGGCGGCACGTGCTGCTGGGTCGGTGGGCCCGAATCGAGGAAAAGGAAGGTTGGGCGGGCCGCGGGCGACGAAAAGAAGGTCACGGTCTGTGTGCCTACGACGACAGCATGCGTCACCGTAGGCACGCAAACCGTGATCAACTGATGGTGGCCCAGTTCATACAGCCGCGGACCGTACGCCCCGGGCCGGTCGTATTCGACAGCGCGAGGTAGTCCGGCGCCATGCGGGCCGCGCCGGCGGGCGTGCAACTTTTCGGTGTTCCGGATCGTCCTTGGTGTACCAAGCACTGAACGGAGATCCTGATGAAGCGCGGTTTGTCCAGTGTGGCGGTCCTTGCCGCCGGTGCCCTCGCGCTGGCCGGTTGCTCCGGGAGCAACGAGCCCGCCGCGGCGACGTTGACTGGCGCTGGATCGACAACCGGCATCACTACTCGCGGCCTCGGAACGGTCACCAGGACCCCGGACACCGTGACCGTCGTCATCGGAGTCCAAACCCGGGGGCAGAGTGCGAAGGGTGCCCTTGATGCCAATACCGGAAAGGCGGCCGCACTGATCAACCTGTTGAAGAGCAAGGGAGTCGCGGCAGCGGACCTGAAGACCAGCCAGCTGTCGGTGAGCCCGACGTCCGACTCAGCGACTGGGCGGATCACCGGCTACGAGGTGACCAACCAGGTCACGGCCACGCTGCATGACATCGGCGCCGCCGGCGGGCTCATCGACGCCGCCGGGGAGGCAGTTGGCGACGCTGTGCGGGTGCAGCAACTCAGCTTTTCGATCGGTGACGACAGCGCATCGCGTGCCCAGGCCCGGGCCGATGCGGTGCGGCAGGCGCAGGCACATGCCAAGCAGATGGCCGACGCGGCCGGAGTAAAGCTGGGCCGGATCCGCTCGATCACCGAGGTGGCCGCCAACCCGCCGAGCCCATTCGGCCGCGAGGGTGCACCGGCTGCGGCCGCGCCGGTCCCGATCGAGCCTGGTACCCAGGAACTCACCGTCATGGTCGAGGTCGTCTACGCCATCGACCAGTGAAGCCGCGCGTCAGACGGCCTCGACATCGATGAGCTGCAGACCCTCGACCCGTTCGAAGTGCTTCCGGTTCCTCGTCGCGAGCGGTAGGCCGTACCGCAGGCAGATACCGGCCTGTATGCAGTCCGCGAAGCCTATGCCGGTCCCACTTGCCCGCAGAGCGGACGCCACCTCACCGCCTCGGAGGGCGGATGCCAGATCGACTGGCACCGTCCGGGACCGGAACAATCCCAGGATTTGATCCCGGCGAGCAAGGAATTCTGCGCCGACCCGTAACTCGAAGCCCGTGACGGCGGTCAAGCGCAGCCGACGCTCGATGAGGAGACGGCGAGTCAGTTGCGCACCGGGACCGCGGCCGCGAAGGAAGTCGATGACGAGATCGGTGTCGACGACTACGAGGCCCGCCATGTCGCTCTCGCTGCCTCGATCCTGGCTCGCAGCTCGTGCTCCTGCTGCTCGTCGAGCGTGCCTTCGAGATCCAGCAGCACGGCGATCTCGTCCTGGCCGAGGTCGCTGAGATAGGAATCAAGCGCCTCCTGGACGAGCTGAGAGAATCCGCGCAGTCCCCGCTGCTGCGCCAGCACGCTCAGCGCGCGGTGCTGCTCGTCGCTGATCTCGACAGTAGTCCGCACACATGCATGCTAGCACGTGCGTGCATCAATGTTCCTCGCCGTTCCGGATGGCATTCCTCAGTGTGGGCGCCGTTGACCCGGTGCCCGCGGAGGGCGCGCTCATGGCCGCGACGGCCAAGGTTTGCGGGATGGTCTTTGTGACGCGCAACGTCGCGGACGTCGAACGGACGGGCGTGTGTCTCCTCGACCCCTGGCAGTGGCAAAGGCTGACTGTGCGGCCGGGCGACTATCACGCAGTGTGTTTGAAGACCTCGCGCTCCAGCCTGGTGAGTCGTTCGCCGATAGTTCCGGCGGCACCGTCGCGCTCGACGCGCAGCCGGTCGATCGCCCAGATCCGGATCAGCGTGGAGATCGGCAGGTTTGCCTCTTCCGCTGCCCGCTGCAATTGCCCGTGCTCTTCCGCAGACAGGCGCACTGAGACCACGGTGCCGCGCCCGAGGTTGGGACGGCTGACCCTGACGTGCCCAGGCACTTGCTCGGGGATCTCGTAGTTCTCGGCCGCCGCACCTTCCTCGGCGAGCAGGTCGTCGATCTTGCTCATCCCTCCGCCTCTCCGTAGCAGCGTTGGTCACGTCCGTCGGCCAGCCAAGCGTTGCTGCCCCACCAGTTCCCATCCGGACGCTCACCCGGATCGGCCGCGGCATCCACCAGGATGAGGGTCAACAGCGCCCGCTCTCGGCGAATAGCCAATGACCCGCACCGCGTGGCCCGATCGGCTGGCGGGATCCGGCACGAGCCACACGGCATGCTCATCGTGTACCGCCTCGTTGGCCCAAGCCGCGTCGATCCCGTGCCGCGTGCGGATGTAGTCAGCACGTTTGGTCCAGTCGACGCGCAGGCTCACACCTACATAGTACTACATTCACTACACCCGGCAGGTGCATGCGAGCCCACCGGTAGGGAAGCGGTTGCTCGCGCGCCCAGAGCGGCGCCCCTGGCCAGGAGGCATCCGTCGGCCGGGGCACCACGATCCAGCCCGCCACGCCGCGCTGGGAGAATGCTCGCGCCGCTGGGAGAATGCTGATGTATCAGATCTGATATAGTTTGGTTGTGGCGGACGATCCGGTGGGAGCGCACAACCCGACCCTGATGCGGGTGCTGAGGTCTGCCGCGCGCCTGCAGGAGCTGGTACCCGACGCGGTCCTCGTCGGCGGCACGGCAGCCGCCCTTTATGCTGGTCACCGCGATTCCTATGATCATGATCACGACCTGGCGGACCTCGCCGAGCGCTTCGACGCGGCCCTGGACGCCGTCGAGTCGCAGGACGGCTGGGTGACCAACCGCGTCACGCCGGGGAAGATCATTCTTGGGGAGCTTGGCGGAATCGAGACCGGGATCCGGCAATTGATTCGGCGAACCCCGTTGGAGACCGTACGGATTGCGCTCCCGTCAGGTGAGTCGATCACCGCACCGACCCCCGAGGAGACGTTGCGGGTCAAGGCGTTCCTCATCCTTCGCCGCAACCAGACTCGCGACTACCTTGACGTCGCGGCGTTGGCCGACCGGATGGGGATCGATCATGCGGCCGTGACGCTGTCCGGCATTGACCAGCACTACGCCGACCAGCGCGGGACCGGGGACGGGGTCGCGTCCCAGCTCGTCCGTCAGCTCGCCGAGCCGGCTCCCAAGGACCGCTCGACCACGAGGAACCTTCGCCAGTACAAGAACCTTGCCGCGCGTTGGCGGGAATGGGACGAGGTCGTCTCGGTCTGCCGCAGCCTGGCGACCACGATGGTGGGGGGCCTGGGATGAGCCTGGCGTTCCGCAACATCGATGTCTCGCCGGAGGATCCGGTCGAGCTCTGGCCCACCGAAGCGGTCCTCACCGCGCTGGAGCGGGGCGGCCTGGGGCACTGGCGGCGGCTCACCGCGGCGATCGACGACGACCCGTGGGGGCCGCTCGCCCGGCGAGTGGAGGAGGCGCTGGAGGTATCACGGCCCTACGGTGTCGGTGTCGTGATGGCTGACGTGCTCGCCGCCGCTCGGAGGCGAGCGGAGCGAGCTGAGCGCGCTGCGGTGGCCGCCGAGATCACCCGGTTGCAAGCGGCTTCCGGGATGGACAGGGCGGAGTTCGCCTCGGCGATCGGTACCTCGGTGTCGCGGCTGTCCACCTACCTGAGCGGCAAGGTAACCCCCTCGGCGGCGCTGCTGGTACGGATGCGGCGGGTAGTGCGCCGCACCGGCCGGTGCCGCGGACCAAGATGCGGCTACTGCCAGCGGTCCGTGTGCTCTTCGTTGACGTCGAGATCGGGCTGCTCGGCATAGCTGAAGGTGACCGGAGCGACCTCGGTGCGCGGGTGGTACGAAGGGTCGAGCCGGACGAGGTCCCACTCGTTGATCCAGGCCCGCACGTACTGGCGCATCCGGGTGGTACCAAGCCGTTCCAGGCCGGTCACGTCAGGGGCGTTCCAACCGAAGGCCTCGGAGTGCAGGGCCTTGAGCCGCTGGTAGGCGTAGTTGAGCTCGTCGGTGTCGGGGGCCGTGAGCAACAGCATGTCGCGCTCGATCAGACCCATGGCGGTCTCGGCTCGGGTGGCGATCTCGTCCCATTCGCTTGCCTGCTTGGCACGCAGCTTGGCCGGGACCACCTGTCGGTCGTTTTTCGCCGTGAGCACCGCGGCGTCGAAGTCGTCGGTCATGGCCAGCACGGTCGCGAGCGGCGACGCGGGGTCGTCGGCGTCGGGTTGCAGCCAGCCGGCCAGCTCGGCGTAGGAGCGGCCGCGTTGCTGCAAGGTATAGCGCCCGATCAGCTCGACCTCGTCGAACAGCAGCACCCAGCCCTCGCAGCCGGCGGCGACGAGCAGCCGGGCCAGGAATCGGAACCGCTGACGGGCCAGCTCCCGCGCGGGCACCGCGGCCAGCGCTGGACGGCTCAGCCCGGCGAACTTGGCGTGCCGGCGGACCTCGGCGACGGCGAGACGGTCCCCGGACCAGAACCGAATGATCGCATCGGCGAAGTTGTCCTCGCCGGCCTGCACCCGCGGGAGCAGGGTCAGCGTCAAGGGGAACCACTCGTCGACCGGGGCGCCGGCGCCACCGGCCCAGCGCATCAGCTCGGCGAGGGCCGGGCCGTCGGGATCCAGGCCTGCGGCCGCCTCGGCCACCGCGCCGACCGACCCGTCGGGCAGCACCGCGGACTCAACTGCAGCGCGTAGCACCTTGGCCGGGTCGTGCAGCGGCGTCTCCTTGCTGACCACGATCCGGCTCACCGCGTACCCGCGATCCAGGCTCAGGTGGGTCAGGTGTTCCAGGACGTGGCTTTTGCCCGCGCCGAACCCGCCACCTAGCAGCAGTCCTCGTGGGCAGGTGCGTACCTGGCCGATCCCGTCGATCAGGGTGGTGAAGCGGTCCTCGATGTCGGACTGGCCACTGCCCAGCGCGGCCACCGCGTCCCTACTCGGCACCCCCGACCGCAGGGCCTCGACTGCGCGCCGCGCCGCGAGCCGGCCCGAGGTGTTCATCGGACCACCTCCAGGAGGGTTTCGAGCCGGACCAGGGCGGCGAACGGGTTGGCGCGGCGGCGGTCGCGGATCTCGTCGATGACCCGCAGGTGCAGGGCACTGTAGGCGGGCAGGCCGCGGGTGTCGTCGGTGACCAGCTCGGGTGGCACCGTCACCGCGACGAACGCACCGCGCAGGTTGTCGGTGGCGTCGACGAGCTGGCGCAGCACTTCGTAGGCATCGAGCACCGCGGCCTTGCTGTAGTAGTGGCCGGCGCGCTGTTCCAGCGGGGGGCGGCGGGCGACCGCGAGCCGGCTCAGGTCGATATCCAGCACCAGACCCGACCCCGTGACCCGGGCCCGCCACGCCGCCAGCGACACCAGCAGCGACCGCGCGTTGTGCCGCGCGACCCGCCCGTAGAGCGTCGCGGACTTCAGCATCCGCAGTGCGACGGGCTCCACTCGCAGCCAGGCCAGCACCGCGTCGCGTTCGGTGTCGAGGACGTCGCCGGTGGCGAGCTCGCACTGGCACAGCCGCAACACCGCCAGCCGGAACTCCCGGTCCAGCGAGGGGTCGCGCAGCAACGCGGCCTCCAGGTGCCGGCGCATGCTCCGGGCAGCCTCCGGCACGGCGACGTCGTGGTGCGCGGCGACCGTGGCCACCGCCAGCTCGTCGGGCGCGGAAGGTGGCAGGCCCAGCGACTCCCACCCGGCGCGCACCTGGCGCCGCGCGAGATCGCACCAGTCGACCTGGCGGGCGACGGCGGCGAAGAGCTGGTCGATCAGGTGCACCCGGTGATCCGCCGCGTCCACCCCGACGCACAGATAGCCCTCAGCGTCGGCGATGGACGCCAGGCTGTGATGCCAGCGCACCGCGACCTCGTCGCTGCCGACCACGACGAAGCGCACCGCGGCCCCGCCGGCTCGGACGTAATCGCCCAGGTATTCCTTGGACACGAACTCGGCGTACTCCTCGGGGCCCAACCCGATCCCGCCCGCGGGCAGGCCGCCGCGGATCTCGCTCATGCTGTGTCCTCCTCACTACGGCCCGACTCGCTACGGCCCGACTCACTGTGGCCCGACTCGACCGCGATGCCCCAGTACCGCTGTTGCTGCCCGCTCATGGCCACCGTGGTGAGCATCCCGGCCTGGCGGGTGCCCGAGCTCGCCGCCCAGCGCAGCCGCCGCCCGCCGGGACCGGCGGTCTCACCGCTCTGGTCGAGCAGGTACAGATCGCGGGCGAACTCGGCGCGGGTGTAGTCGCGGGACTGCCCGGGCAGCAGCGTCAGCGCGGCGTAGACGTCGAGTAGCCGTACCACCGCGCCCGGCGCCTTGCCCTGCCCGGCTACCACGAGGTCGTAGGCGCCGACCAGACTCGCCAGAAACGGCGCCGGCTTGAACCGGGGCCCGGCCCGCTGTGCCTTGGCGAGCTGGGCGACCACGACCGACGGTCTGATCCCGCGGGCCCGCTTGCGGTCGATCTCCAGCGCGGCGTCGCCGGGCAAGACCCGCACGATCGACGGGTAACACAGCAGCCGGTCGTGCTCGGCGAACATGGCGACGTCCGCGGTTTCGGCCGCGGCGAGCAACTCCTTGGCGTAGGCACCGGAGGCGAGCATGTCGACTTCGTCGACGTCGTAGGCAGCGGCCGCTGTGCCCACCCGCTTCACGACGTCACCGGCCATCGCCTGCACCACGTCCAGAGCCCGGTGCAACTCCCGCAGCTGGCCCGACGCGGCTGCAGCGCGGGCGCGCTTGAGCTCACGGGCCAACGAGGCGACGGCCTTGCTGCTGGCCTCCACCGCACGCTCCACCCTAGCGAGCGTGCCCTCCAGGCCGGTCGCGTCCTGGCTGCTGCCTGCTTCCTCGTCCTGCATGGGCGACAGGGTAGCCAACGGCTCGCCGCACGATGCCCCGCCATACGCGACGACGCCCGCCGTTCCAGGCCTGCGCGCCGTGCGGCGAGTCCGCGGGTCGCTGGTGTAGCGGTCCCAGCCAGGAGAGCAGCCCTACTGTCGATCCTTCGATGGCCGACGCCAGGCGCGACAAGGGTTAGGTCACCAGGGTGGCGCGGGTATCCCGTCCCGTCGGACGCTCCCGTTAGGTGGGACGCCCGCTGTGCTTGGCCACCGTGGTCAGGGCATCCGCCACCGTCTGAATCTTCACTTCGGCTGCGGAGGGACTGAGGTGTGCGACGGGCAGGTCGATGCCGTCGATCCGTAGCGCTTCCGGACTTGTCAGGGCAGCGTGCAGGGCCGCCTGGACCTGATCAACTTCCAGGTCACCGGCCGCGACGCCTTTGCTTATGGCGGTACCAGCGGCGAGTCCTTCGACTCGGCCCTCGTCAGCGCCGTTTTCCCTGGCCTGTTGCAGCTTGACTTCGACGTCGCCGATCTTGATGTTCGCTGGGACGACGCCGGCTAGCGCGAAGGTGGCGAAGAGGAAGCCGACGGCGAAGGCGGCCGCGGTGACAACGCCGTTTGCGTTGGTGCGCCAGCCGAGCAGTGCCGCGTATACGAGCGCGCTCATTGCGCCCAATGCCGACAGGGTGCGGAGGTACCACTGCAGCTGCACCGCGACGTGGTTGCCGGGCAGCGACGAGCGAGGGGCGGGTTGTGTCGTCATGATCGCTCCTTTCCCCTCGGTCTTTCCGTGGACGGTAGGAGGAGAGCCGAGCGACCCACCGAAATACATGTGCCCGAAATAATCTGTGAGATCTTGTGACCGCTGCTCGCCGTTCTCAGCGACGGGGCTGACCGAGGCACCGCGATCGCGCGCCACCGCCGCCGGGGACCAGAGTGGCCAGCATGAGCATCCGATTCCTCAATAGCCGCACAACCCTCGGCGTGCGCGACGTGTAGCAGAAGCCGGCGACTGACACCCGCGCCCTTCGAGACCGATACCGGCCGCATAAGTTGCGTTCGCTCGAACCTGTAGGAGGACGCTGGCCGATGACCACGGTGAATGATCGGGCTCTCGGTTCCCGCCTGCGCGAGGCGGAAGCCCCGCGTTGGCCGACGGTGATCGTGCTGACCTGCTACGCGGCGCTGGCGTTGTTCCTCACCTGGTCGTGGTGGACACCGCTGGGGATGCGGATCACCGGGATCAACGGTGGCGACATGACGCTGTTCGCCTGGCTGCTCGACTGGACGCCGCACGCGGTGTTTCACGGCCAGTTCCCGCTGTTCAGTGACAGGTTGAACGCGCCGGCGGGCGTCAACTTGATGTGGAACAACGGCATGGTCCTGCCGGGCCTGCTGTTCGCCCCGGTCACCTGGCTGTTCGGTGGGCTGGCCACAGTCATCGTGGTTACCACCCTCGGCCTGGCCGGCTCGGCTGCGTCCGCGTACTGGTGCGTTCGCTCGATGTCGGTGCGGGTGCTGCCGGCCGCGCTGGCCGGCCTGCTTTTCGGCTTCAGCCCGGCGATGATGGCCCAAGCGCTGGGCCATCCCGACCTGGTCTTCAACGTGCTACCGCCGGTGCTGATCCTGCTCGCCGTACGCATCATGATCAGCGAGGATCCGCCGCTGAAGCTGGCCGTGCTACTCGGCGTGACCGCGGGCGCGCAGGTGTTGATCGGTGAGGAGGTGCTGTTCGGCACCGGCGTGGTCCTCGTGCTGTTCCTGCTCATGCTCGTGATCAGCTACCCGAGGGTGGTGTTGGGTCGGGCCCCCGTGCTCGCTGGTAGGGCGCTGGTCGCGTTGGGCGCCTTCGTGCTGGTCGCCGGGATACCGCTGGGCTATCAGCTGCTGGGTCCGCTGCGGCAGCACAGCAGCCCGTTCAACACCTCGTACTACTCGACCGACCTGGCCGGCTACGTGGTGGCGACGAGGCTGCAGGTGTTCGCCACGGGCTCGGCCATCGTGCGGGCCAAGTCCTTCGCCGGTGGGCTCGAGGAGCACACCGCCTATCTGGGCTGGCCCCTGATCGTGTTGTGCCTGCTGGTGCTGGTGCTGCGCTGGCGCAATCCCCGGGTGCGCATCCCACTGCTGGTGGCGCTGGCGGTGGCGGTGCTGGCGTTGGGTGAGCAGCTCACCATCTTCGGTGCGAAGCGGGGCGTCTTCCTGCCGTGGAAGCTGGTCGACGAGCTGCCCGGGTTCGAGCACGTTCTCACGACGCGGTTCGCTCTGTTCACCGCCGGGTTGATCGGTACGGCGCTGGCCTTCGCGCTGAACGACGCGTTCGATCATCTGCCCGCGGTCGGGGTGGCCGGGGTGGCGGCGGTGACGATCGCATTCATCCCGCTGATCCCGGCCCCGCTGCCGGGTAGCGACGCACCGGGGGTGCCGGCGTTCTTCGCCGATCGGGCGGCCGAGGACCTGGCCTGTCCCGGCGGCAGTGCGCTGATCCTGCCCTTCCCTCAGGCGGGCTCCACCGATCCGATGCTGTGGCAGCAGGCGGCCGGGATGTCCTTCGCGATGCCGGGCGGCTACTTCATCGGCCCCGGCTCCGACGGGCATGCCTATGTGGGCGGCCAACCGAGCAGGACGGGTTCGCTGTTCCACGACATCATGGTCGACGGCCGGCCGCGGCAGGTGACCTCGCAGATGCGCGGTGACTTCGTCGCCGCGCTGCACCGGTGGAAGGCGTGCACGGTCGTGCTGGGTCCGGCGCGGAACTTCGACGTGTTGCGCAGGCAGACCACCGAGCTCATCGGCAAGGAACCCGAGGCGGTGGACGGCGTACTGCTGTGGCGCGATCTGTCCGGCGTACCGGCCCACATGAGGCCGGGGTCCCGATAGTGCGTCATGCGTTCTGGCGGCGCGAGCGGGCGATCAGGTGCGTCACGCCCCGCCAGCCGAGCAGGAACAGCGCCAGGCTGGCACCGGCGACAAGCACGAACGTGAGCGGCAGCCGATGGGTGAAGGCCGCGCGTACGCCGAAACCGACAACCACGGTACCGACCCAGACGACCACCCCGACCGGCAGCCGCAGCGGCGTGCGCCACGCCCGGCCAACCAGCCATCCGACGAGCAGCCCGAGCAGGAACGGCACCGCAGTGATCAGCACCCCGAGTGCATTGACTCCCTCGGCGTGGGAGGTTCGCCCCACGGCGGCGAACACCAGCACCGCGAGCACATCCGCTCCAGCGGCGAGCGTTACCGTCGCTGGGCGGACGGCCTGCGTGGTCACACCGGCAGCCTATTGCGGTGGCTGGGGGTTCCACGGTTTAGAGGGCACCCTGGTGAACCCCTCAGGGGCGGACGTGTCCGCCGGAGGCGCCGGGGGTGCCTCGGAGGTAGGACGGCTCTCGGTGTGAGGTGCGGGGACTGCGGCGCGTCCCTGAGTGCCACTGCCTGCCGATCGGTGCGGTGGCGGGCTCGGGGGAAGTGCAGCAGGCGGCGGTGCCGCGGGAGCCATCGGTGGAGGTTCCGGGCTCCCGGTTGCTTCGGGAGTGGCCACGGGTGCCGCCGGAGCAGTCACCGGGGCGACGCCAGTCACCGGTGGTGCGGCCGCCGGGACGGTGGGCAGCACAGGCTGCACACGCGGGGCCGTCGTCGTCTGGGGCGCGGTGACCTGCCCGCTACCCGTCCGGTTCGACGATCCCCCGGTCAGGAAGTACACCATCGCGGCTCCCGCCAGCCCCAGCACGACGACTGCCAGCACCGCGATCCCGAGGGTTCGCTTGGACCGGGACTCCGGCACCTCGCTCTGGAACACCTCGGGACCCAGGCGCAGCCAGTCGCTCTGCTGTTCGGCGATGGGCGGCGGGTCCAACTCGGCCCAGGGCGGCGTCGAGTTCTCGCTGCGCTCATCGATGGACGGTTCACGAAGGGCGGTGTCGCGCCCGACCGCGCCGATGACCTGCGTCGGCGCCTCCTGGGCCGAGGTCTCCCAACGAAATGCCGGCGGAAACGGACTGGCCGGCTCGGGAGCGCCATCCGCAGCTGACTCGTTCGGCATCACACCGTCACTCCCTAGGACTCTTCGGTTCCGGTCTCGGTCGGTGTCTGCCCCGCACAAACGCGGTCATGCTAGCCGTGCCCATCCCCCGCGAGTCAGCCTCCCTCGAGCGACTCGCCGTCGATGGTCACTGACAGCCACCGCCCGCGACGCCTATCCTTCACCTTGAGAACCCTTCAATCGGAGGATCTGATGGGCAAGCGCCCGCCGAAGTGGGTAGGTCGAGCAGCGACATTGCTGGCGGGCGTCTTCGGGGTGGCTATGGCTGTCCCTTCGACCGCGTCCGCCGGCCAGGTCACGATCTTCAATGGCGCGGCGCCGGCCACCGGCGCGGGCGATTACGTTGCCTTGGGCGACTCCTACTCTTCCGGAGTCGGCACGGGCGTCTACGACCCGGCAAGCGGGGCCTGTGCCCGCAGCCCGCTGTCTTACCCGCCGCTGTGGGACGCCGAGCACCACCCGGCCAGTTTCGAATTCGTCGCCTGCTCCGGGGCCAAGACCGCCGATGTGCTCGCCAACCAGATCTCGGCCCTGCAGCCCGCCACCGACCTGGTGACGATCACTATTGGCGGCAACGACGCGGGCTTCGGGCCCGTGTTGCAGACCTGCACAGCCGCGCAAAGCGACAGCACGTGCATCGCCGCGGTCGACGCCGCGGAGGCCTTTGACCGGTCCGTGCTGCGGGACCGGCTGGCCCGCACGTACGCCGCGATCCGCCAGGCCGCGCCGCACGCCCAAGTGGTCGTGCTCGGCTATCCGCGAGTGTTCGATGTCGCACCGAGCTGCGCTGACCCCCGGGTGCCGAACGTGGCCCGCCGCACCAAGCTCAACGAGGGCGCCGACGTGCTCGATGGCGTCATCCAGTCCGTTAGCCAGCAGTTCGGGTTCTACTTCGGCGATGTGCGAGACCAGTTCGCCAGCCACGGGGTGTGCTCAGCCGACCCGTGAATCAACGACCCGAGCGTGCCCACCGCCGTCGGGCCGTATCACCCCACCCAGGCGGGTTACCGCAGCGGCTACCTGGTCGCACTGGACATAGTCACCGCACGCGGCGGCCCGGCAGCCAGATCGCAGCTCGCGGAGCCTCGGACGTACCCGGCCCCGCCGGCGCTGGAAGTTCCAAGACCAGCTCGCCGACGTGACGGGATACCCGCTTCGCACCTCCTCCTGCGTCAGGCCAGCTGACCTGACGCAGCAACGATCGAAGGTGCTGCGGCCGCATCAAGCTAGGCCGGCCGGGAACTCACGGGGCGACGGGGAGGGTGGGGAGGCCGATGCCGCCGGGGACGGGAACGAGGCCGCCACCGGGGGCGGGAGTGGGGCTAGGGGAGGGGGTGGTCGGCGGGTCCGTCGGGTCCGAACCCGGGGCAGGGACCGGGTTGCTGGGGCTGTCCGGCTGGGCCATAGCAGGGCTTGCTCCGACTATCTCCACGCCGGCCACGCCCGTTGCCGTCGCTAGCAGCAGGGACAAGCTCGCCGCCCTGATCACCTTTCGAACCGTGCTGCGCTCCATAGTTACTCCCTGTAGTCGTTTGACCCGATTTGGTCACCGCGGTTGATATCATGCTGAGGCGAGTGACGCCCTTTCGGGGGGTGCACTGCTTCCAACGCGAAAGCGCCCACTCGGTGACGGGTGCGGCGCCAGATGGACTGGACGGACTACGCCCTGGAATGGGCCCGCAGCCTCGTCGCGCGCCGCCTCAGCTCGCCACGCCCACCACGTGACGCAGGCTTTCGGTGGCCACCCGCCCTTCCGATCACGACGTCCTGCGCGCCCTGCTGGAGCTCCCGGTGACGCTGCACGACCCGTTCACCGAAGCCGCCCACCCCAGAACTGGGTCGCATCCTCGCCAGCGCCGACCCGGGCCGGCTCGCTACGATAGGGGGAGCTGACGCATCAACTCTTCAGCGGCACATTCATCACCACTGCCGCAGCGACTTGCTTAGCTACCTGGCACGACTGTTGCGGGTTGTTGTTCAACTCTTTCGACTCGTAGTTGATCGAGACGCTCTGCCGCTCTGCGAGTTTGATGTCAACGTCACAGATGGGCAGGGCCGTGTTTGTCCTCGACACGAGGGCGGGATAGCCGGCGATATCAGTGAGCTCGAAGGAGGGAAGGCCGCGATCCTGGTTGTAGGCGGCTTCTAAGGTTGGGTTGTTGGTGAAGACGCTGATGGAAACCCGCCTCACCGTGTATAGATCAGGCGTGGTACTTGTCCACGCGCAGAACACCGTGCCGAAAAGGCCCTCCGATGGTGACGGCGGCAGATCGAGACCGAATCCCTTCGCCTCTTGCGACGTCAGTAGATCGCATGTTCGGTGGGCAATGGCAGCAACATCGCGCGGGTTCTTCACCGGTGAAATCGGGCCTGCCGCCTGCCTGGGACTCGATCGGACGGGTTCCGGTGGCGTGCCGGTGCCGCAACTCGCGAGCAGGACCACTGAACCGGCGGCAATCCAGGTCGCGGCCCATCGGATCCTCATCTTGGGGTCGGGCTTCGATCGAGAAGCCTTGCGCGAGCACAGGTTCAACGGGCTCCCTAGTACTACAGCCGCAGGCT
>QHBY01000316.1 GCA_003244245.1 Pseudonocardiales bacterium
CAGCCTGCGGCTGTAGTACTAGGACCAGCCACATGCCACTCGGATCATCGCGATGACCGATGAGCCACGCCCGCCACGCGGCAGCATCTGCGACGGTGAGTTCCGGCGGCTCGTTGCCCATAGCCCGGGAGCCTGGCAGACGCCGAGCCGTGCCACGCAAGCTCCGGCGCGGGAAACCAGCCCGGCCCGATACCAATTCACCCCGATGCCAATCACCGAGGAATTAGTTAGAGGGGTGGCTGCGAGGGGGCCACCCCTCCATCGCCGACGGCATTGCACGCGATCACGCGATCGCGTGGCGGCACGGCGCGACTGGAGGAGTAGTCGCCTGCCCCAGTACCGCCTGAGCGCTGCCGCCAGCTCTCGGCGGTGCCGTCCCCTAGCCGACGGCACCGCCCGTGATCACCGACTCAACTCAGCTGAGTTGGTCAGCAGCCCCCGCCGTTAGCGCTGCCACCGTTGCCGCCAGTGGCGTCACCCGCGCTGGCGATGCCAGTGCCCAGGATTCCAATGCCGCTCAGGATGTTGATACCCAGTCCACCCTGGGCACTTCCGCCGGCGCCACCGGTGCCGCCGTTGCCGCCCTCGCAGCCCGTGCTGAACATGGACATCACGGTACGCGCAGGGAGCAGCTCCACGTGCTGTCCGTCGATCTCCGCAAAGCTCAATGCGTCAGACATGCAAATCCTCCTAGAGAGTGACCTCAGTGGGCCCCGAACTGAACACCTCGCCGAACTCATTGCCGATTCGGCTAATATCACCATGACGGCGAGGACAGCGCCTGACAATATGCATTCGCACCTAAGATGTCGCACCCCACCACTTAGCTGTGAAGCCGATTTCCGACTACTTTGTCAGCGGCGAGCAACCACTGAGGCGTTGGCGAGATCAGTACCTACCACCCGGGCGTTACCTGGCCGTCATCCGAGCTGCGACGTTGCTGGTCAGCGCCCATTTCGAGGGTGAGTCTAGGTAGTCCGACGCCGTCTCGGCGCTGCGTGCATCCCTTTCAGGAAAGCCGGTTCCCACTGGCGAGAGATGGCACATGCTTCATTTGAGAAAGAAGCCGGTGGTGTTCTACGTGGGATCACCGGCGTTGACTACCTAGGTGCCGAGAGATCCGGTTACACAGCGGTTACGGATAATAACGCAGCGCCAACGCTGCGGCGGATACGTTCACCCCGACCGTGTCGCCGGCCTACTACGTAGGCGCCTTTCGCGCGCAGTACACCGTAGTCACATCGCCGGACGAATAGTGCTCGATGGTGCATGGACGGAGAACGGGGCAGCCGGCCGTGCACCATGGACGCGTGAAGCTATTGCTGATGGCCGATACGCACGTCCCGCAGCGCGCCCGGGACTTGCCCGAGCAGCTGTGGCGGGCCGTGGATGAGGCCGACGTCGTGGTGCACGCCGGCGACTGGGTGTGCGTTGAGCTGCTGGATGCGTTGCTGGCTCGAGCGGACCGGCTGATCGGCGTGGTCGGTAACAACGACAGGCCGGCATTGTCCGCACAACTGCCGGAGGTGGCGACCGCCGAACTGGCCGGCGTCCGGCTGGCGGTGGTTCATGAGACGGGGTCGGCGCGCGGGCGGGAGCAGCGGTGCGCCGCCCGTTTCCCCGACGCCGACGTGCTGGTCTTCGGGCATAGCCACATACCGTGGGACACGGTGGCTCCCACCGGCCTGCGACTGTTGAATCCTGGTTCCCCTACCGACCGGCGCCGCCAGCCGACGTGCAGTTGGATGACAGTCGAGATCATCGGCGGGCAACTCAGCCGGGTGCAGTTGCACCGACCGCCAGTGGTCACTCGGTGAGGTCGGCCAGCAGCAGCCCACTGCGGGGCTTCGGGGTGAAATAGGTGCTCTTGCGGGGCATCCGTCGGCCTCGCTGGTGTACGGCAAGCACGTCGGCGAACGGCACCGGGGCGAGCTGCAACACGGCATCGACGTCCGGCCCCGCGGGATGTCCCGGCGGCAGGGCCCGCACGTGGGGACCTGCCGGGTCGAGGCCCAGCGCGTCGGCGATGAGTAACCGCTCGACCAGCCCATGGTCAATCCTGGGAAGCGGTTCACCGGACTCGGGTCCCGGCAACGTGACGAGCAGATCGACGCCGGATGCCCGGGCCACCACGCTGCCGGGACAGCCCGGTGAGTCGAGCTCCCTGCCTTCCCGCATCGCCAACCCAGCCCGAAGCCAGCTGTCAGCCAGATCACTGGACGTTAGTCCAGTACCGACCAGCGTCCGGTGGATCGCGCCGATCCGCAGCGCCGGGCCGCTGGTCAGCAACGCGAGCAGGCTGGACCGAGCACTGGCCGCCGCGGCGGCCACCCGATGGTTTCCGTCAGCGACGAGCAGCGGACCGCGGGCCGCAGCGGCGAGCACCGCGTCCTGCCCGGCTCCGGGGCCCAGCAGCCACAACCGGTGGGTCCGACCACCGGAATCGATGGTCGACACCGCTGGCGCTCCCAGGCCGTCGATGCTGCCCAGCACGGCGGCGGTCAGCTGCTCACCGTCGATGACGGGTACGAGCATCGCTGCGCTGGTGGCGCAGCCAAGCCCGGCGAGCACCGCGGCGCGTTCGACCACCACCTGCGGATAGATCTCCTCGCTGTGCCGTACCCAGGACATCCCGTGCACGTCCACCGCGGCCGAATCGACCAGGCACAACACCCCGACCGCCACGCCGTCCGGCCCGTCTACCCGGTAGGGCGCAATGACGTCGGTCACCTGGCGATACGCGCCGGCCCGCAGCCGGTCCAGGGCTTGGCGGGCGGCAGGCAATGCATCGACCAACGACAGTCCCTGCGCCAACGCCCCGGGCATGCGATGCGGGTGCTGAACGGCCAGCAACGTGTCGCAAGCGCCGTGAACCCCGGCCAGCGCGGCCACCACCTCGCTGGCTTCGGCGAACTCATCGACGTCGGGTCCCGGCACGCGGTCTGTGACCACCCAGCCGTGCCTGATCGCGCGCACCCACCGTGTCATCGCTCGCGCGCCGTTTCCGAGCCGGTCAGATCCCAGCGATCGCAGCGACGAAGAGGCCGACGACGAGCAGGGGGCCGGCAACCCGCAGGTGCACGAACGCCAGCGCGGCGAACCACAGCGGCCACACCGGCACCGGGCGCGGCGGCCGCTCCGGCCGGGGCTGGCGGAACCAGGACCACACCGTGACCAGCCGGTAGAGCCCGCCGAGCGCCAGCAGCGCCGGCCACGGCAGTGCACCGACCAGCACGCAGATCACGATGAGCAGGTAGAAACTGACCATCAGACCCAGCGTCGCGGCCCGGGCCCGCCGCTCGCCGAGCATCACCGGCAGCGTGCGGATTCCCAGCGGCTCGTCGTAGGGGATCTTGTCGGTGTGCTTGCCCATCAGCACCGACGTACATAGCAGTGCATAAGGCAGCGACGCCAGCAACACCTGCCAGGTGATCGAACCTACCGCCGCGTAATACGTGCCGCCAACCATCAGCGGTCCCCACACCAGCAAGACGTCCGGCTCCCCCAGGCCGCGCTTCTTCAGCCGCAGCGGCGGTGCGGTGTAGGCCACCGACAGCACGAACCCGGCCAGCGCGAAGACCACCACTGGCCAGCCCCGGGCCACCGTGAGCACGACGAGGATCACCAGGTCGGCGGCATTGACGACCAACACCGAGGCCACCAGCGCCCGGTGGGTGACCAGCCCGGACAGGATCGGGTGCGGGGCATACAGCGCCCGCGGGTAGCTCGCGGTGTCCGAACCGGTGCTCGTGTCGTACAGGTCGTTCATCAGGTTGTTGGCGACGTGCGCCAGCGTGATCCCGATGACGGCCAGCACAAGCCAGCGCCAGTCGACGCCGGGCGCTCGCGCGGCGAGCAGCGCCGCCACCAACCCGGCGACCAGCGTCATCGGCAGCACGGCGGCGCGGGAAACCACGATCCAGCGGGTCACCGCGTCGATCGGACCCTCGGGTGGGTTGGTGGTGCTCAGGGCGTATCGCCAGGCGCTCACCCGGGAGCGAGCCGCAGCATTGGTCACACTGTCGAGCCTGGCACAACTGCGGCGGGATCGGTCAGCCGAAGGCGTACACCACCGCTGCCATGTCCTCGCCCGCGTGCCCGGCGTCGGCGGCGGCCGACATGAGGTGGTGGACCGCCTGCATCAGGACCGGATCGTCGCCGGCTTCCCGCAACGCGTCCACGATGAGTTGGGAGTCTTTGACCGCGCCGGCCAAACCGAACGCCGGCGCGAAGTCACCTGCGATCATTGCCTTGCCCTTGAGCTGGGCATACGGGCTGTCGGTGCCGCCGCCGGCGATGGTGTCCAGGAACAGCTGCGGGTCCACGCCGAGGCCGCGGGCCAGCGCGATGGCCTGCCCGGTGGCGGCGGTGATGGACAGCACCCAGGAGTTCAGGGCGAGCTTGAGCCGGTGCCCGTCACCGACCCGCTCGCCGACCCAGACCGTCTTGCTCCCGATCGCCCCGAACACCGGCGTCACCCGGGGCTCCAGCTCGCGCGGTCCCGACGCGAGCACAATCAGCTCACCCTGCTCGGCGGGCTTCTTGGTGCCGAGCACGGGCGCATCGACGTAGCCACGGTTGTACCGGCCGGCGAGCTCGGCAAGACGTTGGGTGCCGGCGAGGCCGACCGTGCTGGTCTGTGCCCAGATCGCGTGCTCCGGCGTCGCGGCCAGCGCCCGTTGCATGACCTCGGCCACCGCGTCGACGTCGAAGAGCATCGTCACCACCACGTCAGCGCCGGACACCGCCTCGGCCTCATCCACGGCGACCTTGGCCCCGGCATCGGCCAACGGCCGGGCCTTGTCTGCGCTGCGATTCCAAACGGTGACGTCCAGACCCGCCCGCACCAGGCTGCGGGCCATCCCCGCGCCCATGATCCCGGTTCCTAACACGGCAACCCTGCTCGTCACGTCAGCTCCCTCCGACTCACACTGCCGCACCCATCATGGACAACCCGGCGACGCTCCGCAGCACGGCTAGCATGCCCGGTCGTGCGTTGGCAGTGTGAGCTGGAAACGGGCGCCGTTGGGATGAGCCAGGCAGCTCAGTTCGCCTTGGTGGGCGCGGGCGAGGCCGCGGGCGATGGACAGGCCCAGACCGGCGCCCCCGGTATCGCGATCCCGGGCTTGGGCCAGGCGCACGAGCCGGTCGAAGATCCGGTCGCGGGCGGTGCTGGGTACTCCGGGTCCGGTGTCGGTGACGGTGATCTCAGCTCGGTCGGGTGTCTGGGCGAGATCGATGGTGATCTGTCCGCCGGCGGGGGTATGGCGGCGGGCGTTGTCGAGCAGATTGGACAGGATCTGACCGATCCGGGTCGGGTCCACCGGTACGAACAGCTGCGTGACGCAGGGGCGCTGCACGCTGGTGCTGGTCGGTGCCGGCGGCGTCGGCGGTGGGGGTTTCGGTCGGCCAGGGTGCGGCTTAGGTGATGGTGAAAGTTTCGACGGCCCGTCGGCTCCCGGCAACAGTGGTGGGGATGGGCCTGCGGCCGCGCCGGGTGGGAGGAGTCCGGGGTCGCCGGGGACGGGCGTGCCTACGAACCCGCGGGCTCTGTGAGAGCCGAGCCACCCGCCGCAGTGGCGCTAGCCGGAGTTTCCGAATTTT
>QHBY01000317.1:0-2288 GCA_003244245.1 Pseudonocardiales bacterium
CCGAGAAGTGCGGAACGTCAGTCTGATCGGGCTGTGGTGGCCGATTACAACCGGGCGTGGGCGGCCAGGACGCCACCGCCGGCGAGCAGCCCTGATGGCCGGGCCGATCTCGGCCGCCGCATTCGCAGCGACCTCGATGACGCCGGCGGGACGGCCTCGGCGCCGCCACTGTCCCGAGTCGGAGTACCTGGACTACGTGCGCGGCCAGGACATCCATCCGGGTTACCGCAACCAGAAGATCCGCTACTTCCGTGTGTTCAAGGCCGCCTGGCCGAAGATGGCGGGCTGGTTCGGCACCTCGTTGGTCGAGCGAGTCGGTCGGTTGCCGGATGAGACGCAGAAGACCGCTTCCTACCTGATCTCGTTCAATGCCCGCCCCTACTTGTTGTTTCTCGCCTGCGCGGTTACGTCACCTACGACTACGCGTGGATGTTCGGCGCCGGACAGATCCGGGTCGACGATGCCGCCACGGCGCTAGGCATCGACCTGGGTGTCGGCGAGCTGATCGAGGAAGCTGTCAGTCTTGGCTACAACCCCGGCTCAGCGCGGCAGGCGATGAGGTGGACGGTCGGGCGGATCGCGCTGCACGCCGGGATCCAGCACGTTAGTGAGATCACTAACGACCACATCATCGAGGTGCTGGAGGCCATCCGGCTGTTCAGCGAACGTGCCGACCTGAGCTACTTCTATCCCTCGGCGCAGAATTACCGCGACAACGCGGCCAAGCAGTGGATTACTCACCTGCATCAGATGCAGGTGGTGCTGTTCCACCGCGGTCAGGTCGCCACCCAGCCGCGTAAGCTGATGCCGTCCTGGAAGCCGCCGCCGGTGCTGCCACCGCAGATGCAGGCGGTTGCCGACAAGTGGCTGGCGGCCCGGCGGCTGACCGACGCCCCGGCGACGGTGGAGAAGCTGGAGATCGCCATCCGCAGGTTCGGCGAGTGGCTCACCGAGCACGCCCCTTCACTCCTGCCAGGTCCGCGACCGCCTTCACGCCGCCGGCGAGGGCCGCTACGCGGCGACGGCCGCGTTGCTGCCAGGGGGTTCGCCACCGAACAGGGTTGGGCCGGCGATGCCGGATTCTGGGAGATCTTCGAACACACCCGGCGCCTGCGCCGTGCGATCCAGCGCTTAACCGGTGTCCTGACGCCAGGCTCTGCGGTCGACGAGATCGCCGGTCAGGAGCTCACCGACGTCCAGGATGCCTGGCGACGCCCCCAGGAGATGCAGACGATCTACGTCGCGCTGCTGGAGGCGGTCGCGAAGACCCAGACCGAGGAGGAAGGGAACGCTTGACTTGTCCACATAATCACCCTGGCGAACTTCGGCCTGTTCGATCTGCTCGGACTCCAGCTGTCGCCGCGGATCCGGGATCTCGGCCGGAGCACCCTGTACCGGGCGGGGCCGCGCGCGGAGGTGGAGTCCCGGTTCCCACACGCGGGACCGCTGCTGACACGCAAGCTGAACCTGGAGTGGATCGCCGAGCACTACGACGACCTGCTCCGGTTGGCGGGGTCGCTGAAGTTCGGACACGCCACCGCCTCCCTGCTGGTCGGCAAGCTGTCCGCGTCCGGCCGACAGAACGCCCTCGCTGCGGCGCTCAAAGAGTGCGGGGCGCTGCGCCGCACCATCTACGCCGCCCGCTACCTGTCCGACCCGGACTACCGCCGCAAGATCACCCGCCAGCTCAACAAGGGCGAATCCCTGCACGCGCTGCGCCGCGACCTGCTCTACGCCCACCAAGGCATGATCCGCGCCCACCACCTCGAAGCCCAGATCGAACAAGCCTGGTGCCTGACCTTGGCGACCAACGCCGTAATCGCCTGGACCACAGAGTATTACGGGCTGGCGGTGGAGCAGATGCGCCGCGAGGGCCGCCGCATCGACGACGAAGTGCTCGCCCACATCTCCCCGGCCCATAGCGAGAACATCAACTTCTTCGGCGCGATCGAGGTCGATATCGACGCCGAACTCGCCCACGATCGAGCGCGCGATGGCGCTGCTGCGTCGTGGCGACCTCAGCGTCACCGAGGTCTGTTTCGCGGTCGGCTGCGCGTCGCTGGGCACCTTCAGCAGTGGCTTCACCGAACTGGTCGGTATGCCGCCCAGCACCTACCGGCGCCACGCGGCGCGCGCGACGGCGGGGATGCCGTCGTGCGTGGCGAAACAGGTGACCAGACCGATCAGGAATCGAGAAGCGCCGGTCACCGAGCCGCAGCTAGCGTGACCGCCATGGACATCACCATTCACTCGAACTTCCTCCCGCATGACGACCCGGACGCATCCCT
>QHBY01000317.1:2313-2560 GCA_003244245.1 Pseudonocardiales bacterium
TCGAGGTCCGCAACGACGTCGGATACGGCGGGATGCGCTGGATCACGGTCGGCCCCGCCGACCAGCCCGGCACGTCGATTTCCGGGCTTCCCGTTCGTCTTTAAGCTCGACAAGACACACAGGGTCGATGTGACCCACGACTTCAGGAGTGACCATGACCGGCTCTTCCACCCAGGGAATCAAGACCGTGCTGCATCCCGTGTCCGACCTGGCGACGGCCAAGGCGGTGTACGCCGCCCTGCTCGGC
>QHBY01000318.1 GCA_003244245.1 Pseudonocardiales bacterium
CCCCTTGGAATAGATCATCTAGTTGAAGCAGGTTGCGGGGGTGACCGGTGTCCTTATGGTCTTGTGGGTGGGTGTCGAGTTGGTCGGCGAGCCGGTGTTCGGTGTTGGCGGCGAGCAGAGGTAGCACCATCGGCAGGGCGCGAGCGTGCACGTGGACCGTTCGCGACGCTTCTATGTGTGTCAAGATCGTTTGATGCGGTTCCTCCTCTCGCGTGAGCTGGTGGGGCCAGCCCGGGGTGGTGTTCACATGTGGAGGTTGCGGTGCTCGGCGACGCGGCATCGGGGGCTGCAGAATCGGCGGGGTTGGCCGCGCTGGGTCAGTGGCAGGTGGAAGGTGCGGTTGCAGAGCCATCGCGCACAGCGCAGGACCAGACATGTGGGGTGGTCCGGGCAGGGACCCGGGGCACGGGTGGGGGTGTAACGATATTCCGGGGGTTCGTTGGGGTGCTGGTTCATGCGCTGGGTGCTGCGATGGCGGGGGTCATCACCGTGGTGAGGGTGCGGTAGAGCTGGCGGGCGATGTAGCGCTTGATGCAGCGGCAGATCTCGCGCTTGGATTTGCCTTCGGCGCGACGACGAACCACGTAGGCCCTGGTGGTGGGGTCGCAGCGCATCCCGGTCTGGGCGATCGTGTGGATCGCGTGGTTGAGTGCTCGGTCTGCGCCTCGGTTGAGTCGGTGGCGTTGGGTCTGGCCGCTGGAGGCTTCGATCGGGCTGGTTCCGGCGAGTTGGGCGAACGCGGCGTCGTTGCGACAGCGACCGGCGTGGGAGAACGACACGATTGTCTGGGCGGCGCTGACCGGGCCGATCCCGGGCCGGTCGGTCAGGCCGGGAACTAGATCGTCGACGATCGTGGCTAGCTCGGCGCGGTTGGCGTTGAGCACGCGGTTCGCTTCGCGCAGCGCCACGGCCAAGCGGCGGATCTCACTGTGGCCTACGGCCTGCTCACGGGGGGCGTCGCGGGCCAGGCGGCGTCGAGCCAGGCTGGCCAGAGTGGTATCGGTGAGGCGGGCGCGAGCCAGGCGGCGGTCGGTGTCGCCCCGGTCGCGGAGCAGCGCGCGGAGCCGGTTGATCTGCCCGGTGGTCGTAGTGGTCAGCTCCTGGCGCGCGCACAGCAGGATGCGCAGGGCTTCGCGGTCGCCGTCGGCGCGTGGGGTGGGCAGCTTCTCGACGTTAAGACCCACCGCGAACAGCACCGCCAGGTGCGCATCGATCGGGTCGGACTTGCCCTTGCCCCGGTGGGTCTTTCGGGTGGGCTGCTCGGCCTCGATCACCGGGATCCCGGCGGCGGCGGCCGCGCGGGTCAGCCCGGCGCCGTAGCTACGGGTGCCCTCGATCGACATCACCAGCCTCGGTCCGGGTGCGTGTTCGAAGACCCAGGCCAGCGCCTCGGCGTGGCCTGCGCTGTCGTTGCTGAACGAGCGGGTGGCGATCGGGGCGCCGCTCGGATACGCGATCTCGATCTGGTGGTTGTCGCGGTGGGTGTCCGCCCCGATGACTCCATCGACGGTTTCTGCCAACATAGCCATTGGCCAGGTGTCCTTCCTTGGGCACGGTCAACGTCGGCACCGGCCTGGGTCGAGGTCACCGGAGTGGCATATCTGTGATGGGTCACGCCCACGGGCGGACATGCTTCTGATCAAGCCAACTGGTGGGCCCAGGCCGGTGCCGGCAACACAACGGACAGGTCACGAAAAGGGCACGCCGAAGCGGCCAGATCTTGTATGGGTCACGTCGGGTCACCAGCGCCGAGCCTGGTGGTTCTCCACCCAGGAGCACCGCAACGACACTCACAGATCTTGTAGACACCCGGTCGTAGCTGCCGATAACAGCCAACGGGGCGAATCGGTGGCGGCACGCCGACGCTTACCAAGGAGTACAAGGACCAGCCGTTGGCCTCCACCCTCGATTCGGGCCGATCAGTCGCCGAGGTGGCGAGACGTGCCGGCGTTCGCGAGATGACGTCGGCAAAGGGTGAAGAACCGAAGGACAATGGTCGGGTCCCGGACAAGAACCTGTCCGAGACCGAACGCGTCGAGCTGGAACAGCTCCGCGCAAAGCCAACGTCGCCCTGCGGATGGAGCGTGACTTCGCGAAAAGCGGCGACTGGTTCGCGTGGATCGCGGACTGGGCCACTGAGGAGCAGTACACGGTCATGTTCAGGTGAGATCACCTCGGGACGGTCCGGCAGGGCTACCTGGCTGGTCAACGGGCCGTGCCGGCGCAGGGACAGCCGCTGGCCCCGATGACTGCCCAGTGCGAAGATCACCGGATATGGCCCATGAGCTGGTGTGGAGGTGCTTGCCTCTTACTCGCACTCGGCACAAGCTGCTGACCTGCGGCTTTGCCACACCGTGGCTCTCACCAGCCCTGCGTGTGCCCCGAGACCGAGCGCGAAACGTCCGTGGAGCCTGCGCGACCGCCTCGATGAGCGCGACATCGCCAACCTGATCACCGCCTACCGTCAAGGCTCCACCGCCGCCTCCCTCGCCGCTGCCCACGGCTTGAGCCTCAAGAGTGTCAAGCGCCTCCTGCACACCGCCGGTGTCCGCCGGACCTCACCCACTCAACAAGCTCCGAATGCAACGCCGGCGGCGACGCATCCGTAGCCGCTCGTGCCCGGCGTTCACCGCGCACAGGAGGTCTCCACCGATGAGTGCAGCGTGCTGGTCCTGGGGAAGCGATGATGGGTATGGGGATATTCACTCACACGAGGGGTGTCGCCGCGCTGCGGTATCTGACCTAGTGTATGCAGATATGTTT
>QHBY01000319.1:0-4744 GCA_003244245.1 Pseudonocardiales bacterium
TCGATCTGGCTGAGATTCTGCTGCGTCATGCCCAGCAGTCGCGCCGCGTCGACCTGGTTGCGGCCCGTTGACGCGCGCCAGGCACGCAGTACCGCGCCGGTGTCGTCAGCCGGGACCCCGGTAGGGCGGCTGAGCCAGTCCCCCGCAACCGGCATGGGCTCGTCGGCGTGGTTGCAGCCGGCGCACACGAGATCCGGGTTGTACCGGCTCAAAGGCGCACCACACCGCGCGCATTGCCCTACCGCCGCAGACGCATCAGCAGCCGTCACTGGCTCTCTCCCTCCATCGACGCGTGATGAGCCTACCGGCCAGCCACGGATTACGGGACTAGCAGCGGACTAGCTCGCGGACCCCCTCGGAGCAGGCATTTCGCCGTTTGATTGGCGTGCGGGTCAAACGACCCACACCGACCAATCTGGAGGAACACCAGAAATGCAGTTGGAAATCAAGACCGAGGGCGTCGACTTCGTGGTGTCTCGCGCCCCGCAGCCCAAAAACGACAACGACGGCCGACAGAAGACAGATCGGGAGACCGGTGCGCCGTTGCACGTGACCGAGGTAGTGGCGATGGACGAAACCGGCGCGGAGGTCATCAAGGTCACCACGGCCGGGGAACCGCAGGTTGGTAAGCGGCAGCTGGTCACGGTGGCCAGGTTGGTCGCGACGCCATGGAACATCGACGGTCGCGGCGGGGTGGCATTCCGGGCCGACTCCATCGCCCCGGTACCGACAACCCCGTCCGGTCCGGCGCGGGCTGCCACGGGTGCGGCTGGGTCGGGGGGTGCGTGATGAGCGCGTCAACGATGAGCCTGGACCTGGGGCAGCTGCGGGAGATGCACGAGCGGGCGGAGCGGCTTCGTGAGGAAGCGGCCGAGGCCGAGAGGGCTGCCTACCTGCACTGGCAGGAGGCCTACGGCGCCTACGAAGTCGCCCGCGACGAGGCGTCGAGCGCGTGGACGGCATGGGTTGAGGCCATCGCCCCGTAGTGCGGCGCCCGGCCGGTCGGGCCTGGAAACCAAGGCCGGCCGGGCGCCCCGCCCCACCCACCGAATTTCAGGACAAGAGGAGCTGTCATGAGCCTACGGCGGGACGACCACGCCCAGAACTGCCCGGGCCCGCTTGGCGACCGGTCCGGCGGTGAGCGCTGATGGACGCACGCATGATCGCCATGCTGGTCGCCGGTGCCGGCGTGTTGGGCGTCGTGGTGTGGCTGCTAGCCAAGATCGGCCAGGTACTGATCAAAGTCGCGGAGGCGCTGACCGCGGCGGCAATGGTGGCCATCACCGTGTGGTTTCTGATCAAGGCAGGAGTGTGGGCCATCCGGCAGGCTGTCACCCGATGGCGAACCAGCCTGACCGTGCTGGCGGTGACGGCCTGGTGGCACTGGTGGGGCTGGCCGTCCCTGGCGCTGAACGCGAGCGTAGTCGCGGCCGTGCTTACCGGGTGGCGCCTGATCGATCTGGTGTCCTTCGATGCCTGGGCAGGTCGGCATCTGCGCTCGTGGTGGCTGCGCTGGACGGTCTATGCACCCAAGCTGCCCGACTGGCTACACGCCTGCGGGCTGGGTATCAAGCACGACGCCGCGCCCGTCGTGGTGGCACTGACTCCCCTCGGTCGCGGCATTCGCCGCAACCGCCAGCAGGTCAATGCGCAGCTACCCGTAGTGCTGGGCGTGCGCTCGGGCGCGTCGTGGGATGAGGTCCGCCTCCGGCTGGTACCCGGCCAGAAACCGGAGGACTTCGACGGCGCCGCCCGGGCGTTGGCCAGCGCTCGGGGGGTGGCGCGCTGCCAGGTGCGCGAACTAACACCCAATGTGGTCTCCCTCGATTTCCAGCGCCGCAACCTACTCGCCGACCCGGTGGCCTGCCCCGACCTCGCCGCCCTCGCCCGTGTGCAGGGTGCCGCTATTGATCTGCGCCGGGTGTTGTCCGGGCGCACCGAATACGGCCAGGACTGGCACGTGCCGCTGACCGGCTCAGCCAGCCACACCCTGACCGCAGGGGCCAGCGGAGCGGGCAAGAACACGGTCATGTGGTGCCCACTGGTGTCCATCGCCCCCGCGATCCGCGACGGGCTGGTCCGGGTCTCCGGCATCGACCCCAAGGGCATGGAACTGGCCTACGGGCGGGGGATCTTCCACCGCTACGCCGTCACCGGCGCTGAAGCCCTCGGCGTGCTCGATGAGCTCGTCGCGGTGATGGCCGCCCGCAAGACCCAGTTCGCCGGCCGGGTGCGGTCGGTCCCGATCAGCCCCGAACACCCCTTGGAGCTGCTGGAGTTCGACGAGATCGGAGCACTGACCCGCTACACCGACCGCAAGACCCGAGAAGCCATCACCGAACGCGTCGCCCTGCTGACCACCCAAGGCCGCGCGCTGGGCGTCACCGTCCGCGGCTACGTCCAGGAACCCACCAAGGACACCGTCCCGGTCCGGGAGTTGTTCCCGCGGCGGATCTGCCTACGCGTCACCGCCAAATCCCACGTGGGCATGGTGCTCGGCGACGGCGCCTACGAGCGCGGAGCGTGGGCCAACCGGATCACCGAAACCGAGGCCGGTGTCGGGTACGTCTTCGGGGAAGGCATCCGCGAACCCCTCCGGGTACGCGCCGGATGGGTCCCCGACCAGACGATCAAACACCTTGAAGCCTTCGTCGCTGGCGTGGTCACTCAGGAAATGGCGGTGCCAGCGCTGTCCGCGCCCCGTCGAGGCGGTGGAGCATGATCAGCACACCACCCATCGACATGACGCTTGTGCAGGCAGCGCACCTGCTTACCGCGCATCTGGCTGACTATGACTTGCCGGAACCGGCGTCCCTGGAGGTGATCAGCAGGGCGCACCAATCGCGTCTCACAGTGCAGGTGCACTCGCTGACCGTGCCGAGCATCGCCGCTGAGCTGCTGGCCTGGGCCGACACCCTGACTACGGTCACCCTGCAAGCAATGCGGCTGCCCTCCGGTGACCGGGTGCACCTGTCGATGGCCAGCACCCTGAGCGGACCGGCCGGCACCGTGGAGGTGACCATCTTCGGCGGCGCCGGGCACGACCCGGCCCTGGTGGGCGATCTGACTCCCGGTGGGCACCGGACCGTGACCTTGGGCGAGCTGCGCACCTGGGCTACCGACACCTCACACCGTCTTCCCCGTGGCGAGGGGGTGACCCGATGACCCCACTCATCGAGCTGGCACCCCCGGTGGTCGAGGAGATCATTCACCGGGCCGGCCGGCCGGACTTCGACCGCTGGTCCGAACAACTCCACCACTGCGGCCACTGCTCCCGACCGGTGCGCCTGCGCGGCCGCGTCGTCCACCAATCGGCGACTGGGCAGCGGTCGACGTACTCCACCGACGACGAACCCGACCGGATACTGATGATCCGGTGCGGCAACCGGCGAGCCGCAGTCTGCCCGTCATGCTCCTACGAGTACGCGGGCGACATGTGGCAACTGCTCTACGCCGGCGCCGCCGGCGGCCGCAAGGGCGTCCCGGACACGATCCGGGCTCACCCACTGGTCTTCGCCACCCTGACCGCACCCGGATTCGGGGCGGTACACACCACCCGCACCGACCGGCAGGGCAAACACGCGCGATGCCGCCCGGCCCGGGCCAAGCCCACGCTGTGCCGCCACGGCCGGCCGACCTGGTGCAATGCCATCCACGGTGAGGACGATCCGCAGCTGGGCCAGCCGCTATGCCCGGACTGCTACGACTACCCCGCGCACGCGGCCTTCAACTGGCACTCCCCCGAACTGTGGCGCCGCTTCACCATCACACTCCGGCGCGTGCTCGCCCGGCGGGCCGGGCTGACCGCCAAGGACTTCACCGCGCGGTGCCGGCTGTCGTTTGTCAAGGTCGCCGAGTTCCAACGCCGCGCCGTCGTCCACTTCCACGCCCTGATCCGGCTCGACGGACCCGGCACCGACTTCGGGCCGACACAGGTCAACCTCGACGCAACCGACCTCGCGGACGCCATCCGCGAAGCGGCCGGCCTGGTCCGGCTCACCGTCGACATGCCCGACGGGACAGCCCTTGATCTGCGATTCGGGGAGCAGACCGACACCCAACCGA
Source organism: Pseudonocardiales bacterium (assembly GCA_003244245.1). GTDB lineage: Bacteria > Actinomycetota > Actinomycetes > Mycobacteriales > Pseudonocardiaceae. The sequence goes on from QHBY01000319.1 coordinate 4,066, forward strand.
TCAACGGCGGTCCGAGCGGTGAGCTGACCCCGGAGCGAGCGGCCGCCTACATCGCTAAATACGCCACCAAGAGCGCCGACGACTTCGGCCTCGGAGACCGGCGCATCACCCTGGAGACCTTGCCGCTGCTCGACGTCAGCGACCACGTGACACGTCTTGTCCAGACCTGCTGGCAGCTCGGCGACCACGAAACCTACAACGGGCTGAGCCGGTGGCTTCACATGCTGGGATTTCACGGCCATTTCGCCTCCAAGAGCCGCCGCTACTCCACCACCCTCGGCGCCATCCGCGGCGAACGACGCGCCTATCGCCAGCGCCAGGCCGCCGAGTACGTACGCGAGCTGCTCGACGACGACACCACCCTCGTCGTCTCGCACTGGGAGTTCACCGGGGTCGGCTATCTCACCGCCGGAGACGCCGCCCTCGCATTGTCCGCTGCCGCCCGCGCCCGCGAACGGCGACAAGCCGCACGCGACGCCGCATGACGAGGACAACCAACAAAGCACCGGAAAGGGACAGCACCAGTGAACGAGCTACAGGAATTGCGAGCCGCTACGCGATGCGCGCCGAAATGGCACAGCGTGGCCGAGGTCGCCGAGCAGCTCGGCTACGGCCTGTCGAAGACCAAGCTGCTCGTCGCTACCGGGCAGATCCGTTCGCTCAAAGACGGCGGCCACCG
>QHBY01000319.1:4789-8862 GCA_003244245.1 Pseudonocardiales bacterium
AGTACGCGAGCCAGAGCGAACGGCGAGGGTTCGATCTTTCCTTATCGGAACGGCTTCGCCGCTTACACGTGGGTCACCAAGCCCGATGGGCAGCGGCAGCGCAAGTACATCTACGGAAAGACTCGGGAGCAGGTGCATGACAAGTGGCTAAAGCTCCAGCAGCGGGCGCGGCAGGGGCCGGTGGCGACCAGTGTGCCCAAGCTGGGCGAGTTCCTGGTGTACTGGCTTGAGGAGGTGGTGCGGCCGAACCTGGCGCCCGCCACGTACGTCAATTACGAGTTGTTTGTCCGCCTGCACATCGCCCCGCGGCTCGGTGATCGACGCCTTGATCGTCTGAGCGTGCGGGACGTCCAGACGTGGATCAATGAGGTGGCCCGTACCTGTCAGTGCTGCGCGCAGGGCAAGGATGCCGCTCGTCTCGACAAGAAGCGCCGATGCTGTGCAGTAGGCAAGTGCTGCGAGGCTCGGTTGTCGTCCCGCACAGTCAGCGATGTCCGAGCCTGCCTGCGTACCGCGTTGTCCCAGGCTGTAAGTGAGGACCTCATTGCCAAGAACATGGCGAACTCGATCAAGGTTCCGTCAGTTCGTAAGCGCAAGGGCAAGGCGTGGAGTAGTGAAGAAGCCCGGCACTTCCTGGAGTCCGCACGCTCGGAGCGTGATCCGCTCTACGCCGTTTACGTGCTGATTCTCGTGCTCGGTCTGCGCAAGGGTGAGGTGCTCGGCCTGACGTGGGATGACGTCGACCTCGACGGCGGAGAGCTGTCGATTGGCCGTCAGTTGCAGCGCGTGAGTCGGCAATTGCTGCATCGGGAGACCAAGACCGCTACATCCGATGCGACGCTGCCGCTGCCGGACGTCTGTGTCGCCGCGCTGCGGCTGCGGAAGGTGGAGGAGGCTCACGCGAGGGCACTGGCGGGGTCGGCGTGGCAGGGCGGCAAGCTGATCTTCACGACCAAGTGGGGCACGCCGATCGAGCCGCGCAACTTCAACCGTTCCTGGGATGCGCGCTGCGCGAAAGCCGAGGTCCGCAAGATCACGGTGCACGATGGTCGCCGTACCTGCGCAACGCTGCTGGTGGACCTGGACGTGCATCCCCGCGAGGTCATGCAGATCCTTCGCCACGCACAGATCGCAGTGACCATGGAGATTTACGCCCAAGCATCATCAAGTGCCACCCGATCTGCATTGAAGCGGTTGGGGGACAGCCTCAGTGGGTGACCTGCTGCTGTACTTTACTGCTGTACGGGGGCCAAGTGCCCGGTTAGAAGATCACTGGATAGGGCCGCTGACCTGGTGTGGAGCTGAGGGGAATCGAACCCCTGACCTTCTCGATGCGAACGAGACGCGCTACCAACTGCGCTACAGCCCCCCGCGATGCGCACCGAGTTTATCAGCGGCCGTCGTCTACTCACCGACCGCCCGACGGTGGGGCGGCTTGAAGGCAGGCTGCAGCTCGTCGAACGTCGGGTCTTCATCGTCTAGGTCCAGGGCGACGGCGGTGTGCTGGGGCACCGGCGATGCCGCAGCGGGCCGTTCAGACGGCTCCTGCCCCGGCTCTTCCCCGCTGGGAGCGAACTCGACGGGGACGTCGTGGGGATCGGGCCCGCCGGCTCGCGGCCCGGCCGCCCGCGCGGCCCGCCGGCGTCGCACCTCGTCCTCGATACGCACCTGCCGGCGCAGATAACCAAGGTAGCCGACGAGTGCCAGATCCAGCGCCGCGTGCATCCACCACAGCAGGCTTGACACGGTGTAGGCCAGCACCAGACTGGCCACCGCAGCGACCGCCAGACCAAGCACCACTCGCTGCCGGAACGCGTATTTCTCCCGGGCTAACTGTGCGGCGACCTCTGGGTCATAGCCACCGCGACCCGATCTGTACCGATGCTCGTCCAAGATTGACTCCCGCTGCGCGATCCGTTCATCGATCATGCGCACCTGTTGACCTTGCTCGTGCGCCGCACGAGGAGGGCCCGGCCGGTGCAGTACCCGAGAAGCCAGCGCGGACTCCGCAGTGCGCACCACCTCCTGCCGTCGCTTCGCGATCATCGGGACCAGGACGACAAGCCATGCCGCCGCCAGCGCCGCGAAGATCAGCGAGCTGGGCACTCCTCGCCCCCTACCCGGTCCGCCGTTCCTGAGCTGCCTGCATCACCGCGTGCATCACGGTAGTCACAGTGAACTCGCCGATCCCGGAGGCGCGCCGGAGATCACAAGTGGCGGGCGTGGCCTGAGCGGACCAACCGTGACACCAACCCGGTGCCGACCTCATCCTGAGTCAGGGCGAGCAGCCGATGGTCCCGCCACGCGCCGTCCACCTCCAGGTAACGGCGCAGCAGGCCCTCATCGCGGAACCCGAGCTTGGCCAGCACCCGGAGGCTGGCCGCGTTCTCCGGCCGCACGGTGGCCTCGACCCGGTGCAGCCCGACCGGCCCGAACGCGTGGTCCACCGCCAGCGCCACCGCCGCCGTCGCCACACCACCCCCTGCCGCGCCCGACTCCACCCAGTAACCGACCCACGTAGAGCACAGCGAACCACGCACCACATTGCCCAGCGTGAGCTGACCGGCGAAATCCCCGTCCACCGTGATGGAAAAGGGCAGCGCTTGGCCCCGCCGGGCTGTCGCGCGCAGCCCGCTGCACATCACCGGCCAGACCATGGTGGTGAAGCGCTCCGCCCAGGCGCCCTCCCCATCCGGCTCCCATACCCGCAGGTAGTCCTCATCGCGCAGCCTCAGCCGGCTCCACACCGGGCCGTCCCGCAGCCGCACGGGGCGCAACATGACCTCTCCCGCGGCGACCTGCACTGGGCCCAGCCGCGCAGGCCAGCCGGGGTGACGACCATCAGGTCCAGGCCCGAACATGACGCCTCATCCACGCTGGGCGAGGAAGCTCACTGCCACCAGCTCGCCGACCGACACCTCAATGGTGTCCGGATCGATGAGGATCAGGCAGTTCGCCTCAGCCAGCGATGCCAGCAGATGGGCGCCGGAGGTACCAAGAGGTTGTACCAGGTACTCCCCGGTATCGGGATCGCGTAGCAGCTGACCGCGGACAAACCCGGATCGACCTTCGGTGGACGTCACCGGGGACAGCAGCCGCGCGGTGATGGTGCGGCGATGGGGATTTCGCTTGCCCAGCGCGAGCCGGATCAGCGGCCGGACCAGTACCTCGAAGACCACCAGCGCGCTGATCGGATTGCTCGGTAATAGGAAGGTAGGCACCGAGTCCGGGCCCAGCCGGCCGAAACCTTGCACCGAACCGGGGTGCATCGCGACTCGCCCCACATCCAGCTGGCCGAGCTCGGCCAGCGCGGCGCACAGCTCGTCGCCCACCGCCCCGCCGACCGCGCCGGTCACCACCACGATCTCTGACAGCAGAAGCCGGCCCTCCACCGCCTCGCGCAGCCGGGACGGATCGCTGGGCACGATGCCGACCCGATGCACTTCGGCGCCGGCGTCGCGGGCGGCCGCGGCCAGCGCGTAGGAGTTGATGTCGTAGATCTGCCCGGCACCCGGGGTACGTTCGACGTCGACGAGCTCCTCACCGACCGACAGCACCGACAGCCGGGGCCGCGGGTGCACCCGCACCTTGGCCCGCCCCACCGCGGCGAGCAGCCCCACCTGCGCCGGGCCGATCATCGCGCCGGGACGCACGGCGACGTCGCCGGTCTGCACGTCCTCCCCGATGCGGCGCACGTAGGCCTTCGACGGCACCGACCGCGCCACGGTGACCCGCGCCGCGTGAGCCTTCGCGTCCTCGGTATGCCCCAGCGGGACCACCGCGTCAGCCAGGGTGGGCAACGCCGAGCCGGTGGCCACTCGCACAGTCTGGCCGGGCTGCAGCCGCAGCGGCTGCCGCGAGCCGGCCGCGATCTCGCCGACCACCGGCAACGTCACCGGGACCTCCGTGACGTCCACGCTGCGCACCGCATACCCGTCGACCGCTGCCTGATCGAAGCCGGGCAGGGCGCGTTGCGCCACGACCTCCTCCGCGCACAGCATCCCCTGCGCCTCGGAGATCGCCACTCGCACGGGTTCGGGACGCACCGCGGCGTCCAGCACCCGCCCGAGCTG
>QHBY01000320.1 GCA_003244245.1 Pseudonocardiales bacterium
CTGGAAACCACCGGACTGCGGGAGCATTTCACGTTCACTGACAACCGTGCCGCGTAGCACCGGTCTCTGGCCGCGCCACGGTCGTAGCGGTACGAATTCCACCCCAGACGCGGTGATCACACGGGACCACAGGAGCAACCGGCAGCAGTGCGTGTCCCGATCCGCGCAGGCACGGTGACCGAGAGGGTCATATGACTAATGTAGTGTCTCATTATTGGCTTTACGCTTGCTGGAGGGCGACTCGTCCGCGGGCGATCTTGGCGAGGATTTGCTCGGCGGTGGCGGTCCAGTCGAATGGTTTCGGGTTGTCGTTGTTGGCTTCCAGGTAGTCCTCGATGGCGGTGATGAGGTCGTTGACGCTATGGAACACGCCGGTAGCAGCAAGCAGTGCTGTCTTGGCCGAGGAAGTGGCTTGCGTGCCGAGTTCGAAACATTCCTTGCGGAAGGTGTCGATCACTGTTGTGGCGGCGGCAGCTGAGCCCTGCCGGCACCTGGCCATGATCGCTTGAACTTCCGGGAGCCGGTTCGTGTCGTGCGCTTCGCTGACCACAGCGTTGGTCATGCAGGTCTGCTCGGAACCGTTGGCCCTCAGGAGTGTCGCACGGAGTTGCTCGACGGGATCAGCCAGTTCACGCGGGAGCGACAACATCGAACGGCTCCTTCGGTGACATCACGGGATCCGTGCTAGCACAGCCTGACATCGACGCGGTGCGGGAGGAAGGGGTGAGATTCGTTCCTCCAGTCATCTTCGGCTCCCTCAATTGGCGATACGCAGCCGGGTCCAGATGGTGGGCTGATGTTGCACTCGCGCTTGGCGGAACTCGCCGCGGTCCCGGGCTGCTAGTGGGCTGGTCTGGCGTCTAGTCCGTGCAGCCCAAGCCGGTCCCGCCCGGTGGCTGGACGAGTGGGCCGGTCGGCAATCGGTCCCGTCGACATCGTTGCGGCTCGTCACCTCGGGCTTGGTCGGCTGTGAGCGGCCGGGGCTTGGCGTCTCACTGGCGCGATCATCTCGTTGCGGTTGGTGAGAGTGTTCTCATCCGTGCCCACAGCGGGATTTACTCAAGGAGACCGATCAACGATGCGTATCCACAAAGTGGCCGGCGTGCTTGCAGCGGGGACCGTGGCCGGGGCGCTACTTGCCGGCTGCGGCAGCAAACCCGCTCCCGTAAGCCCACCACCACCGCGGGCCGCGAGCAGTGCACCGGCCAGCAGTCAGCCACCGCACAACCAAGCTGACGTCGTGTTCCTCCAGAACATGATCCTGCACCAGGCCCGGGCCATCTCGATGGCGCAGATGGCGCGCAACCAGGCGACCTCACCGCAGGTGAAGGATCTCGCCGCCCGGATCGAGGCCGAGCAGAGCCCGCAGACCCAGCAGATGAGCGCCCTGCTCACCCAGTGGGGGGTCCCGGCCCCGGTCACCACCGGCGGTACGGGCGCTATCGGCGGCACGGGGAACACTCAGATGCCCGGGACGGTCAGTGGCGCCGCGTTCGACCGGATGTTCCTCCAGACGATGACCGTCGACCACCAGGGGGCGGTGGACATGTCCCAGACCGAGCTGGCCCAAGGCACCAACCCCGTCACCCGCACCCTGGCCCAACAGATCATCAGCACCCAGCAAGCCCAGATCAGTGAGATGCAGGCCCTTCTCCAGGTGATCTGACCGGCACACCCCGCCAACGACCGACGATCACCACTCCTCAGTTCCGCTACGCTGGATTCTCCGCTGGGAACAACCCCCTGCCTGCATGGGCAGCAACGCCTACAGCGGGCCCTTAGCGGGGACGCCTTCGGTTTGGTCAACGGCCTGCTCGGGGCGGCCCAGGTGCTGTCAGCGTGTTGGCCAACGGTCTGATCCTGGTCGTGCTCACCATGGTATTTCGTGGCGACCTGCTCCGGATCCGGGCGACGCTCTACCGACTGGTGCCGCATTTCCGGCGTCCCCGCGCGATCCTGCTCGGCGATGCGATCTTCGCCAAGGTTGGTGGGTATGTGCTGGGCAATCTGGTGATCTGACTGGTCGCCGGGGCACTGACGTTCGAATTTCTGGTGATCGTGGGGTGCCTTATGCGCTGTTGCTGAGCATCTTCGTGGCGATCCTGGACCTGGTCTCGGTGATCGGCTCCACCATCGCGGGGATGGTGGTGTGTCTGGTCGCGCTGAGCGTGTCGCTACCCATCTGCATGTCACCACCGGGTTCTTCCTCGCCTACCGCCTCGCCGAGGACTATCTGCTCGTTCCTCGGATCTCGGCCGGGTGCTGAAGATATCGGCGCTGGTGACCGTGGTGGCGGTCCTGCTCGGCGGTGCCCCTGCTGGGCATCGTGTGTGCCCTGGTCGCCATCCCCGCCGCCGCCGCTCGTCATCGCCGTCGCTCGCTCAACGCGACGAACAAAACCGGGCGCCACCAGCCGCGTCAGGCTAGCCTCGACCGAGCGCACCCACCGCAACGGGGGGTGCCGGAGGAGGAGAATGCAATGGGTCTCGCGGATAAGGCCAGTAACAAGGCCGAAGAGGTCAAAGGCAAAGGCAAAGAGGCCGCGGGTCGGGCGACCGACGACCCCGGGCTTGAGGCTGAGGGCAAACGGATCAGGCCAAGGGCAACCTCAAGCAGGCCGGCGAAAAAATCAAGGCACCTTCAAATAGGCATAATCCCGGAGGTGGGTGCGCCCGGAGTCCCGGGCGCACCCACCTCACTTCCCCAGATCTTCCACGAGTGTGACGAAGGTTTCCCTCGACCTGACCGGACGCTGAGCGCCCGTCCATACCCGGTTGTGTGCTGCAGAGATCGATCGAAACGACCTATTCGGACGATGTTGCGTCAAACGAGTGAGGTCACCGGGTCACGTGCTCACGAACAGACAACGCGCGGAACTTGTTGGGTCCCGCTCGGGGGACAACCCGCTGCTGAGGTGATCGGGTGACTCCGCCCAGCTCCCGGCTCGAGGAACCGATACGATCACCCCAGTAATCAGAAACCTCTACCGCGACCGGGGCATCGTCGATCAACAGCTACTTCAAGCAACTCACCACCTGAGCAGACCCCGCAGGAACGGTCGAAGACGCGCGCCGACGTCCAGATCACCGCGTCCAGCATTCCACCTCGGTGCCGCTCAATCCCTTCCTCGCGAGATGAGCACCCGCGCCATCCTCCACCGGAGGGTCCCTGGGGGTCCACGGATGATCAGTCAGGCACAGGAGTCAGCCCATGGACACGGTTGCGCCCCGATCCGCTGGGCAGGGCCCTACACCGGAGGCGTGGGGTGACACCGCGCAGCTTCCCGTCCACGTCGTGGCGCGGGAGCATCCGCGGCAGTGGGCCGACAGCGGGCTGCCCGACAGCCTGGCAGACCTCGACGCTCCGCTGGAGACGGTGTGGGCCGCGGTGAAGCTGGCCCTATCCGGCGCGGATCAACACACCCTGGCCAGCACACTGGGGCTCAGCGACGACAGCGCGCTGCGCATCATCGTCGCCACCACTGAGCAGCTCCTCGCCGATCCTGCCACCGTCGACACCACCAGGCCGGAAACCACCGACATGTCCCCACCACCGGCGCACGAGGGGGAGGGAGATGTCAGTTAAGGGACCCCTCTCCCCCCGCGCGTTTTCCGGTGAGCCACTCAGCGGCGGGGTCTAACCATCGGGCGCTGCCGCGGCAGCGGCGGTGGGTTCACACGCTGTCAGACCGCTGGGGTCGCCGTGGTGATCAGGGCCTCGTGGTGTTCGACCTCGATGGGGGTGGTGTCTTGCTGTAGCAGCTGGGTGTCGGAGGCCTGCGGTTGGTGGCGAAGCACGAGGTAGTTGCCTTCTTGGAGGTGTTGGCTGTATTTGGGTACGTGTTTTTTGGCGATGAAATGTCCCAGCACCGCACCCAGTCCGCCACCGGCTGCGGCTCCTTCGGCGGCGGTGAGTGCTCCCGCGGCGAGTGGGCCCAGGACCACCAGGGCACCCACGCCGGGTATGAACAGCAGCGCCGCTCCGGTCAGCACACCGAACAGCCCACCCACCCAGGCCCCGGTCTTCGCTCCGGTCTTGGCCACATCCCCGGTGGTAACGAAGCCGTGGACGTGGGTCTCACTGTGCAGGTCTTGGCCCACGATCGACACCTGCTCGGCCGGCACCTTCTGCTCCAGCAGGGTCCGCACCGCTTGCTCGGCGTCCTTCATCGAGGCGTACACACCCACCACCGCACCCGTTGACTCGGTCATGAAACACCGTCCTTTCTTCCCTCTCCTGGTTGACCTGCGCCTTGTGGGGACCGCACCCTGTCGCCTGTGGCAGCAGCTCCGCTGGGACTGGCCTTAACGGGTCGCCGCCCGCTCCGCAGACCGAGCGTGGTTGCTGTCAGTTACCCCACTTCAGCCGACAGTAAACGTCGCTTCGTCACCGACACTGCATGATGCACAGCGAGGGGATCCTCTTCATCGATTCTGGCAGCGCTGTGGTCGTCGTCGGCCTGCTAGAGATGGGTGCACGGGGGCACTTGGATGCCCGATGCCGATGCGAAGTGATCAGAATGACCCCGCGTCAGCGAAGGTGAGGGCGTGGTAGCGGCGCCTGCGGCGGCAGGCCGTGGTCATCGACATGTCCGCCCCAGCGCCGCCCGGGCCCGCCTTGGTGATTGACTCCGCCGCGTGGGTAATGCAGGCCCAAGGCGCGCCCGGTCCGGCGCTCGACCGGTGCGCGGTGGCCAGGACGCCGGGGTGGAGACGGTCGAGGATGCCGCTTGGCTCCTCGCCCACCTACAGGCGGTGGTCACCGCCAGCCCTACCGTGTGGGCGGGCAACGGGATGACCCTGCTCCAGCTGATCGCACTACACTTCATCAGCGCGCTCGCCCCGGTCACCCTCACCGACCTGGCCCAGGCCCTGGGTACCCGATCCCCGGCCACCTCCGCGATGATCGATCGGCTGACCCACACCGGGCTAGTCCACCGCACACAAGACTCCCAGGACCGGCGACGCGTCATGCTGAGCATCACCGCCGCCGCGCAACCCATCATCGGCGCAACCGCAGCCCCTTGCCAATTATGCCGATGTTCGGGTT
>QHBY01000321.1 GCA_003244245.1 Pseudonocardiales bacterium
TGCCGGTCACCGATGCCGGTGTAGACCGGCAAGTTGCGCGGCGCCGGCGGGATGGCACCGATCGAGCGCAGCACGTTCGACGCTCCGCAACGGGCCGTCGGCGGGGTCAGCAGAGCGCCGATCTCGCTGGTGGTGACCCAGCCGGGACGCGACGGGCGGAACGTGCCGCGCTCGACGCGGCGATCGAACCCGCGCCGGCGCCAGCACCGATCCGCCGAGGACAGCTGCAGCGGGCCGAGGTTCACCCCTGCGGTGACCCAGTAGTTGTCGCCTGACCATTGGTCGAAGGCGGCCAGCAGCGAGCGCAGCTGCATCTTCGCTACGTCCGGATGCTCGCTGTGCGCGCGCAGCAGCACCTGCACCAGCCACTTCTGATCACGCGAGCTCTGCTTGGCCGCGACCGCCTTGGCCCGGTTGCGGTCCTCCAGGGCGCCTTGCATCCCGGCAGCGCGGGAGGTGGCTCGACCTCCCCCGCCCGAACCCTTGCCCCAGGCGCCGCGGCGAGCCTGCTCGGTCGCGCGCGCCGGCTCGATCCAGCTGCCCCACCACGCCGGGTCACCCAGGCGCCGGCTCCACCCGCCCGCGTCGGCCGAGCGGGCCGAGCCCGGGCCGCGGCCGCCGAACGGCGCCCGGCCGTGCCGCATGGCACGGGCCTTCGCCGCGGTGATCGGCAGCAGGTCGACGTGCACCTCGATCTGCCCGCCCGAGCCGTCGGCGATCGCCGCGGCCGCGGACGCGAACGCCGTCAGCGGATCGGGATCCAGACCGGGGTTGGTCAGCGGCAGGCTGCTGTGTCCCGACAGCACCAACTCCGCCCGCACCGTGTGCAGGGCAGGTGCCTCGACCTCCCCCGCCTCGACCCCGGATCCGGGGCCCGGGTCGGGCTCACCCTCCGCGGCCGCAGCCGCGCGGCGCGACAGCGGCCAGCGCCGCCGGGAGGGTCGCGGCACCTCCCCCCGGCCGGTCGCGACACCGTCCCCGACGCCACCGTCGTCGACGTCAGACTCGTTGACGTCAGACTCGGTGACGGTGCCGTCCGCGACGTCGCCCGGGTCGTGCATGCCAGCCGAGGCCGCCGGTCGCGGCGTGAGACCGCGTTTGGCTCGCCACGCCGCCATCGTCGGCTCCACGTCCGCGCCGGGCTCACGCAGCTCCACTCCCGCCGGGCACGCCGAGCGCAGCACCGACACCGCCCGCGCCGGCACCGTCACCCGGTGATGCAGCACCCCGTCCGCGCCTGCCGTCACGCTCACTCGAAGCGGCAGCCCCCGCCTCGGGACCAGGCTCACGGCCGGACGAAGCCGAGCCAACTGCTTACCGAACGCCGAGACAGCATCAGAAGACGGATCGAACGAATCAGAAGGGACAAGCTCGAAAGTGACCCGATCAGATAGAGCCCTGGACTCCAGCCACCAACGAATGAACAAGACCGCACTGACCACGACCGCAGTGGTCACCGCAGCCGGAATGGTCCAGCTCTCCAGCACGTGCCGCAGGTGCTTCGCGCCTTTGGCCCATCCGGAGGGCAGTTCCCATCCACCATCGGACTTGGATGCCGCCGCCGGCATCAGGAACACAGTTGGCTTCGGAGTCATGCGGGCACCAGACCGGACCCGGAGGGCACCGCAGGACGCAGAAGACATGTCAAGCCAGCACCCCACCCGCGTACGCGAACGATCGCCGGACGTACGCGTACGTTCGCGAACGATCGCCCGGACCTCAGCGCGGACCCCACCCAGGACCCCGGCACGGAACCCGTTCCGGACCCTGGAGCGCCGCCGACGGGGTCGCCACCGTTCCGCGCGCCCGCACGCCGCGCTGGTAGCACCCTGAGATAGCTGATCCCGCTCTGGCCAACTGCTGCCATGTCCTGGTCCCCTTCTCCTGCCGGCGGCCGCCGTCACTGGACTACGTGCATCGCGGCGCCACTTCCGGGACAACCGCTCCCCCCCGCCCGTGGGTGCCAGTCCGTCACTTGGGTGACCGCTCGATGCTGAATGCCGCGCGCGGGTGCTCGGTCAGGCAGTGGTGATGGCGGCGGCGCGCCACCCGGCGGGGGTTCGCGCCAGCGAGACGATGACCACGAAGCGGTCCACCGGTCCGCGCCAGCCGTCGCGGCCGATCGGCGTCGCCGTGACCAGCACGGCACGCACCGCGCCGGTGGCGGTGTCGGCGGGATGGTCGTCACCCGAAAGCCGGGCCTGCACCCGCAGGTACGCGCGGTGCGCGGTCCACAGCGCCCACCGGGCGCCGGGCGCGGCCGCCGGGTGGAAGGCGCGCACCTGCGCGGCCAGCGTGGGGGTCAGCCAGGCCGCGGCGCGCCGGGTGGTCTCGTTCGGGTCGGCGTCGGAGTTGGTGTCGCTCGCAGCCCAGGCCCGCGCCACGCCCACCGCGGCCGCGGCCGGGGTCGCGGAACTTTGGGCCGTGGGGGACGGCGCCGCAGCCGCGGGTGGCCCGCCACCCGACGGCGCCGTCGACGAGCTCGGCACGGAGTTCGTCGAGATGCTGCTCGTCGACGTTGGTGTGGCGCTGCTCGGCTGGTTCTGGGCGATCGCCGGCGGCGCGGCCAGGGGCGGCGAGCTGTCGTGCCCGGCGCTCCGCGCGCCGCCGCCCCGGTTGGCCTGCTGGTGGACCCCGCAGGAGGCGACGATGCCGCCGACCACGGCGCCTAGGCAGGCCAGGGTGGTGACCGCCCGGCGCGCCGAGACGGCCGTGGGACCGCGACGTGTGCGGCGGGTCATCGCAACCGCACCACCCTCCATTGCTGGGCCTGGTAGTAGGCGCTGGTGAGGTCGTCGATGCGGACCTTCGCGTTGGACTCCGGGGCGTTGATCATCTGGTTGTTGCCCAGGTAGATGCCGACGTGGTGGGCGATGCTCTCGCCGGGGTTGGTGAACCCGATCAGGTCCCCGGGTTGCAGCTGGGCACGCGGCACGAGGGTGGCGTGTGCGCCAGGCCGGGTCTGGCTGTCCGCGAAGTGGGGGAGCTGGATCCGGCCGCCGGAGGCCTGGTAGGCGGCGAACATCACCAGGCCTGAGCAGTCGAACCCGATCACGTTGCAGTCGTTCGCGGCCGCGCCGGGGGCGCACACGCCGCGGGTGGCGCCGGTGTAGCTGCCGCCGGCCCAGGCGTAGGGCTTGCCCAGTTGGGCCTTGGCGTAGGAGATCTCCTTGGCCGCGAACGAGCCGGCCGGGGCGGCGGCGCCGGTGGAGTCGGCGAAGTGCGCGGCGCGGGCGGTGATCCGAGAGACGTAATCCGGGGTTTGCCCGTTGTCTGGGATGCCGTGCGCGGCCAGCACCGCGCCGGGCCCGGCGTTGTAGGCGGCCAGCATCAACGAAGTCACGTCCAGCGACGTGGGCAGCGTGCCGGCGGCCTGAGCGCCTTGCATCTGGCTGGCCAGCGCGCAGTCGTATTTCGCCTGGGCCGGGATCGCGGCCGCGGGGTCGAAGGGTGACTCGCCGGGATTGGACCAGCTGGGCCACGTGGTGGGCAGGAACTGGCTGATGCCCTGCGCGCCGGCCGAGGACACGGCCCGGGGATCCCAGTTGGATTCCTGCTCGATCTGCGCGGCGATGATCGAGGCCGGCGCCGCGTCGCAGCGGGTGCCGGCTTGGGCGACCAGCGCCTCGTACTGGGCCGGGACGGTGCCCGGTTTGAGGCCGGTGCCGTAGCCGCCGCCGGCCTGGGTGGCATTCGAGCCGCCGCCGTTGACCAACAGGCTCATTACCACCACCGGGATCGCCAGCGCGGACAGCAGCGGCAGGCTCAGCACCCCGAAGGTGATCAGCGCCGAATGCCTCCCCCGCGCGGGACCCGCATCCGTGGCTTCGTTCTCACCGCCGCCGTTGCTGCGGGCGGCGCGGGCGGCGGCCGCCGCGGTGCGGGCGATCAGCTGGGGCGCGGTCACAACCGGTGTCCCGCCGCTCAGCTGCTCGAGCGGCGGGACTTCGCGGCCGCCACCAACTCGCGGCCGCCCGGTGCTTGCCCTTCGGGTGCGGAGGACAGCCGGGACTGCAGCTGGTCGCCGGCGGTGCGGGTGTGTTCGGCCAGCCCGACCACCGCGGTGCTGGTGCGGGTCAGGTGCCGCGCGGCCGCCGACGCGCCGGTCACGGCGCCGACCGAGTGGCGCCACTCGCTGCCGTACTCACGCGCCGAGGTGCCGGCGCTGCTCAGCCGCGAGCGCACCGCCGAGCTCGTGCCGCCGGCCACGCCGCGCACTCTGGCCGCGCCACGGGTGGCGCTCACCGGCGCGCCGAGGGTCAACGCCCAGCCGGCCTTGCCGGTGCGGGCACCGACCTTGCCGGTGACGATCGCCGCGCGGCCGGTCTTGGTGCGGGCCAGCTCGTTCTTGAGCCGCTGCCCCACCCCGGGCCCTCCGCCTGCTCGAGCGGGTCCGCCTGCGTTGGTGGTGGTGCCCGGACCGACCGGGCCGACGGCCGCGGCCCCGCGGTTGCCGGCCGCGACTTCGGCGGGCGGTGTGGTTGGGCGTGCCACCCGACCGAGCGCGCTGCCGAAGCCCGCCGCCTTGTGCCCGACGTGCCGGGCCGGGGCGAGGTGGCGTGAGATCTCTTGGCGGTTCTCGCGCCACAGCTCGGCCGCGGCGAAGCCTGCGCCGGCACCGGCCGCGGCGGGTTTGAGCCAGCCACCGCCGCCCGAGACGCCGGTGTGCCGGGAGTGCGCCATCGCCTGCGCGACTCTGCTGGCGGCGCGGTGCCCGGCCTTGGTCAGCCGCGAGCGGAACACGAACCCGAACACCGCCAGCAGATCCATCGCGACCAGTCGGCCCAGCAGCGATTCGGTGTTGTCTTGCAGCAACGCGCGGATGGTCACCAGGAACACCGTCAAGAACAGCACCGAGGCCACGATCGAGGCGGCCGCCTTGAGCACCGATTCCAGCGTCGACCACAGCTGCCCGCGGCCACCGGAGGGCAACAGACCGAACAGCAACGCCACGCAGGATCGGATCACCGC
>QHBY01000322.1 GCA_003244245.1 Pseudonocardiales bacterium
GAAACACATCTATCTACACTAGCATCGCCCAGCCGGTGAGAACCCGACTCGGGGCCGAGGGTGCGCCCGACGAAGGTGTAGACGGATCCTGCGCTGGAGAACTCGGCCGACAGCCGGACGAATCCCGAGCGCACCACCAGGACCCCGACCGCGGCGGCGGCGAAGGCCAGCGGAGCAGCCGCCCCGACCAGCGCAGCCGCGGCGGACCCGGTGATGGACATCGCCAGCGTCGGCGCCATGACTCCGATGGATAGTGACGCCGTGCCCCAGAATCCGAGTTCCCGCCGCAATGCGGGGACCTGTTGCTCGGCCGAGGCCACCCCCCGAGCGTCACACGCTTGCCGGGCCGCGTCGAGACCGTGTCACCCCCGAATGTGATCGTTAACCCTCGCGCAAGCGCAGGCGGCGAATCGTTCGCGACTGTGCCCAGCCGCAATCGTTGGGCTTTGGTGAACGCCGAGTACGGCCGAGCGCTGAGGAGGCCTTCAGTGTCTGACACACAGATTCCTGATACCCACGACGTCGTCGACCCGTACGCCGCCCACCGCATGGCTGCGGCCGCCGCCGCGAAGGCCAAGCGCTTGTGGCCGAACATGATTGGCGAGGTGCTCGCCGGCGAGGTGATGGCGCTGCTGGATCTGCCGTCATGGATGCGATCCCAGACCCGCACCCAGCACCTGATCGACACGATCCTCAGCCTCCCGGAGGGGGCCGGGCGGTCAGCGCGCGAGGTAACCGCCGTCGACGGTGAGCACCGTGCCAGTCACGTAGGATGCCTTCGGTGAGTTCAGCCACACGACGGCGCTTGCGATCGCGCGATGGCGCCTGCCGCGCAGCCCTGGGTGCATGATCGCGCTGCGGCGGTGGTCACGCTCAGTGACCGGGAGCGAGAACTATTGCCGCTGCTGGCCGGAATCCTGTCACAACGCGAGATCGGCGCGGTGCTCAACACGGTAAAGACACACAGCCGCCTGCTATATCGCAAACGGGCGCCTCCTCCCGCGTCGAAGCAGTACAGCGAGCTCGGCTGATCGGGTGCTGGCGACCCCGGACAGTGGTCGACCAGCGACGACAAGTACTGACCCCGGGACCTCTCACCCGGGTGAAAGGTCTCCCGAGTACCGACCCGCCGGCCCCCCGCGACCAGCGTGGTTGCATGCCCTTCAAGGACTACCAACCCGCCCCGGCCGTGTCTGGCACCGCTACCAACTCCGCGGAGGAGCAGGACCTCGTCGAGGCCCTTCGGCTGCGGGATGAGACCGCCTACCGGATTCTGGTCCGCCGCTACACCCCGCTGATGCTGCGGCTGGCCCGGCAGTACGTGCCCAATCAAGCCATTGCCGAAGAGGTCGTGCAGGACACCTGGGTGGCGGTGCTGCGGGGTATCGACGGCTTCCAAGGCCGTTGCCGGCTCGCCGCATGGCTGATGCGGATCCTGCTCAACACCGCCCGCACGCGAGGCGTCCGGGAGCACACCCCCGTACGTTGGGACGCTCTGGGCGCCTCACTCGACCCCGTGATGGCGCCGGAGCCTTCTCCGGAGGCGGTTGTACTGGCCACCGAGATCCGCGTCGCGCTCGAGAAGGCGATCCGCGCGCTGCCCGAGCGGCAGCGAACCGTCCTGGTGCTGCGCGACGTGGGGGGTTGGGCAGCCGACGAAGTCTGCTCTCTGCTCGACGTCTCGACCGGCAACCAACGTCCCAGCCTGATGGGCCGCCGATATGTTCAGGCCTGTGGCTACTCCGATCACCGTACGTCGGGCGAGGGTCGGGGACGTCCGCAGGATCAAGGACCTGGTGGACTGCTACGCCGGCGTGGTGCTGCTGACCAAACAGCTCGTCACGCTCTATGAGGACGTCCAGGAGTTCTGGGTGGCTGAACGGAATGGCGCGGTGCTGGGCTGCGCCGCGCTCCACGTGCTCTGGGAGGACTTGGCCGAGATCCGCACGTTGGCTGTGCGCCCGGATTCTGCCGGTCAAGGGATAGGGCACGCGCTGGTCAGGCAGCTGGTAGAGCACGGGCGGCTGCTGGGATTGCGCCGCCTGTTCGTGTTGACCTTCGAGGAGCATTTCTTCTCTCGTCATGGATTTCGGATAGTCGAAGGGACGCCGGTGACCGCGGAGGTCTACGACGAGATGCGCCGCTCGCACGACGAAGGCGTCGCGGAATTCCTCGACCTGCCCTACGTCAAGCCCAACACCCTGGGCAACAGCCGGATGCTCCTCGAACTGTGAGCGATATCGACTTGATCAGTCCGTCTCGTCGCTGCTAGCTGGGTCGCCGCCGCGAAGCATGTACAGCAGTCCGTCGAGCTCATCGGGCTTGGCGAGGACCTCCCGAGCCTTGGACCCTTCCGAGGGTCCCACCACGCCCCGGCTCTCCAACAGGTCCATCAGCCGGCCCGCCTTGGCGAACCCGACTCGCAACTTGCGTTGCAGCATCGACGTCGAGCCGAACTGCGACGTCACCACGAGTTCGGTGGCCTGCAGCAGCACGTCGAGATCGTCACCGATGTCCGGGTCGACCTCCTTGTGTTCTCCCGGCTTGGACGCGGTGACCCCATCGGTGTACTCCGGGGTGGCTTGGTCCTTGGCGTAGGCCACGACCTTGGCGATCTCGGCGTCACCGATGTAGGCGCCCTGGATGCGTACCGGCTTCGACGCGCCCATCGGCAGGTAGAGCCCGTCGCCCATGCCGATCAACTTCTCCGCGCCGGGTTGGTCCAGGATCACCCGGCTGTCGACGAGCGAAGAGGTGGCGAAGGCCAGCCGGGACGGCACATTGGTCTTGATCAGTCCGGTGACCACGTCGACGCTGGGCCGTTGAGTGGCCAACACGAGGTGGATCCCGGCTGCTCGGGCCTTCTGCGTGATCCGGACGATGGCGTCCTCGACGTCACGCGGGGCGGTCATCATCAGGTCAGCCAGCTCGTCGACGATCGCCATGATGTAGGGATAGGGGCGGTACTCGCGCTGCGAGCCTGGCGGCGCCGTGATCTCCCCGCTGCGCACCTTGGCATTGAAGTCGTCGATATGCCGCACCTTGGCTGCCTGCATGTCCTGGTAACGCTGCTCCATCTCCTCCACCAGCCAGGCCAGCGCCGCGGCCGCCTTCTTCGGCTGCGTGATGATGGGTGTGATCAGGTGCGGGATGCCCTCGTAGGGGGTGAGCTCCACCATCTTCGGGTCGATCAGGATCATCCTGACCTCATCGGGGGTGGCCCGGGTCAACAGCGAAACGAGCAGCGAGTTGACGAAGCTCGACTTGCCCGAGCCGGTGGAACCGGCTACCAGCAGGTGCGGCATCTTGGTCAGGTTCGCGGTGACGAAGTGACCCTCGATGTCCTTGCCCAGCCCGATCACCATGGGATGGTGATCGCGGCTGGACGTCGGCGCGCGCAGCACGTCACCCAGCCGCACCATCTCGCGGTCGCTGTTGGGGACTTCGATGCCCACAGCGGACTTGCCCGGAATCGGGGCCAGCAACCGCACATTGTCGGTAGCCACCGCGTAGGCGATATTGCGCGTCAGCTGGGTGATCTTCTCCACCTTGACTCCGGGACCGACCTCAACCTCGTATCGGGTGACGGTCGGGCCACGGGCGAACCCGGTAACCTGGGCGTCCACCGAGAACTGGTCGAGCACCCCGTTGATCGCCTCGATCATCACGTCGTTGGCCTTGCTGCGAGCCTTCGGCGGGTCTCCCTTGAGCAGCAGATCGGGCGGCGGAAGCCGGTAGTCACCCTCGACCACCCGGTGCGTGGATGTCGCTGACCCGGGCTTGCTGGCGGCTCGCTCCTGGACCGGTCCTTCAACCAGCGCGGCGGGCTCTGCCTGGGGCCGCACGGCTGCCGCGGCGGTAGCGTCCGGTGAATCCGGCTCGGTCTGGGTAGCCTGCCTACGCCGCGCCGGGCGACGCAACCGCGCGGTGGTCGGATCGGCGCTCGTCACCCCGGTATCGCCATCAGAAGTACCGGTGCTGGCTGCATCGGTGTCGGCGTCCTGATCCGGCAGTGCTCCACATAGCCGGCGGATCCGTTCGGGTACCGCCCGAACCGGTGTCCCGGTCAACACCAGCAGCCCGTAACCGGCCAGTAACGCCAGTAGGGGCGCCGCCACCCAGATGGTGAACCCGCCGACCAACGGATCTGCGACCAGGAAACCCACTGCGCCGGCAGCCTGAGACCTTCCCACTCCGTCCGCGGGGGCACCAGCCGCGAGATGCCACAGGCCGAGCGTTCCCAATGTCAGCAGCAGCGTGCCGACGGTGCGGCGAGGCCGGGCCGTCGGGTCGGGCTCGGTGCGCATCAGCATCACTCCGACCGCGGCGAGCACCACCGGCAGTCCCACCGACGCGGCGCCGACCAGGGCACCCAGCGTGCGCTGGAGGCCGGCACCGACCGGCCCCCCGGCGGTCCACCACACTGCAGCGGCGACGACCACAGCGAGCCCGACGAGGCCGAGGGCGAGGCCGTCGCGGCGGTGCTCAGGTTCAAGCTCGCGGGTTCGCCCCAGCGCTCTGACAAGTCCACCGATACCGCGAGCCAGCAGGGACCATGCACCGCCCACACCGCGGCGGCCCCGTCCACTTCGGGCCGCTGGACGGCGGGCTGGACGTTGCGGGCTCGACCGCTGCCTCGGGTTAGCCCCCGCGCCCCGGGACCGCGCGGCCGTGGCCTTTGTGGAGCTCCGCCCCCTCATGTGCGACACGCTAGCCCGTCCGTCCCCGTCCACATCAGCACGCCACGCCACAGCAGCCTCAACGGGCACGACTGTCACTGTGGCACGGTGCATCGGTGATGCCGCTCGCAGCCGCCAGCCCGCGGCGGTTGGTAGTCGAAAAGAGCAGCGGGATAGGGGGTTGGCGGTACTTGAAGGGCGACCAAGGGTTCAGCCGACGGGCAGCACCGTGGGCACGATCATCGGCCGGCGCCGGTAGGTGTCGGCGACCCATTTGCCCACTACGCGCCGCACTGCCTGGGCGATCCGGTGTGGATCGGTGATCCCCTCCGCTTCGGTGCGGGCCAACTCCATCTCCACCAGTGGTACAACGCCGTCGAGGGCCTTGGGGTCGTCGGAGAAACCTCGGCCTGAGATCGTTGGTGGCGCCACCGCGCGGCCGGTCGCGGCCACGACCATCACGGTGATCGCGATGAACCCACCCTCACCGAGGATGAGACGGTCGGACAGCGTGGAGTCCCCCACGTCACCGACCGACAGCCCGTCCACATAGACCTGCCCCACCTCGACGCGTCCGGTGATCTCCGCCCGGCCGTCCACCAG
>QHBY01000323.1:0-252 GCA_003244245.1 Pseudonocardiales bacterium
TGGCGGCTCCGTCCCAGGGGCAGATGTGGCCACCGCGGCCGCACCACACCGAAGGAGACCCAGCATGACGAAGTACCTGCTCCTCAAGCACTACCGCGGCGCCCCCGAGGCCGTAAACGACGTCCCGATGGACCAGTGGACCCCAGAGGAGATCGAGGATCACCTGCAGTACATGGCCGACTTCGCCACCCGACTCGAGGGCAGCGGTGAGTATGTCGAGGGCCAGGCTCTCTCGCCCGAGGGCACGTTCGT
>QHBY01000323.1:378-508 GCA_003244245.1 Pseudonocardiales bacterium
ACCGGCCAGGGCAGATCAGGTGACAGATCAGGTGATGGACGAACTGCTGGTGCGGGAGCTGACTCCCGCGGTGATCGGCGTCCTCGTGCATCGCGGAGTTGACTTCGCGACGGCCGAGGACGCCGTGCAG
>QHBY01000323.1:576-2789 GCA_003244245.1 Pseudonocardiales bacterium
CCGCCGCCCGGACCGACCGAGACAACAGACGACACGTTGCAGCTCTTCTTCCTGTGCGCCCATCCGTCGCTGACCCCGGCCTCCGCGGTGGCCGTCACGCTACGCGCCGTCGGTGGCTTGACCACCCGGCAGATCGCCCAGGCCTAAGGGATGACCTGCAGTCAGCGGAGGGCAATCAGGGATGATACCCGAGGAGACGGTAGCGCTTCCTGGATACTCGCTGCAGTATTCTGCTGCTGCGGATCAGGTAGCGATCGAGGGGTGCGCGGAAGCCCTCAGCGAGTAGGTTTTTGCGCAGTTGGTCGTAGGTCTGTTCGCCGTCAAGGTCCGCTCGGAAGCTGCATAGCAAGATCAGGTCAGCGTCTGTGGGGAACTCATGTTCCACGCGCTTGAGTGACGTTTGCTGTCCGGTGGGTGATTGTCGCGTGGAAAGCATTCGTGCTTTCACTGATTCCTCCTTAGAAGCCGGCGGTCATTGCGGTCTCGGTGTGGCGGAACCAGACACCGTCACCGACCACATCAGACGGGACCGTGATCAGTGCCACCGAAGATCACACTCCCGTCGATAAGCGCGTCGATGACGTGGTGTCGGAGGCATTGTCAAGTGTTGCGTTGGTGGGGGTGGGGGTGGGGGTCATCGGGTCGGGGTGCGGAGGTTTCGGGGTCCGGTGCCGGATGTTTGGGGCCCTACACTTTCGGTATGGCGGCGGGTACGCGGCTGGCGGCACGAGGGCTGTTGGAGCGTGGCGGGGAGCTGGCGCGCATCGAAGAGGCGATCGCGGCCCTGGTGCGGGGGCATGGGGGGGTGTTGGTCGTTCAAGGGGTTGCCGGCATCGGCAAGAGCGCCCTGGTGCGGGTGTTGTGCGAGCACGCCGCCGAACATGGAGTGCAGGCGTTGACCGCGCAGGCCAGTGAACTGGAACGCGACTTCGGTTTTGGTGTGGTCCGCCAGCTACTGGAGGCGCGCGTGGTTCGTGCCGGCGAGTCTGAACGGGCTGAATTGTTAGCCGGTGCGGCGAATTTGGCGGGTCCGGTGCTGAGCCTGGACGGGGACTCAGGCGATTCGTTTGCGGCGTTGCATGGGCTGTACTGGCTGGTGGCCAACCTTGCTCTTGGTGGGCCGGTGGTATTGGCGATTGATGATCTGCAATGGATCGATGAGCCGTCGTTGCGATGGCTGGTCTATTTGTGCCACCGGCTGGAAGGACTGCCGGTGCTGGTCGCGGCCACCACCCGCCCCCCGCGTCCGGGACAGTCCCCGCTGCTGGCCGAGCTGCTCGCCGCAGGTGGGGTGCTGATTCTCTGTCCTGGCCCGCTCAGCGAGCCCGCGGTGGGTCAAATGATCTGTGAGGGGTTGGGTACCCAGCCCGATCCGACCTTCGTCTCAGCGTGCGCGAGGATCAGCGGCGGCAATCCATTCGTGCTGCGCGAATTGATTTTCGATCTGGCCGCAGACGATGTGGCGCCTGGTGCCGCGCAGGCGGCCGGTCTTGCCGAGCGGGTCCCCGGTCAGGTGGAGCGGGTGGTGCTGGCCCGGTTGGGACGGTTGGACCAGGCAGCGGTGCGGTTGGCGCAAGCGGTGGCGGTGTTGGGTGAGGGCAGTGGGTTGCGTCTGGCGTCGGCGTTGGCCGAGCTGACCATCGACGCGGCTGATGCGCTGGTGACCGCCGAGCTGCTCGCCGCCGGTCGGCCGTTGCGGTTTGTGCATCCGCTGGTACGCACGGCGGTCTATGAGCAACTCCCCTCCGGTGTCCGCTTCCAGGCCCACACGCGTGCCGCCCACCTGTTAGCCAGTGAGGGTGCCGAGCCTGAACAGATTGCTGGGCAGCTCTTGGCCGGTGAGCCGGCGGGCGATCCGGATGCCGTCCGAGCGTTGCGAGTGGCTGCTGCGGCAGCGCTGGCACGGGGCGCTCCCGAGACCGCGGTGACCTATTTACGCCGGGCGCTGGCCGAACCGCCTACAGAATCTGTCCGAGCTGCGGTGTTGGGGGAGCTAGGCGGCGCGGAACGAATCGCCCGTGACCCGGCTGCTGTGGTGCATCTGGAGCAGGCCTGGCAGGCCACCACCGACCCGGTAGCACGCGCTCGACTGGCCAGCCAGCTGGCTAATGTGCTGCTCTTCACTGCTAATTGGGTGCGCTCTTTTGCTGTGCTGCAGGCCGGGCTGGACGACCTTGGTGACCGCGACCCGGACCTAGCGGGAGTTTCCTGGA
>QHBY01000324.1 GCA_003244245.1 Pseudonocardiales bacterium
GATCACCGTCTGCCACCTACCCCATCACCGCACCTGCCGAGCTGCTCGACCAGGTGCGCCTACACCTGAGCTATGTCTCTCGGCTTACCGACCCCCGGGCGACTCTCAACGAGCGCCGACGGCTGCTCGTGGTCGGCGGATGGCTGGCGCTGCTTGCCGCGACCCTGCACATTGACCTGGAGCAGCGCCGCCCAGCCCGAGGATGGCTGAGTACCGCCGCGAGCCTCGCCTGGCATGCTGGGCACGACGAGATCCACGCATGGCGCTACGCGACTGAGGCATGGCAGGCGCTCACCGACAGGGACTACCGCCGCGCGTTGCAGCTATCCAAGACCGGGCAGCAGATCGCACCCCGCGGCAGCTCCGCGGAAATCCAGGCCACTGCGCAAGAAGGTCGCGCATGGGCCAGGCTCGGTGAAGGCCGCGACACCTACGACGCGATCAAGCGGGTGCACAAGCTCGCCACACCACGGCCCCGACCCGAGCGTCCCGAACACCAGTACCGCTACGACCCGACCAAGGTTGTCGCCTATACCGCGACCACACTTGCTTGGGTCGGTGACGCCGCGGCCGAGGACTTCGCCCGCGAGATCATCGCCCGGCTCCGCCGCGGCGGGGACACGAGCCGGTGGCCACGCCGGGTCGCCTCGGCCAACATCGACCTCGCACTCGCACTGCTCGCCACCGGCCGCCTCGACGAGGCCGCCGCGTCAGTGCTCGCAGCGATGCTGTCTGGCATGGTCGTACCGTCCAACCACTGGCGAGCGCTCGAAGTGGTCCGCGGCATCGAGACCGAGAGCTGTCGGATGGCCGCGAACTGCGCGACGCCTACGAGCAAATGCGCCGCGCGGCCGGATAACCTCAGCGTGGCGAGCTCGCCACTCGATCGTTGAGCTCAGGGGCTGGGCGGAGCCCGACGGGGAGAGGCCAGTATCCCCCTCGGTGATCACTGCTAATGGGTAGATGCGTCCACCGAAGAGCTCGGTCCGCGCATTTACCACATTATTGAGGGCTGTACGGGAAGCTTCGGTCTTGAGGCCCGCGATCCACAGCCCGGCGCCGTCGTAGCGGATCCTGGTGCCGGTCTGATCGAGCGTACCCGCGCTGTGTGGATCACCGCTGGTCGGAATCGTACAGAACTGTGGGACTGGCCATGGGGGAGGGCCCGCCACCGCTGCTGTCGTCGAGTTCGACAGCAGCGTCGTCGTAGCGAGCCCGAACAGCCCCGCGGTCGAACTCAGCGTGAGAGGATTGCCGGGAGTGGGTGGGATATTCGCGAACGCACATCGCTTTGAGTCCTTCGCCTTATTTGCACTTCCAGGTTCCGCAAAGGCATGCCAAGAATGTTCATAAACGGATCTTGAATAGCTGAACGCTCAGCCACCAGCATCACGACTTCCTGCCGCCCTCAGTGCGACACCTCGACATGCATAACCTACCTACCGTCGCATCAGCTCATTACAGATATGAGCTGAATGTTACAGCCCGAAACCGGCCAGCCGCGCTCGCATAGGCGCGTGTCACACTTTCTAGACTTGGGCACCCAAAGTGACGGGTCAAATTCATTGAGTAGTCACAGCTAGACAAAATGACGGAACGTACACCAGCGGTGACTCACACCAGCTTATGCGCTACGCCATTCAGGTGGTTCTGGGTTTAGCCCGTTATGGGACGACCCGTCACGCGATGTTTATAGCGACGGGATTAATTGAGTATTTCGAGGGGTGAAGCCGACGGCAGATCCCAGCCCGACAGCAGCCGGTTCATGGCTCTAAAAGGAGATCCGCATGTCCCATAAGTCACTCATCGACGCCTGCGATGAGACCGCAGTCGCCTACGCCCAGGACCCGCGCCCGCGGCGCGGCCGTAAGGCCGTGGTCGCTGCCGCTGTGGGTGCATTCGCTCTCCTCGGCCCGATGCTGCTCGCCCCCAGCGCCTCAGCCGATCCCGGCTGCTCTAATAGCACGGGGGGCACGACGACCGGAACGGGCAGTAATACGTGCACCGTCCGCCACGACGACAGCTCCGCTCAGGCTACGATCACCGGGGGAACGGGGAGCCGTAACAACAGGGTTACCGTCGACTCCCGCGACAACAGTACTTCCAGCGGCACGGTGCTCAACGGGACCGGCCCTAGCTCTGACAACAGGGTCCATGTTCGTGCCAACCATGGGAGCTACGGCTCCGCTGAGGTGACGGGAAACGGCAACGAGAGCAGAACCACTGCCAACAGGGGCAGCGCCGTTGCTGATCAGATTAAGGGTGACTACAACGAGGTCACCACCAAGGCGGACAACGGCAGCATCGCCGTCAACGTCGTCAAAGGTAATGGCAATGACGTCAAAGCCAAGGCGAACAACCTTAGCGGTGCGGGGAACAGCGTCACCGGTAGCGACAACATTGTCGCCGCCAGGGCGGACAACGGCAGCATCACCAACCCCAGCGTCGCCGCCAACGACGTGACGGGTGACCACAACATCGCCAAGGCCGACGCGAACCACGGCAGCACCGCTGCGACCATCGTCAGCGGTGACTACAACAGGGCCAGCGCGACGGCGGACCACAAGGGGCTAGCAATTTCTCAGGCCAGCGGCAGTTCCACCGCTATCAGCGTCGCCGACGGAGCGGGTAGCACTGCGACATCTACTGCTACCAACCGCAGCGAGGCCATCGCTGTCGCGACCGGCGGCGGTAAGGCGACCGCCGTTGCTGCCGGCCCTCACCAGACCGCGGTGGCCCTAGCCATCGGTAGCGGCACGATTGCGACGGCTAATAACGGCGTCGTCGACAACACCAGCTGCACAGGGAACGGCTCAGCCCCAGGTTTCGCCGCCGCGGCCACCACGAGCAACGGCGCCGTGACCTCCGTATGCTTCAAGACCTAGCCCCCATGGGTGGGTTCTAATCCCGCCCATGAACTTTCTGCGCTGACTGAATGCTTATCGGTATCACGGCCGAATATATGCCGCGGTACCGATAAGCATCTTTTTCTCCTCATTCTTCATTCCCACGGTTCGAATCACCGATGTCCGGAAGGTCGTGCCCCCCTCCGCCAGATCACTTCGCCGCAGACTCAAAAAACGAGGTCCCGCCGACACCGACAACCCCAGGTGGCTAACGCGCTAGCCGCGGGCTCCAGCAACGAGGCGACCGCCAACGCTGACACGGCGACTTAAATTTCCGGGTCGACGCCCATCGCCGCGAGTGGTGATTGCTTGACCAGCCGGCTGAGGCCAGCGCAAGACTTGCGGCCTGGGTGAACGCTGCGTGATCGAGTCAGGGATGGCCGCCCACGAACAGTGCGGAGCCGATGATCTGGTCGATGACGTCCTGTTTGGAGGCGCCGGGTGCGTCGGAAACCCAGACCAAGACAACCGAGAACTCGTGGTCGCCCTTGGCATCGGGAGAGGGTGAGCCGGTGGGAACGGCGGCGACGTCGGACACGAGCTTTGCCGCGGGATTGGAGAAGGTGAACCGGAGCCGGTAGCCGTCCCGGTGACCGACCTTGCCCTGTCCCTGACTAGTAATGCTTCCCATTCGCACCCCCGAGGAAGTGGTGACTGCCCGCTCGACGGTTTCCGCGGCTGCCTGGGCACTGGGGGCGGTAAAAGTCGCGAGCCGCGTCAGCCCGGTGGCGCAGGCCACCTCCTGGCTACCCATGCAAGTGGTGGGGGTGACCATCTCGGGGGTGCTGGGATTGCTGCTGTCGATGACCTGGTGCCATCCGGGAGGGATGGTGACGGCGATGTCGATGTTCGGTCCGGAGAGAAGCAGCGGGGCATTCTGCGGGCTGCCGCTGCTGTCGCCACCGCAGCCGGCCAACAGCAGTGCCGACGCCGCGGTGGCGGCGGCGCCGAATGCGGCCGCCCAACCTACCGAGCGAGGTGACGGGTTCCTCCGTGGACGGGCATCCCGCGGGTCGACCGCTCGTCCGGTCGGGTTCTGGCGGGATCCACGCGGTGTCCACTCGGGCATATCAACGCTCCCCAGCACTAGCTCTAGAAAAGGACAGCCCATCATATGCACGCTTTGATGCACACCGCCTCATGCAGACGCTCCTACCGTCGGTGTTGGACGTAGGGATATTGCGTCGGGCACGACAGACATCCCACGAGCTGAGTTGAAACGTCCGGTCCGGCCAGCCGTCGAGCCGAGCTCCCACACCGCTCACGCCGTCGGTGCCGAGTGCCCGCGCCCTGGCCAGCGAAATTGAGGGTTATTCAGCCGGCCG
>QHBY01000325.1 GCA_003244245.1 Pseudonocardiales bacterium
CATCCCAGCCTGCGGCTGTAGTATTAGGGAGCTGGAGGAGAGCTAGCACCATGCCCCGTATCGTCGGCGAGTGGTTCCTGCCGGGACGGTCGGACAACAACGCCACCTGCGTGCAGACCAAGTTCACCGACAACGTAGTCTACGTGCGCAACAACCGGCAACCGGATGCGGGAACCGCCGCATTCGATCATGCCGAGTGGGCCGTGTTTGTCGCCAGCGTCAAAGACGGCGATTACGACGTGTAGTGCATCTCGCCTTGTCCCGCAACGGGCGGACCCGAGACCAACACGCGCTGTGAGTCCGGCACCGGCAGCACCCTGGCCAATGTCAGCTCATCGACAGTGATGAGCGGCCCAGCGCACACCTGATCCAGCAACTCGGCTTGCGGCGGCGCGAGATCCGTGAGCCGGCGCAGGACTGACAACAGTTCGCGCAGCTCGACGGTGTCCTCGTGCAGCCACCGGTCCGCCACGATCAGATCCAGCGAGCTGGTGACCCGGCCGCCCGGTTCGCGCTTGCGGTAGGCGAACCACTGCCGCAGCACCGGCTTGCCGCCCACGTCGTAGCGCCACACCGCGGCGGGCACCGGCTGGAACCGGCTGGCGCCGACGAGCAGCACGTCGTCGGTCTCGGCTCCCGGGTCGTCACTGGAATGCTCGATGGTGGCGGGCATGCCCTCCGGCGTGTGCGGGATGCCGTCCAGGCTCATCGGCCGCTGATCAGGCGGCAGCGAGATGTCATCGCCCGGCCGACCGGCGGCGGGATCGGCGCAGCGCTGCCCGTAGGTCGAGGCCCACACCACCTCGCGGCCCAGCCCCACAGCCCTGGTGAAGGTCTCGGGGTCGGCGGTGAGTGGCACCCTGACCCCCGGCGTCTCCAACTGCTCCACGAACCGCGCCGTGTAGCCCGGATGGGACACCACGGCAGCGACGTAGCAGAGCAGATCGAGACCGGTGACCTCGATACCGAGGCGCTTCGACAGCATGCCGAGCAACTTCGCACCACAGGCTGGCCGCCCATCCGGCTGGAACACGGGCAACACGCGGCCACCCTCACTCCCTTTGAAGCAGTGTTGATCCGGAAGTAGAGCTCCAACAACGACTCCGGGGCCAGTCCTCACTACCTGTGAGTGCAACTCAACAAGAAACAACTGCTCCGCGTAGGTCGCGGCCCGCCAAAGGTCGGGACGCGGGAAGTCGACCACGCGTGGGTCGGCCACCAGCCACTTGCGATCGAAGCTGCGATGCAGCACCTGCCGAAGCGGTGGGTCAAGATCGGTCTCGTCTGCCAGGGCGCAGAGACGGTCGCCACCAGACAGTGCGGCGAGCCGGCTCGCCATGGTGCGATCCCGGGTCGCCTTCAACAACTCGGCTTGAACGACTGGATCGGGCTCGGCCAGCAGTCGCCGCCAGCGCTGGCGCAATACTTCCGGCCGCGGAGAGAAAACCCATGCCCGGTTTGCCTTGACACCCGCAACGCGCACTGGGAACAAGTCGTCCAGCGCGGGGTGCTCATCCCAGCCCGCTTCGCCAGACGGCGTGAATGGAGCATCCCAACCATCGCGGGCGTCCTGCCACACCGGATCGTCGAGCCCCAGCGCGCCGAGCGTCGCGAACTTCTCGGCCCGTTTCCCGTGTACGGCGGTGTAGTGAATGCGAGCCGGCTCGTCGGTGGTGTCTTCCTCGGCGCGAACGAAGATGCCGACCGCGAGCGGGTGTTGCACCTTCGGGAATATCCGGGTCGCCACGTCGGGACGCATGCCCTCGGGACTCAGGTCGATGATCCAGCCCTCGTCACAGGTCCGGCGCAGATACTTGCGCATCCCCTTGAACGCCGTGCCGCGCAGGTAGCCAGCCGTGGTCACGAACGTCACGACGCCATGACCTTGCCCGCTCTGACTGTCGAACACCTTCCAGGTGGCCCAACGCCAGAAGTACCAGGCCATGTTCTTGAGCTTGTACTCGTTGCGCCCGTTGCCGGGGAGCCGGAAATCGGACATCAGCGAGGCGTCCTCGTTGCGCCTGCGCCCGCCGTAGAAACCACCTGACTCCACCCACGAACCGTCGCCGTTCGCTCGTTCGCGGTATGGCGGGTTGCCGATCACCACCGTGACCGGCAGCTCGGCCTTGATCCGGTCCGCCCGGCGCGTCGAGTCTGCGATGGCCTTGAGGAAGCTGGCCAGCGGTGGCTGGGCGCGAAAAGGATCGTCGAGGGTGTTCGTGACGTGCAAGGGCATCCGATCGGCCGCTGTCAGCTCGACCCCGCGGTGCGCCAGCAGATCGGTGAGCCGTAGCTCGCTCACCGCGTACGGCCCCATCTGCAGCTCGAAGCCGACCAACCGGTTGGCCATGGAACTGAGTACCTCGCGGGCCTCGCCGGTACCGTCGGTGCGTTCGACGCGGTCGAACACGGTGTCGAGGATGCGCAGCAGGAAAGTGCCGGTGCCGGCTGCCGGGTCGACGACCCGAACTCCGTCGGTCCCCAGGCCGCGGACCAGGCCCAGGCGAGTGCGCAGCGCATCGTCGGTGAGCCGAACCATCGGCTCCACCAGCTCGACCGGCGTGAAATAGACGCCGGACTCCTGCCGCTTCACCGGGTCGTACTCGGCGAGGAAGTGCTCGTACAGGTAGAGGTAGGTGTCGCGCCGGCCGGCACGAACCCGTTCCCAGTCCACCGCGCCGACGACCCGCAGCAGCGTGTCGAGGGTGACCTTGAACGGCCCGACCTGCTCCGACGATCCGCCGAACTGATCGGTGAGGACCTGCAAGGCCCGGCCCATCAGGGTGTTCCCCGTCGCAATCAGATCACCGATCTCGTGGTAACCCCGTTCCTCGAAGGCGATGCCGCGGCTGCGGGCGTACAGCAGGCCGAAGGTCACCGTCTGGGCATAACCGTCGGCGAACTCCCCATCGTCGGCGGTGGGGAACAGCAACTGGCGCCAGTCCGCGGCGAGCCCGCTGAACAGCTGCTTGATCAGGTTCGACCCGGCAGTGACCGACACCCGCTCCCGAGCGAGCTGGTCGGCGACCTCGTCGCGGAGCAGCCGGCAAGCCGGGGCGACTGCCCGGACCAGCGCATCGACGTTGCGAATCGGCGACGGCGCCCGCCCGAGGAAGGTGACGAGCATCTGCTCGAACTCTGGGCCCGTCACTCGCAGGTCGCCCGACCCCTCGGTCAGGGTGCCGTCGAGCTTGATGATCTCACCCTTGCGAAGGCTCGTCTCGTACCGGGCCCAGCACATCCCGTCTGTGTAGATCAGGTTCGGTAGGTTCGACAGCCGCGCCCACTGCTGGCGGTTGTGCTTGCCCGTCAGGGCCGGCGCGTCCGCACCGAGCCCCGGTTTCTTGATTTCGATGTATCCGCAGATCGCACCGTTGACCTGCACCGCATAGTCCGGTCGCACCTGCAGGTCCGACAACATCGCCTCACCCACCGGCACCACCTGCAGGCCGTGCCGCGATCCGATCTCCTTCACCAATCCGACCAGGGGCGCGCGAAGCGCCTCCTCCGGCTCACCGGCGCCAGTGCTCAGCTGCTCCCGCGCAGTCCGGCCAAAGGTGCTGACAGCGTGGCCAGCCAGTCCGGTGGCTCGTAGGGCACTAACACCAACCTCCTCAACGGCGACACCGCAGGGTATCCACCCGCACCGACAAATCGGGCAAGCGCGACCTGAGGACCGGACCGGATCTCCAAACAACCAAGAGCAAGAGTTGGGTCGTACTAAGGTGCTACTCCAGTGTAGAGTTACCGCGTGGCCGTCAAAAAGATCAGCATCTCTCTCGACTCCGAGGTCTTACAGCGGGCAAAGCGCGCTGCGGGCTCCCTGGGAATCCCGCTGTCGACCTGGTTGTCCCAGGCCGCCGAAGAGGCTGCTGGACTGGCCGAGGCCCGCGCCGCGCTCGCGGAGTACATCGCGGTGTACGGCGAACCCGATGAGGTCGCCATGGCCCAGACCCGCACCCGCCTCGGCAAGGCCGGTGTCGGGCAGTGGGAGACCGCCGATGAAGCGGCCGCCCGGATGACCGCGCTGGCTCGGTTGCGCGGCCGGCTTCCCGCCGAGCCCCAACGGCAAGCCGGGTGAGCCCGCAGCGACGACTTCTGCTCGACGCCGGAGCGCTCATCGACATCGAGACGGATCCCCGCGGCGAGACCTTTCGCAGCTGTGTGAAGGCTTTCGAGGACGGGTACCGCCCATATCTGCCGAGCGTGGTACTCGCCCAGGTCTGGCGAGACCGTACCCGGCAGCACCCGTTGCGAATGGTGCGTCGACTGTGCACCGTGCTGCCGTTCACCGAACAGACCGCTGAGGATGTCGGCCTCCTGTTGGCCCGCAGCGGCACCTCGGATGTCGTCGATGCGGCGGTGATCGTGGCCGCCATCGAGCACAACGCCGCCGTGCTCACCTCCGATCCGAAAGACCTCGCGAAGCTCGCCAGCGCCGCCGAGTACCCGGTCCGCCTGCTGACGGTCTGAGATCGGTAGCGGTCAGCGGACGCTCGTGAATGGGTTGTACAACCGCGCTCCGGTATTGGCGACGTCGCCGATGTTGCGGGTGACCAGCGTCCAGTCGTGCACCTTGACGGTCGCGGCCAGCAGGCCATCGATGACGGGCACCGGATCAGGCACGTTGAGCCTGCCCCATTCCTGGGCCACCTCGGCGGTGATCGGCACAACGCGGTCGGAGTAGGCGCGCAGCAGACCCGCGAGCCAACGATCGAAGACCGCCGCCTGAGTGCGGTCACGCCGGAGCAGCCGGCAGATGCCCTGGCGGATCTCCCCAACGGTGAGCACACTGAGATACAACTGCCGGGAATCGACCGAGTCGTACCAGGCGACTACCCCCGGGTCGGGTGTACGCCTGCGCAGCTCCGACAAGACGTTCGTGTCGAGCAGGAAGCTCACTGATGACCGGTGAAATCCACCGGGCGGGCAGGCTCGCGCGGCCGGACGATCTCCAGCGCGTCGAGATCCGGCGCTGACCTGAGGAAGTCCTTGAAGTCGACGTTGGCGCCCGTCATCCTGCGGTATTCAGCGATGTCGAGCACCACGGCAACCTCCTCACCGTGCCGGGTGACAAACTGAGCGCCGTCGACTTGGGCAGCGCGAACGAGCTCGCTGAAGCGTTGCTTGGCTTCTTGGAGCTGCCACTTCATCAAGTCCCTCCTAGCCTGTCTAGACAGTCCAAAATAACACGAAATGGCGGGCATCACCCAGCAGACGCGCCCCAAAGCAGACACACTGGGAGCATGACAAACCGGGGGAAGGAAGCGACCGTGCCCGCGCCAGACCGCGCCACCACGGCACCATCGGCCGACGAGCTTCGCCGGCTATTGGCCGGGGAGCACCATGATCCGCATTCGGTGCTCGGCGCGCACGCGCACCCTGACGGCACCGCGGT
The DNA here is from genome assembly GCA_003244245.1 of Pseudonocardiales bacterium. Taxonomy (GTDB): domain Bacteria; phylum Actinomycetota; class Actinomycetes; order Mycobacteriales; family Pseudonocardiaceae. The sequence goes on from QHBY01000325.1 coordinate 5,399, forward strand.
CCGGGTGCTGCGTCCGCATGCCGATGAGGTGACCGTGCTCGCCGAGAGCGGAGAGTACCTGCTGGAGCAGGCCACCGGAGGCCTTTTCCACGGCGTGATGCCCGCTCCTGGTGACTACCGGCTGCGGGTGCGTTACGGCGATCACAGTGAGGTCAGCGATGATCCGTACCGCTGGCTGCCCACCCTGGGCGAGGTCGATCTGCACCTCATCCGGGAGGGCCGCCACGAACGGCTGTGGGATGTGCTCGGTGCGCACCTGCAGACCTATCCCACGCGGGGTGGCGTGGTTGAGGGAACCTCGTTCTCGGTGTGGGCGCCGCACGCCCGCGGAGTCCGGGTGTGCGGAGACTTCGACGGCTGGTCCGGCGTGGCCACCCCGCTGCGATCGCTGGGTTCGACCGGGGTCTGGGAGATCTTCCTACCCGGCGTCGGTCCCGGCACCCGCTACAAGTTCCGCCTGCTGGGCCCCGATGGGAACTGGCACGAGAAGGCCGACCCGATGGCTCGCACCACCGAAGTCCCGCCGAACACGGCGTCGGTGGTTGCCAGCCCGTCGACCCACGAGTGGAGCGACGACCAGTGGCTCGCCGATCGGGCGCAGGGCCAGCCGGTAGCCAAGCCGATGAGCATCTACGAGATACATCTGGGTTCTTGGAAGCAGGGGCTGGGGTATCGGGAGATGGCCCACGAGCTGGTCGAGTACCTGCACACGACCGGGTTCACCCACGTCCAGCTGCTCCCGGTATCCGAGCACCCGTTCGGGGGTTCCTGGGGTTATCAGGTCACCTCCTACTACGCGCCGACGTCGCGGTACGGCTGTCCGGACGACTTCCGCTACTTCGTCGACACGCTGCACGCGGCCGGGATCGGGGTGCTCATGGACTGGGTGCCGGCGCATTTCCCGCGCGATGAGTGGGCGCTGGCGCAGTTCGACGGCGCACCCTGCTACGAGCACCCCGACCCACAGCGTGCGGCGCACCCGGAATGGGGCACCCTGATCTTCGACTACGGGCGCAACGAGGTGCGCAACTTCCTGGTGGCCAACGCGCTGTACTGGCTCGAGGAATTCCATCTCGACGGGCTCCGTGTCGACGCGGTGGCGTCGATGCTCTATCTCGACTATTCCCGTAAGGCGGGCGAATGGTCGCCCAATGCGCACGGTGGCCGGGAGAATCTAGATGCAGTCGCTTTCCTGCAGGAGATGAATGCCACCGTCTACAAGCGACACCCTGGAGTGGTGACGATCGCCGAGGAGTCCACCGCCTGGCCCGGCGTCACCCGGCCGACGCATGTGGGTGGCCTGGGTTTCGGCTTCAAATGGAATATGGGCTGGATGCACGACACGCTGAGCTACGTTAGCCACGATCCGGTACACCGCGGCTATCACCACAATGTGATGACCTTCTCGCTGATGTACGCCTGGAGCGAGAACTACGTGCTGCCGCTTTCCCACGATGAGGTGGTGCACGGCAAGGGTTCACTGTGGAGTCGGATGCCCGGCGACGACTGGAACAAGGCCGCTAACCTGCGATGCCTGCTGGCCTACATGTGGGCCCACCCGGGCAAGCAGCTGCTGTTCATGGGCGGCGAACTCGGGCAGCCCGCCGAGTGGGCGGAGAACCGGTCACTGGACTGGAATCTGCGCCACCACCCGCTGCACGGCGGAGTGCTGCAGCTGGTCGGGGACATCAACGCCACATACCGAGCACACCGTGCGCTCTACAGCCAGGACACCATCCCCGCCGGCTTCGAGTGGATCGACGCCAACGACGCTTGGGGCAACGTGCTGAGCTTCCTGCGGGTAGGTGATGACGGCTCGGTACTGGCCTGCCTGGCGAATTTCGCCGGAAACCCACACGAGAAGTACCGGGTCGGGCTACCCCATCCAGGACGCTGGCGCGAGGTGCTCAACACCGACGCCGAAGGCTACGGTGGCTCCGGCGTCGGGAACCTCGGCGACGTGCTCGCCGACGAGACACCGTGGCACGGACTGCCCTACTCCGCGGTGCTCCGGCTGCCCCCATCCGGTGCACTCTGGCTCACCCCCGCCGACGAGAGCTGAGTATGGCCTGCAGAGGCCCACGGGCCCTAGGAGGCCGCTGAATTAGGG
>QHBY01000326.1 GCA_003244245.1 Pseudonocardiales bacterium
CGCCGATTCGGCACAGTGCGCAGCCCTCAACCGGTGAGAGCGTCAATGGTCACCCAGTGGGTGCCCCAGCCCCGGCTGCACGAGCCAATCCCTGACGACCGATCAACGTCTCCCCGTCGAGTACGACGAAGTCGAACAGTTTTGGCGCGTTACAGGGCGAGGCTGATGGAGGTTTCGAGCATCAAGGCGTGCACGAAGGCTTGCGGTAGGTTGCCGCGCAGTTGACGCTGGGTGACGTCGTACTCCTCGGAGAACAGTCCCGGTGGTCCGCAGGCGGCGCGGTTGCGTTCGAACCACCGGGCCGCCGCCACCGGCTCGCCCTGCTGGTGGGCGGCCAGCGACATGAGGAATCCGCAGAGCAGGAACGCTCCTTCAGCCTTCCCCAGGGGATCGGAATCCTGGCGGAAGCGGTAGACGTAACCCTCCTCACCCAGTTGCTCGTGGACTGCTCGGTAAGTGGCGAGAGAGCGGGCGTCGGTGGCGGGCAGCGCGCCGCGGATGGCGGGTAGCAGCAGCGCCGCATCCACCCTCGGGTCACTGGGCGCGCGTTGCCAGCGCCCGGAGGGATGCAGGCAGTCACTGGTGGCGTCGGCGAGGATGGCATCAGCAAGCGCGCTCCAGGCCGTGGCATCAGCTGTACCGACCCCGGTCGCGGCCATCGCGCGTAGCCCTGCCGCGCAGGTCAGCCGGGAGTGCGCCCAGCGCTGGTCATCGAGTTCCCAGATCCCGGCGTCGGGTTGCCTCCAGCGCGCCTGGATCGCGGAGACCGCGGCGGTGACTGCCTGGTAGTGATTTTTGTCCAGCCGGTCGTGGCGCGCGGCCGCAGCGAAAAGCAACAGCGCCTCACCGAAGGCGTCGAGCTGGAACTGGGCATTGACGTGATTACCGACGATGTCGCTGCCTCCCGGGTATCCGGGTAGGTTCAGCGACCGCTGGTCAGGCACCCGCCCGCCGGTGATCGTGTAGGCCGGCGTCAGCTTCGGACCGTCCTCCAGCAGGCGCTGCGCGACGAACCGGACGGCGTCATCCAGCAGTGGGTGCGCCCCGTCGGCGGCGACCGCCTGCCCGGTGTAGCACTGGTCGCGGATCCAGACGTACCGGTAGTCGTAGTTGCGTCCCTGCGCGGCCCGTTCCGGCAGGCTCATAGTAGACGCGGCGACCATGCCTCCCCCGGCGCTGGTCAGTCCCCGCAGGACCGCATAGGCGTGCCGGGCATCGCGGGGGGCGATCGTGTCGCCCAGCTTGGGTACCGCGTCCCGCCACGCGGTCTCGGTGGCCGCCCACGTCCGGTCGGTGTCGGGCGACTGCCCGGTCAGGGAGGTGTCGGCGAGCTCGAGGAGCAGGTCATGATGCTCACCTTCGGGCACGGTGATCTCGACGTCGAGTTGCCGGCTCCGGCCCTCCTCGCTTACCTGCGCGGCCGCAGCGCCAGTCCAGCGCAGCCGCAGTTCACCGAGCCGACCCCGCCAGCACCCGGCGTCGTCGCGGTGCAACTCCCCTAAATGGGTCCGGCCGAAGCCGGCGGCCGGTTGCAGGATGACTCGGACCCGGGCGTCACCCTGGACGGCCATGATCCGGCGCAGGATGACTGCCCGGTGCGGGTCGCCGGGGAAGCCCAGCGCATCGCGGCACTCGATGATCCCGGAGGTGGTGACCCACCGGGAACGCCAGATCAAGCTGCCCTCCTCGTAGTAGCCACCCCACACGTGGCGCTCGACCGGGGTCACCGCATACGAGCTCCGCCCGCCGATCAGCGAAGAGAAGACCGCATCGGAGTCCCACCGCGGCGCGCACATCCACGCGAAGTCACCCCGCGGTCCAACGAGGACTCCGCGTTCACCGTCGGCCAGCAGCGCGTACTCCCGCAGCACGTGCGGGGGGAATCCTGACGCGATCGTGGCGGTCATGGTGTCATCGTTCCAGGGTCCGACGGGAACCAATGGGTTGTGGCGCGTTTCAGCTTCCGGGCAATTCACCAAGGGGATCCGCGGTGATCATCTCACCAGCCCGCACGCCGGCAGCTGCAGCCGGCCCACCGGCCACCACAGTGACCACCCCCATGCCCGTCGGCTGGCCAGGTAGGGACGGGCGTTGGCAACCACGGTCTGGAGTACACCTTCCTGGTTTTCCTCGTCATGCCGATCGCCGCCGGGGTGTTCGCCCTCACCGTGCGGGGTCGTTTGGTATCCGCGGTGGGCGGGTAGACGCTGTTCATAGCGCACAAACCGTTTCCAGGGAGGTTCGTCCGCATGGCCAGGTCGCCGATTATGTCCTCAACCGCCTCACCGAGTGGGGTATTCACCGGATTTACGGTTACCCGGGCGATGGCATCAACGGATTCCTCGGGGCCCTGGACCGCGCGAAGGGTGATCCGGAGCTGATCCAGCCCCGGCACGAGGAGATGGGTGCGTTCATGGCCACCGCGCATGCGAAGTTCACCGGCGAGGTGGGTTGTTGCATGGCGACCTCCGGCGGCGGCGCGATCCACCTGCTCAACGGGCTCTACGACGCGAAACTGGACCACCAGCCGGTGCTGGCGATCGTCGGGCAGCAGAAGCGGATCTCGCTGGGCGCGGGCTGTCAGCAGGAGATCGATCCCAACGCGCTGTTCAAGGACGTCTCGGAGTTCGTCCAAACGTGCATGCACCCAGCGCAGGCCCGGCGCCTGATCGCCCGGGCGCTGAAGGTCGCGATCTCCCAGCGCGCGGTCGCGACGATCATCTTCCCGGTGGACGTGCAGGAGGAGGACGCGCAACCCTCCCCACCGCGAATGCACGGCGCTGTCTACAGCAGCATCGGCTTCACCAAACCGCGGGTGATCCCGCCGGAGACCGAGCTGCGCAAGGCCGCCGACATCCTCAACGAGGGCACCAAGGTGGCAATGCTCATCGGGCAGGGCGCCGCGGAGGCCGCCGACGAGGTGGTCGAGGCCGCGGAGCTGCTGGGCGCCGGGGTGGCCAAGACGCTGCTGGGCCGCGAGGTGCTACCCGACGATCTGCCCTACGTCACCGGCCCGATCGGTCTGCTCGGCTCTACCGCCAGCTACGAGCTGATGATGGGCGCGGACACCCTGTTCATGATCGGTACCAGCTTCCCCTACGCGGAATGGCTGCCCAAGGAGGGTCAGTGCAAGGAGAAGATCCAGAAGGAAGTCGAGCAGTGGTGGCGGGTGCTCGACGACCGCGCCCACGAGCCGGCCGACCCGGTGAACCCGGAACTGGTCGCCCACGAGCTGTCGTCCCGGATACCCGACCGGGCCATTCTCACCGCCGACTCCGGCTCGGGAACCAACTGGTGGGCCCGGCACCTGCGGCTGCGCAAGGGGATGCGGGCCTCGCTGTCGGGCACGCTGGCGACGATGGGTCCGGGCACCCCGTATGCGATCAGCGCCAAGTTCTCCTACCCGGACCGGCCGGTGATCGCCTTCGTCGGCGACGGCGCCTTCCAGATGAACGGGATGGCCGAGCTGATCACCGTCAAGCGCTACTGGGAGCGCTGGTCGAACCCGACGCTGGTCTTCTGCGTGTTCAACAACCAGGACCTCAACCAGGTGACCTGGGAGCAGCGCGCCGAGTCGGGCGATCCGAAGTTCATGGGCTCGCAGTGGATCCCCGACGTGCCTTACGCCGAGTTCGCCAAGTTGCTCGGGCTCAAGGGCATCAAGGTCGACGATCCCAAGCAGCTGGGCGCCGCCTGGGATGAGGCGCTGGCCGCGGACCGGCCAGTGGTGCTCGAAGTCGTCACCGACCCGGAGATCCCACCGATCCCGCCGCACATCAAAAAAGAGCTCGGCAAGAAGTCGGCCATGGCGATGCTCAAGGGCGATCCCGAAGCCGTCGGCGTCATCACCAAGGGCGTCAAACAGAAATTGCACGACTTCACCGAATCGGTCAAAGAGAAGCTGCCTGGGGGCGAGGACTGATGGCGGTCACGTACCTCGGTGTCCCGGCGCGGCCGGACACCCGCTTCGCTACCGGGATGGCCGCGGTCGAGAAGATCAACGTCAAAGGGCTGGAGCGACAGCTGCGCCGGCACGTGGTCGGTGAGGTCCGCTTCGACGCCGGGTCACTGGCGATGTACGCCAACGACTCGTCGAACTTCCGGCAGGTGCCCATCGGCGTGGTGGTGCCCAAGACGCTGGACGATGTCGTGGCGACGATGGTGGCGTGTCACCGCTACCGCGCTCCGGTGCTCTCCCGCGGCGGCGGGACCAGCCTGTCGGGTGAGACGGTGAACGTCGCGGTGGTCCTCGACTTCTCCAAATACCTCACCGGGATCGGTGAGGTCGACGTCGCGCGCAAGCTGGTCACCGCTCAGCCTGGGGCGATCAACGAGCAGGTCAACCTCGTCACCGGCAAACACGGCCTGGTGTTCGGGCCCGATCCCTCGTCGCACTCGCGGTGCACCATCGGCGGCAACGTCGGCAACAACTCCTGCGGCGTCCACTCCATCCAGGCGGCCTTCTACGGGCCCGGACCGCGGACCTCGGATAACACCGAGGCGCTGGAGGTGCTCACCTACGACGGCGCACGGTTCTGGGTCGGGGTAGATGAGGAGCAGCACCTCGATGAGATCATCGCCGACGGCGGCCGTAAGGGGGAGATCTACGCCAAGCTCCGCGATCTGCGCGACCGCTACGCCCAGGACATCCGGTCCGGCTACCCGTCGGTGGCGCAGCTGCCCCGGCGGGTGTCGGGCTACAACCTCGACGAGCTGCTGCCGGAGAAGGGTTTCAACGTCGCCCGCGCCCTGGTCGGCACCGAGAGCACCTGCGCGACGGTGCTGCAGGCCACGCTCAAGCTCACCCCGGGGCTCTTCGAGCGCACGCTGGTTGTCGTGCAGTACGACGACATCGTCGACGCGGCCTTGCACATCATGGAGATCCGGGACTGGAAGCCCATCGGGCTCGAAGCCGTCGACCACCTGCTCATGCACGATCAGCAGGAAAAGGCGCTGAACAAGGAGGGCATCGAGGAGCTGCCGCGCCGCGGCGGGGACCACGCCTGGCTGCTCGTGCAGTTCGGGGCGGACAGCAAGCAGGAGTCGCTGGCGCGCGCCGAGCAGTTCGTCGCTTGGCTGCGCGAGGACAAGGGTTACGAACCGGACCGGATGGTCGTCTCCAAGAGCCGCCAGGACGGTGGTAACAGCGATGACCTGTGGGAGATCCGGGAGGCCGGGTTGGGTTCTACCGCGTTCCCTCCCGATGGGGGTGACCACTGGCCGGGCTGGGAGGACTCCGCGGTGCCACCCGCCAAGGTCGGCGACTACCTGCGAGAGCTGCTGGCGCTGTATGACAAGCATGGTCTGCGTGGCGCGATTTACGGTCATCTCGGGGAAGGCTGCATCCACTCCCGGATCAACTTCGATCTGCGCACCACCCAGGGGCTCGCCACCTACCGGACGTTCCTCGAAGAGGCCGGCGACCTGGTGGCCTCCTACGGTGGCTCGATGTCGGGCGAGCACGGCGATGGCCAGCAACGTGCGGA
>QHBY01000327.1 GCA_003244245.1 Pseudonocardiales bacterium
CCCTTGGGCCCCTGGCTCGACTCGAACTCCACGCGCTGGTTCTCGTCCAGGCTGCGGTAACCGTCACCCTGGATGGCGGAGAAGTGGACGAATACGTCGGGGCCTCCCCCGTCGACGGAGATGAAGCCGAAGCCCTTCTCCGCGTTGAACCACTTCACGACGCCCTGTGCCATGTGCTCTCCCTGTGGAATCTGATACCTGGACCGGCACCGTGCCGATCCGCGGTTGCGCAGACCACGCGCTCTCGATGGGAGGCATCCCCGACGGGAGCGCGAAGCCCGTAGTCAGACATTCCACGGACGCTTCACAACGATCGGGGAACTACACGACCACAACCAGGTACCATGCTACCACCTCGCGGCGCCGGGCCTCGCACGCGACATCCGTCAGATCGGTTGTAACACGGGTTTGATGTTGGCGTTGTGGTGGAAGACGTTGTCCGGGTCGTACTCAGCCTTGATCCGGGCCAGCCGCTCGTACTTGGCCGGCCCGTAGGAGGCGCGCACCCGATCGTCCTCGATCTCGGTCATAGCATTGACATAACTGCCAGCACCGGTCGCGTGCGGGCGCATCGCCTCCCAGAACGACCGGACCCAGGCCCGTTCGGCAACGAGCAGATCGGGGTCCCCGGCGAGCCCGATCATGAACAGACCAAACCGGGAGGTTCGGCGGCCGCCGAACGCAGTCTCGTCCTCGCCGACCTCCGCGTAGGCCCCGCCAAGCCGGTAGAGCTCCAGCAGCGACATCGGCGACGTCTTGCGGACCTGCTGCTCGGTGATCACCACGATTGCCTCGTCGGTCAGCTCGTCGAGGTAGAGCGCCTTTTCATAGCAGTTCGTCCCCCACTGCGTACCCTGATCGAACATCTGTTGCAGCTGGGTGTAGGGCATCGGGGTGACGAACTCGAACAGCGGCGGGAGCGCTGCGCGGATCGGGGCCAGCACACCAGCGTGATCCTGCGCCGATCCGAAGCCGACGATCACCACGACGTAGCCGGGCATGAAATGAAACTGCTCGGGCACAAAAGGCGCGCTGCCGGGCGTACCGATGGCCGCGGCGACATCGGCGGCGCTCTGGCAGCGCGCGATCACCGCTGGGTAGCGGTCGATCGCGCCGTTCCACGCTGAGCGTGCCTGGTCGTAGCCGTCATTCCCCTGGATCAACGCGGTGCCAGACAATCCAGCGCGGAACGACTCAATGTCCCTGATCTGGATCACGGGGCCTCCAAGTGGCGCGCGCGACACCCCCTTGGGCACGGTACGTCGACGGCGTTTGGACTTCGTCCGATCACGCAGCGTGACTACAGGTCAAGCTGCCACTCAGCCATCCGGCGGTGCGGCCGGAATCCCATCGCCTCGTTGATTGCGATCATGTGCAGGTTGGAATCGGCGTTGCAGGTGTCGATCACGCGCAGCTCAGGGCGCTGCGCGACGGCGTAACGCAGGTTGGCCACCTTGATCAGGGTGCCCAGCCGGTGGCCGCGGTGCTCGGGCGCGACGATCGTGTTCCACTGACCGGCGAACCAGGACGAGGTGGCGAAGCCGACGATCTTGGTGAAGGCCACCAGCTGCCCGGTGCTGTGCACTGCCGCAGTGGTGACCATGTGCAGTCCACGAGCCAGAGAACTGGCGTCATCTGCCTGGATCCGCGCCGCGTCGTAGACCTCCGGATCCCACTGCAGGTCATCCAGCGGGGCGTCGGTGGACATCCGCCCGGTGAGGTAGGCGGCGTCGTCGAGCCACCGTTGCGGGGTGGCGCCCACCCACTGGACGAGCGAGTAACCCTGAAACTTCGCCCGCGCCTGCGCGTCGAGCCGGGCGAGCACCGCCGGGTCCACCGAGTCGACCTCAAGGCGCCGCCTCGTCTCGACCAGGGCCGGCACCGCTGCGCACGCTGTCGCGAATCGTCCTGCAGGGTCGGGTGCGGCCGGATCCAGCGGATGGTCCACCTCGGAGCCGACGAGCCGGATCCGGCCCTGCCGGGTGGCCTCCACCCGCAGATGGGCAAGCAGCGCCCGACCGATGCCACGCCGGCGGTGCTCTGGCGCCACCAGAATCTCGCCCTCGGCGTTGTGCAGGTTGTCGAGCGTCGGTAGCCGGAGCACGCAGCCACCGGCTACCGTGCCGGCGTCGCGAGCGAGCCATCCGGTCTTGTCCACACCGGACCACGAGTGCCGAAAGCGGCCACGCTCATAGACCCAGCATGGCGGCGGGTCATCGGGCTGGTCCGCGCCCACAACTGAGCAGCGCAACTCGTACCACTGCCGGACAGCCTCGTCATCGGACGGCTCGATCGGAGCGAGAGATAGCCCGCTGAGGCTGACGGTGACCATGGCCCCACCACGCCACGATCCGGGGCCGCGCGCCACCGAATTTCCTGCCGCAGGCGCGACTGCTAAGACGACCAGGACTCGGGCGGGTCGATGAATGCCTCTCCCAGTTCGCGGGCCAGACTCAGCGCTCGCCGAGCCCAGTCCGGGGTAGCGCCGGCCAGCCCGCAAGTCGGCGTGGGCAGGCAGCGCTGCGCAAGCAGTGAGCGGTCGAAGCCGAGCCGATGTACCAGATCCAGCGCCGGTCGGGCCAGATCGGCGAGAGTGGGGGCCGCCGCCGGTTCGATCGCCGGCACCAGCCCGAGCAACACCGACACCCCGGAGTCCCATGCCTCGCCGAGGGCGTCAATGGTGGCCCGGGGCGCGCCGGCGAGCAGGGCGGCGTCGACGGCCAGCGCGTCAGCCCCAGCATCGCGCAGCAGCGCCAACGGTGGCCGCGGCGCGCAGCAGTGCACGATCCACGGCGTGGGCAGCGCTTCGAGCACGCTGCGTAGCAGCTCGCCCGCGGCGCTCTCGGGTACCGCGGCCACAGTGCCGTACCCGGACGGCGTGGGCACGCTGCCGGCGAGAACCGCTGGTAGACCTGGTTCGTCAAGCTGCACGACGGTGCTCACGCCGAGCCGGCGGGACACTTCCGCCGCATGCACCCGCAACCCCTCGGCCAGCGACGCCGCGAACTCACGCAACGCGCCCGGGTCGGTGAGTACCTTGTGCCCGCTGCGCAGCTCCACTTCGGCGGCCAGCGTCCACGGCCCGACGGCCTGCATCTTGATCACGTTCGGTCGGGCCCCGGCGGAGTCCATCGCCTCCTCGAACGCGTCCAGGTCGACGCGTAACAGGTCGACGCCACGGCGGTGGTCGCGGCCTGCGCGGGAGGTAACCCGATAACCCGACGGCACCAGCTCAACAGCGACGTCGACGAGCAGAGCCGCGGTGCGCCCGATGATGTCAGCTCCGGCGCCCCGGTCGGGCAGCTCGGGTAGGTGCGGCAGGTCAGGCAACTCTCCGATCACGGTGCGGGCAGCTTCGCGGGCGTCGGTGCCGGGCATCGAGCCGATCCCGGTGGCGGAGCCGGGGGGCCAGGGAGGTCGTTGAGTCACCGGGTCTTTCTATCAGGTAGCGGAGTATGGAATCTCCGTAGCCTGTCGTGACGCGGCTACGTATTTAGAAAATAGCTCCGCGATTAGGTGGTCCACCTGCAAGATTTACGTGCGGCTACCGATTGCCACAGGACATTCCCGTCGGGCACGGTATGTGATGGCGAATCAGCAATACGAACGATGAGATGTTGTCCGTGCGCGAGACCACCTCGACCACCTTCCTTGGAGGATTTGATGTCTGACACAGTGAGCTTTGCCGAGCTCGACGGGCAGCACGCGGAGCTGCTGCCAGCCCGTACCGTCCTGTCGCTGTTCAGCGCTGCCAACGGCGGCAACGCCGGCAACGGCGAAGGCGCCACCGGGACGTTTGGCATGACTATCATGGGCATCCAGGTGCCGCCCGGCGCCGGCAACGCCACCGGCGGGGACGGCGTGTCCGCTAATGGCTGATGGCGCTTCGGGTGAGTCCGAGTAGGGCTGAGCCCAGCGCTTTGACTGGGAGGGGTGGCCGCATTCCGGCCGCCCCTCCCAGGTCTACAACTCCACGACTAGGTAGCCCACCGGGAAGTGCTACGTGCGACTACCGGATCAGTAATTCAACGAGGTGTTTTCCATGCCCGAGACCACCTCGACCACCATCCGAGGAGGATTTGATGTCTGACACAGTGAGCTTTGCCGAGCTCGACGGGCAGCGCATAGAGCTGCTGCCGGCCCGTACCGTCCTGTCAATGTTCAGCGTCCAAGCCCCCGGCGGCACCAACTCCGGCGGCGGCCTCACCCCTGGGACGGTCACCGGGGTAGTGCTCGGCGCGACGGGCTTGCCCCAATCTTCGAGCTCCGGCGCTGACGGAAGCGCCCATGATGGCGACATGGGCGCCGTCGGCTGAGTGCGCTTGAGGTGGGCTCAGCTGGTAGCGGTGATGGTGGCGCTGCCGAGCACGACATCGCCATCAGGGTCGGGGCGGTACAGGGCGACGGCCTGGCCGGGTGCCACTCCGCGCAGCGGCTCCCGAAGCTGCACCAGCACGCTATCGCCGGCGGCCTCAGCGACCGCGCTGGCGCACCCGCCGTGCGCCCGGACCTGCGCGATGCACTCCAGCGGGCCATTGGGCGCACCGGCCGCCCACACCGCACGGTGGGCTTCGATCACGCCGACGTCCAAGTGCTGCGCGGATCCCAGCCGCACCGTGCCGGTGGCCGGCTCCAGCCCCAGGACGAAGCGTGGGCGGCCATCGGCCGCTGGGTGCTGCAGTCCCAGCCCGCGGCGCTGCCCAACGGTAAAGCCGTGCACGCCATGATGGTGGCCAAGGACCTCCCCGGTCTCCCCGTCGACCAACTCTCCAGGCCGGGAGCCCAGCCGGCCGGCCAAGAATGCGCGGGTGTCGCCCGAGGGAATGAAGCAGATGTCGTGGCTGTCCGGCTTGCCCGCGACGGCCAGGCCCCGTCGCGTCGCCTCAGCCCGGATCTCGCCCTTGGCGGTGTCGCCGATCGGAAACAGCGCGTGCGCCAACTGCTCGGCGGTGAGCCCGGCGAGCACGTATGACTGGTCCTTGCCAGCGTCCACGGCCCGCCGTAACACGCCGTCAGCGAGGCGCGCGTAGTGCCCCGTGCAGACCGCGTCGAAGCCGAGGTCACGAGCCCGGTCCAGCAGCGCGGTGAACTTGATCCGCTCGTTGCACCGCAGGCACGGGTTGGGGGTGCGCCCAGCGGCGTACTCCGCGACGAAGTCGTCCACCACGTCGCTGCTGAACCGCTGCGCGAAGTCCCATACATAGAACGGGATGTCGATGACGTCGGCGACCCGCCGCGCGTCGGCCGCGTCTTCTTTCGTGCAGCATCCACGCGCTCCGGTACGCAGCGTGCCGGGTTGCGCCGACAGTGCCAGGTGCACCCCGACCACTTCATGCCCGGCGTCGACCGCCCGGGCCGCTGCCACCGAGGAATCCACCCCGCCGCTCATGGCGGCCAAGATCTTCATCGCTTGTGACGCGCTGCCTTCACGACGCGGCCGCCCGCCGGCATCCAGCCCCACGGGCCCGAGCGACGACCGGCTCGATGGCATCGAGCACATCGGTCACGTCCGCGGCTGTCGAGGTGCGCCCGAGGGAGAAGCGCAGCGAGCCGCGGGCCGCCGCCGGCGTGGCTCCCATCGCCAGCAACACGTGCGAGGGCTGCGCCACACCGGCGGTGCACGCCGCTCCCGTGGAGCACTCGATGCCCCGGGCGTCGAGCAGCATCAGTAGCGAGTCACCCTCGCAACCGGGGAAGGTGAAATGGGCGTTACCCGGCAATCGCGAGGGACCACCGTCGATCAGGTCGTCGCGCGGATCCCCGTTGAGCACCGCATCGGGCACCTTGGCCAGGATCCCGTCCACCAGCTCGTCTCGCAGCGCCGCGAGCCGGATCGTGCTCTGCGGCTGGGTAGCCACAGCGTGGCGGATCGCGGTGGCCAACCCGACGATCGCAGGGACGTCCAGCGTGCCGGAACGCACATCGCGCTCCTGACCACCGCCGTGCAGCAACGGGGTCGCCGCGACCTCTCGGCCCAGCAATAGCACCCCGGCTCCGTAAGGGCCGCCCAGCTTGTGCCCGGTCAGGGTGAGCGCGGCGGCCTGGGATCGGCCGAAGTGCACCGGCAGCTGCCCGACCGCCTGGACGCCGTCGGTGTGCAGCGGTACCCCGTAACCGGCGGCAATCTCGGCCAGCTCGCGCACCGGCGCCACAGTGCCCACCTCGTTGTTCGCCCACATCACGGTCACCAGGGCCACCGACCCCGGGTCACGGGCCAGCGCGGCGCGCAGCGTGTCGGGGTGCACCCGGCCGTGCTCGTCGACCTCAAGCCACCCCACTTCGGCACCCTCATGATCGACCAGCCAGGACACGGCGTCGAGCACCGCGTGATGCTCGACGGTGGATGCCAGTACCCGCGTGCGGTGGGGGTCAGCGGCACGGCGCTGCCAGAACAGGCCCTTGACGGCGAGGTTGTCGCCCTCCGTACCGCCCCCGGTGAACACCACCTCAGACGGGCGGGCACCTACAGCCTCGGCGATGCTCTCCCGGCATTCCTCCACGGTGCGCCGCGCTCGCCGGCCCGAGCCATGCAGCGACGAGGCATTGCCCAATGTGGACAATGCCTGGCTCATCGCCGCCACCGCCTCCGGCAGCATCGGCGTCGTGGCGGCATGGTCGAGGTAGGTCATCGAGGCCCCAGCCTAACGGCGCCCGCCGTGGCGCGGGTGCGGGCGGCTCGCCCGCACCCATGCTCGGCCCGTCGCCTCCAGCATGAGGTCCTTGATGTAACTGTCCGTGAGATCTGGGAAGGGACAATCGCAGCATGCGGAGTTGCCCGGATGGCGACCTTTCGCCAGAGTTGCCTTCGCTGGCGCATCCGCAACGGATCCACACATCTCCGCCGTCGCGCCCCGTGTGAATATGGAGGCTAACCCGATGTCAGTGAGTAAGCTTGTTGAACAGTTTCCCGCTGTCGACACAACGGCCGTCTGTGACGCAGACAGGACGACCAGAGTGATGGACAGCGCGCTTCGGGCTCGATCCTCTAGAGTACGCCTCTTTGGTCCGGCATTTACCGTTCGCTGCAACGACGATTTTTTGGCGGTGGTACAAGCGGTTGAGATGGCTTCCCCAGGGGATGTGATCATCGTTGACGGTGGAGAGCGCAAGATCGCTCTTGCCGGGGAGTTGTTATCGCGAGGAGCGCTGGTGCGCGGGCTTGGTGGGATCGTCGTTGATGCAGGCTACCGAGACATGGCGTACGTTGCGAGCTGCGAACTTCCCATCTACAGCCGCTTCGTCACACCACTCGCGGGCACAGCATCCAAGCTCGGCGAGCTACAGATACCAGTAACGTGCGGTGGAGTTTCGGTGAATCCCGGCGATATTGTCCTTGCCGACGATGAGGGCGTTATCGTGGCCGACCCTGGCAGGATTCGTGGTCTCCTCGAGTCAGCGGCCGCTATCAAAGCGGCCGAAGGCAAGCTCGTTGAGCGACTGGATGCGGGGTGCACCTTGAGTGACGGATTGAACCTTCAAGTACACGTCGAGGCTCTCACCCGTGGCGAGCATCGTCACTGAAGTCTCTGGCCTAGCGATTGGCACACTCGTAACGTCGCAGCGCCCTCCCCCGGCCCGGCCACGGTCATTTCAAGGCCGTGGGATAGGCCAAGTTCTCGGCGCGTCAGCCCTTGCGCTCAATGACCGCCTTGGTGAGCCGCGGGGCGATCATGAAAAGATCGCCTACCACGCCGAAATCGGCGATCTCGAAGATCGGCGCCTCCGGGTCTTTGTTGACCGCGACGATGGTCTTGGACGTCTGCATGCCGGCGCGGTGCTGGATCGCGCCGGAGATCCCGAGCGCGACGTAGAGCTGTGGAGCAACCGTCTTGCCGGTCTGGCCGACTTGGAACTGGTGCGGGTAGTAGCCGGAGTCCACGGCCGCCCGAGATGCCCCGACCGCGGCACCGAGCGAGTCGGCGAGCTTCTCGACCACCCCGAAATTGTCAGCCGAGCCGACGCCACGGCCACCGGAGACCACGACGCTGGCCTCGCTGAGCTCCGGGCGGTCACCACCCTCGATGGGTTTACGCTCGATGATCTTCGCGGCCTTCGTCGCGCTCACCGCGGGGACCTCGACGGCCTGCTCGGCGGCCGCGCCCGGTGACTCGACCGGTTCGATCGCGCCGGCCCGGACGGTGATCACCGCGACCGGCGTGGTGGCCTTGGATTTCGCAAGATAAGAGCCGCCGAAGACCGAATGAGTGGCGGTGCCGTCGGCGGCCAGCTCGACGGCGTCGGAGAGCAGGCCCGATCCGGTACGCACGGCAAGCTTGCCAGCGATCTCCTTGCCGTCCGGCGAGGATGCGATGAGGACGGCGGCCGGCTGGGCCGACTCCACCAGCGCCGCCAGCACTTCGACCGCGGGAGCGATCAGGTAGCTATCCACGTCATCGGACTCGGCGACGTAGACCTTCGCGGCGCCATAGGCGGCCAGCCGGTCCTTGAGCTTGGCTGCGCCGCCAGGCGTGCCGACCACCACAGCAGACGCCTCACCCAGCTTCGCCGCCGCCGTGAGCAGTTCGTTGGTGACCTTCTTGACCTCGCCGCCGGAGTGCTCGACGAGGACCAGAACCTCTGCCATGACTGTTCTCCTCCGCGCCGATCAGATCAGCTTCTGGCCGATGAGATATTCGGCGATCTTGGCCGCACCGTCACCGTCATCAGTGACGACCTGCCCGGCCAGCCGCGGCGGGCGTGGGGTGGACTCGATCACCGTCGAGGTGGCGTTGGCCAGCCCCACCGCACTGCTCTCGATGCCCGCATCGGCCAGCGACAGCGTGCTGATCGGCTTCTTCTTTGCGGCCATGATGCCCTTGAACGACGGGTAGCGCGGCTCGTTGATCTTCTCGTTCACGCTGACCACGGCGGGCAGGTCAGCCTGCAGGACCGTGATCGCGTCATCGGTCTCCCGCTCGACGGTCACCGTGTGTCCTTCGACGGTAACCTTGCGGGCATGGGTGAGCTCCGGCAGCCCGAGGACGTCGGCGACCATCGCCGCGATGGCGCCCACGGTGCCGTCAGTAGCCTCGTTGCCAGCAATGATGAGGTCGACGTCGCCGATGGTGCCGATGGCTTTGGCCAAGGCCTTGGCGGTCTGCACCGCGCAGGACCCATGCAAGCCCTTGTCGGACAGGTGCACCGCCTTGTCCGCACCCATCGAGAGGGACTTACGGATGGCGTCGGAGGCACGGTCCGGGCCCATCGTGACGGCGGTGACCTCCCCGCCGTGCTCCTCCTTGAGCTTGAGCGCTTCCTCGACCGCGCGCTCGTTGATCTCGTCCAGGACGACGTCGGCCGAGGCACGGTCCAGGGTGTGGTCGGAATCGGTCAGCGTGCGTACCGACCAGGTGTCCGGCACCTGCTTGATCAGAACCACGATGTTCATGGCCACATGTTACCGATCGGTAGATCCGCCGCGAAGTGACGGCCCTCACTGCGGCGCAGCCGCAGCCTCCTCGGGCTGAGCGATCTTAATCTGCAAACCAGCGAGCAGAAGGTCGAGGCCATAGTCGAACCGACCCGGCTGGCGGGGGCCATTGAGGTGCGAGCTCACCGCAGTGATGGAGGGAATCTGCTGCGGCGGCAGCGGCGGGTAGTAACCGGTCTCCTCCCGAGTTGCGCTGTCGCGCCGGGGAACGATGTGTCCTATCTGCTGGAAACCAGCGGTGTAGATGAACAGGACGAAGAAGATGTCGGACGCTTCGGAAGGCGAGAATCCCGCCCCAAGCAGAAGCCCGATCGTCCGCTCCATGATCAAAAGACCGTTCGGGCCGACCCTGACCCGAACGCTATAAACTCGGGCCAGCTCGTGGTGGACTGCTAAGGCCTGGTGATAGCTGCGCACCAGCGCCCGGAGCTGGGTTAACCAGTCACCTTCCGTGACCGACGTGTCCACCTCGCCGAGCATCAGGTCGACCATGAGGTCCACCAGCTCGTCCTTGTCCCGCACGTGGTTGTACAGGGCCATCGGCGAGACTTCGAGCTCAGTGGCCAACGCCCGCATCGTCAAGGCAGTTAGGCCCTTCTCGTCGACCAAACCCAGCGCGGCCCGCACGATCCGGGGCCGCGACAGCGGGGGTGGCCGCGTGTAGTCCTTACTGGGGTCGACACCGACCCAGGTCGGGTCGGAGCGGCCAGGGGCGCTGGACTGGTCCTTCAAACCTGATCCCTTCTCGCTAGCCACTACCTCGATACGTACAACGTATACCCGATTGGGCTATGGCAGCATTCGCACCACACTATAACACTGTACACCTGACCTTACAACGTATGTTCAACTTACGGCGTAATCCAAGGCGCCACGCTGATCTGATCACGATCCGGGCACGCGCGCCTCGTGCCCACCGCCCACCCACGCGGCACCGGGGGTATCCGAATGACAACCACCATCAGCCCACCTGAGGCCACCCGAAGCGTCACCGATCTGCTCCTGCGCGCTCGCGACCGAGATCCGCGGGCGTGGGAGGAGATCGTGCACCGATACCGGGGGGTGGTGATCTCGAAGGTGCGCTCGTTCGGACTGCAGGACGCCGACGCACTCGACGCTATACAGATGACCTGGTTGCGGCTGGCGGAGAACTGTCACCGCATCCAGCTGCCCGAGCAGCTCGCCGGGTGGCTGGCCACCACCGCAAGCCGGGAGTGCCTGCGCATCCTGCGACAGCAGGCACAGCACACCCCAGCGCCCTACGCGACGGTAGAGCGGGTGGCTGACCCATCCGTGGGCCCGGAACAGCACGCCATTGATGCAGACACGGCGCGACTGCTGTGGAGTCTTGTCGCTACGCTGTCACTACGCCGTCAGATCCTTCTCCGCGAGCTGTTCTTCGATAATCCGCGACCGTATGCCGAGGTCGCTCAGAACACTGGAATCCCAGCCGGTGGCATCGGACCCACTCGTGCTCGGGCCCTGACCCAGCTGCGGCGCCGGCTCCATGAACGCGGGCTGACCCGCCGTATCTGACCTGACAGTGATCGCTTGAGAGGAAATGCCATGACCGAGCAGCCACCGCCGCGCGTCCAGAACCCGCTGACTTTGGTGATGAAAGCGAAATCCCAAGAAGACTATGCTGCACTCAAGCAGCTCGTCGAACACCTTCAATCTCTGCTACCGGATCAGAACCCCGTCACCATCGCGCTGAACAAAATCGGCACGGTCCACTTCGCCCGGTTCGCGTTTTTGGGCAGCGGCCAAGTCGGGGTGATCACCACCTACGACGGCGACTTCGCGGTGTACATCAACGAGTTCATCGACACTATCGGTGATGTCTTCAATGCTCTCATGAAACACGTGGTGGGCGCCCCCCCACTGCCGGTGCAGACCTTTCGCCAGGAGTTTCTCGATTACGTCCGCGCCACCGACGTCGGCTGCGTGGGGAGCTTCTACAGCGCCTACCCCGAGCGCACAGTACTCGACATTCTCGGGCCGATCGGCGACCCGAGCTGATATGACCGCATGGAGGGAGTAACGCAATGGTGGCCGTCGAGCTCCCGGATGTGCAGGGTCTGATCATCCGGGGATACACCATGCCAGTGGCCCGGTATCTCGGCCTGAGTATTCGCGAGCCGACTGGTGCCCGCGAGCTCCTGGCGGCATTGGCCGGCAGCAATCCGGTCGTTCCCTCCATTACAACTGCCCAGCCTTGGGTGGCGAAACCGGAGTACTGCGTGAACTTGGGCATCACCTTCACGGGCCTGGCGGCGCTGGAGGTGCCGCGAGCGTCTCTCGACAGCTTCCCCGTGGAATACCGCGAGGGGGCGGTGAAGCGTGCGGCCAGCGTAGGCGACATCGGTACGAGCGCACCCGAACAATGGCTGCGGTGGCTGGCGGACTCAGGGCTGCACCTGTTGCTGATACTGTCGGCCCAGTCGGGCGACGCGCTGGACGCGGCGACGAAGCGGCTGGAACAGGCCTGGTCCGCCAGCTGCGTCGAGCTGGGTCGCCACGACGGGGCGTCGCTGCCCGGCGATGCCGCGCACTTCGGTTATCGTGACGGGTTGTCACAACCCACCATCGAAGGTGTTCCGCTCGCTGGGCTGCCGGACCATCTGCCGCGAGCTCCAGTAGGCGAATTCTTGCTCGGTTATCCTAGCCAGTTCGACCAATTCAGCTACCCAGTACCGGAGCCGCCCGAGCTAGGCCTTAACGGTAGCTTCGTCGCATTCCGCGTACTCGAACAAGACGTCGACGCCTTCGCGGAGTTCGTCGCCCAACAGGCGTCGGCAACCGGGCTGTCGGAAGAGCTGATCGAGGCGAAGCTGTGCGGCCGCTGGCGCAACGGCACGCCACTGGTCCTCTCACCGGACACCGACACACCCGAACCGCCGATCCCGTCCGACGCGCTGAACGACTTCGACTACACCGAAGAGCACGCCGACGAACACGGTTACCGGTGCCCGATCGGATCGCACATTCGCCGGATGAATCCGCGCGGGCAACGCGTCGCCGGCGCTGGCGGTCATCTGCACCGCATCGTCCGGCGCGGGATCGCCTACGGTCCAGCGTATGACCCGGCACAGCCCAGGGACGGCCAGGCTCGGGGACTGCTCGGGCTGTTCATCGGGGTCAGCCTGCGCGATCAGTTCGAGTTCCTCATGACCCAATGGGCGAACGACGGGATCTTCACCGCCGGCCTCGGGCGCACCAACGATCCACTGATCGGCGCCCAGGCCAACGGGGCCGGGAGTTTCTCGATACCGCGGCCGGCGGGATCTGTGGTCCTGCACGGACTCACTCGATTAGTCACCACCCGCGGCGGAGCCTACTGCTTCCTGCCGAGCATCTCCGCGATCCGCTACCTGGCGGCGCTGGTGTAGCCGCAAGACCGTGGCGTAGCCGCAAGACCAGCTCTTAGGGCCGGACGAAACGTCTCCTTGAGATGCGTCACCGTCTCCATCGATCGCCAGCACCAACTCCGGTGATACCGGCTGGTTGGCGCCGAACACCCGACCATCGATCGCCAACGTCGTCGTCTCCCGGCCGTCGGCGAAATCAGAGCTGAACACCAGGCTATTATTCATCCGGACGTCGACGTCAACAACGAGACCGTAGCCGGCCAACTCCTCGCCCATCAGGATGCAGCCCTCTGACAGGTCGGAACTGGCCCCCTTCAACTGCTGCCATGGCACCCACAGCCACGGTTCACCCTGCCCGATTCGGTCATGATGACCACGCACACGGGCACCGGGCAGAGCTCATCACCGCCTTGGATCCGCACCTCGTGCCGCGGGTCGCTCCGGTCGCCGGTGCAGTGGATCACTACGCACGACGGTTCCCCGGTGGTCGGCATGCTTCCGAAGGTAGCGCGCCGACGCTGCGCCGACCGTCACATCCGGCGGATGATGTCCTCGACCGGATCGGGTTCGGAAGCTGGTGCTTCGAGGAGCCGAACTCTATGGAGCTGTGTGTCGGAGACCCGTGCCGAGGGAAGGGCGAACGGGGCACTGCGCCACTCGTCGGGCGGAATCCCGCCCCAGCACAGGTGGTTGTCCAGGTCCTTGATCGCCTGGATGAGATCGTGCACGGGAGGCGGCGTGGCAGCCGGACTGCCCTGGGCCAACGTGGCCATCGCGGATCGGATACTGCGCAGAATCGCGTTCGGATTCTTCGTCATCACGGTGCCTCCCGCGGGTTGCGTAGCATCCAAGATCTGTGATGCGCTGATTGAGCGTTCCAAAGGCTACTCCCACTTGACCGGCGCCCTGATCGGCGGCATCGCCTACGCCCCAGCAAAGGCGCGACGCAACCGGGCTTCACTCGGTCCACCGGAAAGGTGGTTATCAAAAGCTGTGACGGACCGTTCCGTCCTATCGCACATGCCATCACTCGCTGACCGCGTGTAGGTCGGCCACCACGAGCCGCTGCACGTACTGATCACCGCCCTCCGGTCCCCCGACGATGGACGTCGCTCCCACGGATGCGGCGACGCGAGTGCAGCCGGCCGATGCCAGCCGCAGCTGCTCGCCTGACCTAGGAACGCGGGGCGACCAGTGCGGGAATATCGATGCACAGGGCGAGGGGCAGGGTTGTGACGAGCTGACCTGTGGTCGCTGGGGCCTCGACGTAACCGTCATCCGGTGCGCCCAGGTGAAAAACCGTGATCGAAGGAGCCGGCGGGTCGAGATCAACCAGCCAGTAATGCGGGATTCCCGCGTCCGCGTACTCGAACGGCTTGAGGTGGAGGTCGACATTGCGTGATCCGGGCGAAATGATCTCCACTGCGAGCATCACATCAGACGCCACCAGGCGGTTATCTGCAGCCCCGGCCTTGGTAACTACGAGATCGGGAGCCCGCACAATCGCCGGGTGTTCGGCCCGCACAACGACCTCGACGTCGAGCAAGAAATCCCAACCCGACGGTAGCTGCTCGTCAAGCTGACGCGCGAGCCGGTAGGCAGCCTGTTGGTGCCGCGGGGTCGGCCGTGGAGACACCAGAAGAACGCCTTCCTGCAGCTCGTACCGGTAGCTGTTGTCCTCGGGTAGCGCGATCCATTCATCCAGGGTCATCAGCGACCCCGGATCGTGCAGCGGCATGGCCATGGCACGTCCTCTGCGGTATCGGCAAGTGACGCCTGGTTGGAAACCCCAGTATGTCAAGCCATAACACAACCCCACAGGCCGCCGTATCCAAGATCCGGACCGGGCAGGCCGGACTGCTCAACCCTCGGTGATCGCTGACCGGACAGATACTGCCCGGTTGCGCCCCCGCTGAGTTGGCGCCGACTCAATCGGGACGCACCCAGGGTGAGATTAGAGCCGTCGCGATCATCAGCGCGCACACCGCCACCCCGATGGCCGCACCCAGACCGACATTGCCGAGATCGCGGACCGGCACATCCATCCGTCAGGCGGCCTTCCAGCGTAGGCGCGTGGTGGGATGAAGCCCGTGCGCGTGACGGTGGTGGGCAGCGTCAACCTCGACCTGGTGGCCGCACTGCCGCGGCTACCAGGCCCCGGCGAGACCCTGACCGCCACCAGCTTGACCCGCATCCCCGGCGGTAAAGGGGCCAATCAGGCGTTGGCTGCCCATCGGCTAGGGCTATCGGTCCGGCTGGTCGCCGCGGTCGGCGCCGACCCCGAGGCCAACACCGCGCTGGAACTGCTACGCCGCGAAGGCGTGGCCCTCGACCGGCTGCAAAGTGTCCCCGAACCGACCGGGCTAGCCCTGGTGGCCGTCGATCCGACGGGCGAAACCACCATCGTGGTGGTTCCGGGCGCAAACGCGACGTTGCGCGTGGAGGCTCAGGATGTGGCCGGCGCCGAAGTGGTGCTCACCGTGCTTGAAGTACCCGAGCAGGCAGTGGTCGAGGCGGCCCACTTCGCCACCGGATTGTTCGTGCTCAACGCATCCCCGGCCCGTCCGGTGCCGGACGTCGTGCTGCGGCGCGCCGATTTGGTGGTGGTCAATCGTGCCGAGTACGCCGCGCTGCCCAATCTGCACGAGGCCCGAGCCGTTGCTGTCACCGACGGAGCGCGCGGCGCGGTGCTGCTCCGCGACGGCGTGCAGGTAGCGACCGCAGTCCCCCCGCCGGTCAGCGCGGTGGACGGCACCGCTGCCGGTGACGCGTTCATCGGCGCCGCGGTAGCGGGTTTACTGCGCATGCTGCCAGACGCTGAGTGGCTCGCACGGGCCTGCGCCGCGGGCGCGCTGGCGGCCACCCGGCCCGGTGCTCAACTGTCCCTGCCGACCGCCGCCGAGATCGACGAGGTGCTTACCCGGTGACCGTGCCGATGATCATTGACACCGACCCGGGAGTCGACGATGCGGTGGCGCTGATGCTGGCCGCGGCCAGCCCGGAGGTGCAGCTACTCGCCGTAACCACGGTATTCGGCAATGTCGGCGTGGAGATCACCACCGCCAACGCGCTGCGGCTGCGGAGTCTGGCCGGACTCGGCAACCTGCCGGTGGCCGCCGGCGCCGCCCGACCGCTTGTGTACCCACAGCCGCGGCGGACCGATCGCTGGCACGGTCGAGACGGCCTCGGCGGGCACTCCGATCTACTGCCGGAACCCAGCGGACCGATCAATGCTCTCGGCGCCGTGGCCTTGATGGCCGCCCTGCTGCGTGGCGCGGTGGCCCCGGTGACGCTGGTGGCCATCGGACCGCTGACCAACATCGCGCTGCTGCTCGCCGTGCACCCGGAGGTCAAGCCCCGGATCGGCCGCATCGTGGTCATGGGTGGCAACCTCGGCGGTTCACCAGCCGAGTTCAACATCGACTCCGATCCCGAAGCCGCCCGCCGGGTGCTCGTCGAGGAGGACGTGGCGACCACGCTGGTGCCGTTGAATGTGACCCTGCGAGCCACGGTCGATGGTGCCTGGCTTGCGGAGCTGGCGCAGGCCGGCCCGCGCTGCGCGGCACTGGCCGGCATCATCGGGCATTGTCGACAACAGCACGCGACGCCGGTGGCGCTGCACGACTCGTTGGCCGTGCTGGAGGCGGCCGTGCCGGGCACGCTGACAACAACGCCGATGGCCCTTCAGGTGGTCTGCGACCACGGGCGCGCCCGCGGTGCCGTGCAGTCCGGCAACAGCCCACCAACAGCGGCGCGCCCCGTGCAGGTGGCTTGCGACGCCGACCTGACGTCGATCAACGCGATGATCCTGCATCGACTCCGATCTTTGCGGTGATGCCGGGCGATCGCCGCGCCCGCAGCCGCAGCACCCCCACGGCTAACACCGCGCCGAGGACGCCACCCGCGGTGTTGTGCAGCAGATCGCGAAGCTGGCACTCGCCGCCGCCAGTAGCGCCCTGGACGAACTCCGCGAACCCGCTGACAAGCGCGCTGGATGCCACGATGAGCAACGGACGACGAGTCGCCAGGGTCCCGAAGATCGCAAACGGCACCAGCATCGCCACGTTGAGCTGCTCGTAGAGATGGGCCAACGACAGGCTACCGACCGCACATTGCCGCAACGTCGTCAACGGGTTGAGGCCACCCGTGGAGAAGTGTCCGAACGGCCGCACCACGGTCAGCGCCAGTACCAGCGCCAGAGCGCACCCGGCAAGCACCGCCGGCCCTCGAGCCCAACCCCGGCGTGGTGCCAGCCACCACGCCAGCCCGCCTAGCAGCAACGATCCCGGAATGAAAGCTGCGGGCACCTCAAGATGGTGAAGAAGGATGTTGAGGAGGTTGTGGGGGTTGAGGTCTGGTCCGTCCGACACCTCGAGCACGCTAGCCGAGCCGGCACGCAACCAGGCGGGTCGCCCTCACCTGCCGCTGCTGAAAGCACCGAAGGCGGTCGTGACGACGAACAGTATGAGGCCGACGATGGCCAGCCAGAACAGGCCCTTGATGGCAATCCCGATGCACGCGACGATGAGCCAGATGGCCAGCAGCGCGACGATAAGACCCAACATGACGGCGTCCCTCCGTGGTTGCTGTGGCGTGCACTCGTCATGCTACTCACCGCTATCAACCCTGCGCATCCGTGGTAACCACGCAGCGCGGGCTAGTGGCCGACGAACGTCGCCTTGCCGGGCCCGTGGTCGAGGAACGAGCGCACCCCCGCAACGCGATCGTCGGTGTGTGCGAGCGCCGCGAATGCTTCAGCCTCCAGCCGGAGACCGTTGCTGAGGGCGACGTCGAGCCCGTCGTCGATCGCGGCTTTGGCCGCCGCGAGCGCACGTGCCGGCCCAGCGACGAACTGGGCGGCCCAACGCGACGCCGCGCCGTAGACGTCACCGCGGGTCACCACGTCGTCCACCAGTCCGATCCGCAGCGCCTCCGCCGCCTCGACGAAGCGGCCGGTGTAGATCAGCTCTTTGGCTCGGGCCGGACCGATCAGCCGGGGCAGCCGCTGGGTACCACCGGCGCCTGGGATGATCCCGAGCTGGATCTCCGGCTGGCCGATCTTGGCGTTGTCCGCGGCGATCCGCCGGTCGCAACACAGCGCAAGTTCGCAGCCACCGCCCAGCGCGAAGCCCGCGATCGCGGCCACGGTCGGTTTCGGGATGTCCGCCACCGCGCGAAACGCCGCGGACAGCGCCGCCGCCTGCGCCGCCATCTCGGCCGGCGACATCGTCGCCATCTCCTTGATGTCGGCCCCGGCCGCGAACACCTTCTCGCCTCCGTAGACGATCACCGCCCGAATCTCGGTGCGATCTGCCGCCTGCTGCGCCGCGGACTGGATCTCCTGGGCGCACCTGCGGCTCAAGGCGTTCATCGGTGGCCGGTCCAGCCGGATGGTACCGATCGCGCCATGCACGCCGAGCGTGATGAACTCGCTGTCCACCGCCATAGGCTCGACGCTACCGGCTGGATCGCCTTCGCCGCTCAGCGGCGGTGTGCGAAGTAGCGCTGCCCGAACCGGCGCAGCGCTAGATCGACGCCGAAGGTCTTCGAGAGGTTCTCCTGGGTGAGCACCGCACCAAGCAGGCCCTGGGCGACCACCGCACCGTCGCGCATCAGCATGGCGTGGGTGAACCCGGGAGGGATCTCCTCGACGTGGTGGGTCACCAGCACCGTCGCGGGAGCGTCCGGATCGCCGGCCAAGGTGGCCAGCCGGCCCAGCAAGTCCTCCCGGCCGCCCAGATCCAGGCCAGCTGCGGGCTCGTCGAGCAGCAGCAGCTCCGGATCTGTCATCAACGCCCTGGCGATCAGCACCCGCTTGCGCTCCCCCTCGGAAAGGGTGCCGAAGCGGCGCTGCATCATCGCCTCCATCCCGAGTGCGGCCAGCAGCCCGGCGGCTCGCGCGCTGTCGACGTCCTCATAACGTTCCCGCCACCGGCCGAGCACCGCGTATCCGGCGCTGACCACCAGGTCGGACACCACCTCGTCACCGGGGATCCGGCCGGCCAGCGATGCCGACGAGAACCCGATCCGCGGGCGTAGCCCGAACACATCGGTGCGACCAAGCCGTTCCCCGAGGACATGCACCAGCCCGCAGGTCGGATGCAGTTCGGTCGCGGCCAATCGCAGCAGGGTGGTCTTGCCGGCACCGTTGGGTCCCAGAACGACCCACTTCTCGTCCAGCTCCACCCGCCAGTCCACCCGGTGAAGCAGCGTGGCGGCGCCGCGCCGAACGCCCACGCCGTCCATTCGCACCACGAGATCGGTGAGGCTCTCGGGTGGTAGCTGATCCCCCGCGTTCACCCCGCCATTGTGCTGATCGGGACAGCCGGGCTGAATGTCGGACCGGGCAGGCAGGATGATTGTCCATGAGCCACCCGCAAGTTGGCCGACCATTCCCGCTCGGCGCGCACGCCGAGGGCGGCGGGGTGCGCTTCGCGGTGGCTTCCTCAGTGGCGGAGGCGGTCGAGGTCTGCCTGCTGTCCGCCGATGGCGCAGAGCTGCGGACCCCGCTGCCTGAACGCACCTTCGGGGTGTGGCACGGGTTGCTGGCCGGAGTGGGTCCCGGGCAGCGTTACGGCTACCGGGTACACGGGCCGTGGGACCCCTCGCGTGGCCTGCGGTGCAATCCGGCGAAACTGCTGATCGATCCCTACGCACTGCGGGTCGAGGGCAGCGTGACCGATCTGCGGGCGGCGCTGGGCTACCACGACGATCCTGCGGGCCCGCGCTGCGCGATCGACTCGCGAGGCAGCGTCCCGGTATCGGTGGTCACTGCCCGTGGCGGCCCTGACACCGGCACCCGACCGGACGTTCCGTGGGAGCAGACGGTGCTCTACGAGCTGCACGTGCGCGGCTTCACCCGCACCCATCCGGAGGTACCACCCGAGCACCGTGGCACCTATCTGGGACTAGCCCACCCCGCAGTGATCTCCTACCTCACTGATCTGGGTGTCACCACCGTGGAGCTACTGCCGGTGTCCGCGTTCTGCTCGGAGCCGCCGCTGCTGCACGCTGGGGTGACCAACTACTGGGGATACTCGCCGCTGGCCCTGCTCGCGGTGCATCCCGGATACGCCGCAGTGCCCGGCGAGGAGGTGGCGGAGTTCCGCACGATGGTGGCCGCGCTGCACGCCGCGGGCTTGGAGGTCATCGTCGACGTGGTGGCCAACCACACCTGTGAGGGTGACGTGGCTGGGCCCACCCTGGCCTACCGGGGCCTGGACGCGCCCGCCTACTACCTCCGCCAGGACCTCACCGGCTGCGGCAACACCCTCAACAGTGGCTCGCCCATAGTGGTCGCTCTGGTCACCGACGCGCTGCGGTATTGGGCCGGCGAGCTGGGGGTCGACGGGTTCCGCCTCGATCTGGCCAGCGTGCTGGGGCGTCCCAGGGGTGGCCCCTTCGACCCGGCCGCCCCCCTACTCACGGCGATTGCCTCCGACCCGCTGCTGCGCACCCGCAAACTCATCGCCGAGCCGTGGGACGCCACTCGCGACGGCTACCAGGTCGGTGGGTTCGGCGTCCATTTCAGCGAGTGGAACGGCAGCTACCGCGACGTCGTGCGTGACTTCTGGCGTGGCGTTCCCGGCGTCAGCCAGCTCGCCTCCCGGTTGGCGGGCAGCTCAGATCTCTACGCGGCAAGCGGGCGGCGGCCGTGGGCCTCGATCAACTTCGTCACCGCGCACGACGGATTCACGCTGCGTGACTTGGTCTCCTACAACCGCAAACACAACGAGGCCAACGGTGAGGGGGGCGCCGACGGCACCGACGACAACCGCTCCTGGAACTGCGGCGTCGAGGGGAACACCATGGATCCGGCGGTGCGCGCTCTGCGCGAGCGCCAGGCGCGCAACCTGCTGGCTACCCTGGTGCTGTCCACCGGCACCCCGATGTTGCTGGCCGGCGACGAACGCTGGCGCACCCAGGGCGGCAACAACAACCCCTACCGGCTCGACGACGAAACCTCCTGGCTGTGCTGGTCGGCGGATCTGGACACCGGGATGATGACCTCTTTCACTCGCCGACTGCTCGCGCTGCGCACCACGACGCCTGCGTTGCGCCAACCGGAGTTCTTCGAGGGCCGCACCACTCCTGGCGGCGCACCTGATCTGGTCTGGTTGCGTCCCGACGGGCGCCCCATGGAACTCGACGACTGGCGAGACGGCAACCTTCAGACCCTCGGCATGTGGATCGATGGCACCGACGTGCGATCCCACCCGCCGCCGCCGGAAACCGACTCGTGGCTGCTGGTGTTTCACGCGGGCGCGCAGCCGATCATGGTCACGCTGCCGGGCCCGGAGCACGGACAGCGGTACGAGCCGGTGCTGGATACCGGGTCCCCGGACGGCGTGCCCACCCACCCGCGAAGCAGGCGCCCGGGCACCCGGATGACAGTCCCAGCCCGAAG
The DNA here is from genome assembly GCA_003244245.1 of Pseudonocardiales bacterium. GTDB lineage: Bacteria > Actinomycetota > Actinomycetes > Mycobacteriales > Pseudonocardiaceae. The sequence goes on from QHBY01000327.1 coordinate 21,206, forward strand.
CGTCCTGGTCTTCCGAGCAGTGCGCGGGTAGATCATGGGTAAAGCTCGTCAAGTGGCTAGGTGGAGGAGCCCGAACTCGGCTGGTACAGCCATCAGGGGGTGCTGCGGCAGGACGCGCACGGTGTAGCCGACCAACCCGGCGTGCGGCAGCCGCAACGTCGCCTCGAATCGCTGTCCCTCCCCCTCGGAAGCGTCGCCAACCGGCTGCATCGCCACCACGAGCGGGTCCTGCAGCTCATCCCCGTCGTCGACCCGACCCACCACGACCTGGACGTCGACGTCGCACGGCTGCAGCCCGGCCAACACCACCGCCGCGCGGATGGTCATCTCCGAGCCCAGCTCCGGGGTGGCCGGCAGGCCGGAGATGTCCACCTGCGCGACCCGCACCGCAGACCACGCGGCGCCGACCCGCAACCGGTATCGCGAGAGCTCGCAGGCGCCGGCGAAGGAGTCGGCGCGCACCACCGCGGCGGAGCGGGCGGCGGGCGCGTAGAGGCACTCTACGTATTCCTGCACCATCCGGCAGGCCTGCACCTGCGGACGCAGCGTGGCCAGGGTGTGCCGCACCATGGCCACCCAGCTGGTCGGCACGCCGTCGGCGCCACGGTCGTAGAACTCCGGGGCGAGCTGAGTCGTGATCAGCTCGTAGAGCGCGTTCGCCTCCAGGGTGTCGCGCCGCTCCGGGTTCTCGACGCCGTCGGCGGTCGGGATGGCCCAGCCGTTGCGGCCGTCGTAGAGCTCATCCCACCAGCCGTCCCGGATGGACAGGTTCAGCCCACCGTTGAGCGCGGACTTCATCCCCGATGTGCCGCACGCCTCCAAGGGCCGCAGTGGGTTGTTCAGCCA
>QHBY01000328.1 GCA_003244245.1 Pseudonocardiales bacterium
CTAGCGACCAAGGATCACTAGGGGACTGATGGACGTCGCCTTCATCGAGACTTCGCTGGGCACTCCTTTGAAGATCTTCCTCGATCATCGCGAAATTCGGGGGCAGGACGCCGAGTTCACGAATCTCTTGTACCGTGATGGAGTCCGTGTTCCACGGGTACAGCTTGCCCCCGATAAGCACCGCATACTTGGCTGTAGCGTCTAAAGGCATCTCTTCAACCCTCCTGGTGAAGTCGCAAATGGATGCTATTTAATTGGCCACCGGGGCGGCGCCGCACCGCGGTTCATCGACCACGTCACACCGCCGAGCCGGCCCTCCTGAACGGGCTCCGGCGGCCGGTGCCGATAGGACTTCGATAGCTCGGCGGTTGCGTCCTCACCCTGGTTCAGGATCACGCAGGGGGGACGGTAGGAGCATCGTGCGCAGATACCACGCTCCGGGCTCGGATAAATGTCCAGGTCGGTACTGGCGGCGGCGCTGACCTCCGCGGCGAGGTCAGCGCCGGCCGCTGCCAGCTCGGCCTCACCGCGCCGGATAAGCGTGCGGCGGAAGTCGTCAGTGCCTTCGGCATGCAACCGCTCTCCCGAGACGGTGCCGGGGCGGGCATACATCCGGCGGTGATGCACCTGCTGATGCCGAGCCGGGTGCGTGGCGCTCGCGCCCACATCGCCGGCGTCGGCATGGATCTCGTTGTACACCGTGCCGGTGATCTGCATGCCGAGGTAGAACTGTGGCCATGCCCAACACCACGCGATGGTCCGCTCATCGAGTTGTAATGCATCGTGATCGGCCCAGCCATTGGTGACCAACCGGTGCTGGATAACCCAGTATGCGTCGTCGGAGTCGATGGCGAGCAGGTCAACACGGTCGCAGTACCGGACCTCATCCCCGGCAGGGGTCACGAGGTTGGATCCGGGCGTCGCTGGGTCGGAGATATTCGCCTCGAAATCGGTGTCGACGCGAATGGGAGTGAAGTGATCGACCGTCGGTGCCCATGCGGCGTAGGCGTTCAGCAGCGCACGGCCACGATCCAGCGTCTCCTGCAGGGCTTGGTCGTCGACCCCATCGCCGGTTACAGCCTTCGCTTGGCCGCGCACCGAACGATCCAGAGCCTGATGTACCAGAGGCGACACGATAGACCTGTCCCATTCCCACATCCCGGGAAAGTAGTACACCGCAAGTGCGTCACGCACAGCTTGAGTCAGGTCGATCGGACCGGGGCTGGAGACCGGTTCGAGGTTGCGCCGGTTACGAGAACTCAGATCCCATTCCCGGCGACAGCGCTTAAACGCAGTGCGATCGGACGCGTGGATGCGGTAGGCCATCCCACCTCGACTCAGTGCCGGTAAACTTTGGTGCGCGGACCTAGTGCGCGTGCGGCCAGGGGTCGTCCGCTGACCAGCGGCAACGATCATGACCCCCGGCCGCCGCCTCCATCTCGGCGAACAGGTCGTCGAAGAACACCGACTGCTCGTGCTTATCACGCGCCGGCCATCCGCCGTAGTAGATCCAGGCATCGGGCAGCGCCTCGTCCGGCGTCGGCAGCGGCATAGCACCATCGGCACCTACGCGCCGTATCGTGTAACTGTCTCCCCTGCGCTCGAGGTAGACAATCTCACCGGGTTCGGGCCAATTGGCCACGAGCTCGGTGATCAACTCGCTACGATTCAGCGGACCTCCCTTGAGATGTCCTCAGCAGATCCGGGGCAGCGGATCTCCGACCAACAGATCAATGATCCGGGTGCCACCGAACCCGGTCTTGAGCAAGACCAGTCCAGGAGGATCCTCGGCAACGCGACCGACAATCGTGGCCCCGGCACCGAGCGGATGAGCCTGCAATGCCGCGACCGCGGCATCGGCCGCACCGGGGTCGACGATCACCACGATGCGCCCCTCACAGGCGACGTAGAGCGGGTCAATGCCCAGTAGCTCGCAGGCACCACGTACCTCCGGGCGTACTGGGACTGCTTCCTCCTCGACTACCACGGCCACCCCAGCGGCCGTGGCCACCTCGTTGAGGATGGTCGCGACGCCACCACGGGTAGCATCGCGCATCGCTCGGACGTCCGGGCCCACCGCGTCGAGCAGTCCCTGGACCAACTCGTGCACCGACGCGGTGTCTGAGACCAGATCGGCCTCGAGGTCCAGCTCACCACGCTCCAGCATGATGGTGATGCCGTGGTCACCCACCGGCCCTGAGACGATCACTATGTCGCCGGGACGGGCAGTGGCCACGCCTAGGTTCAGGCCGCCGGTGATCAATCCGACGCCAGCCGTGTTGATGTAGCAACCGTCACCTTTGCCGCGCTGCACGACCTTGGTGTCGCCGGTGACGATCGAGACCCCGGCTGCGGTAGCGGCCGCAGCCATCGAGGCCACGATCCGCCTCAGGTCCTCAACCGGAAATCCCTCCTCCAGGATGAAGCCGGCGGACAGATGCGCCGGCCGTGCCCCGGAGACAGCCAGGTCGTTGACCGTGCCGTTGACTGCCAGGTCGCCGATGTTCCCACCCGGGAAGAACAGCGGTGACACCACGTAGGAGTCCGTAGTGAAAGCCAGCTTCACATCACCAGCCGTCACCGTCGCAGCATCCTCGAGCGGTTCCAGCAGGGGATTGCGGAAGGCGTCCAGGAATATCGCCTCGATCAGCGACTGGGTGGCCTTGCCACCGGCGCCGTGTGCGAGGGTGATCAGCTTCTCTCGTACCCGCGGCCGAGCCCGCCGGGCACGGTCGATACGTTCCAGCACCAACTGCTCACGGCTGGCGTGTTCGGTGCCGGGCACATCGTGCGCAGGGTAGCCGACGACATTGTCGTCGACCTGCTCAGCGACGGCCGCCTCCGCCCAGTCAGCCCGGTGCTGCTGGGTGGTGTCCTGATGCGTCATGCCCTGCTCGCCTCGATGGTGACTTCACGGACCCGCTGACGGGTGAACCGGCCGAAGTTGTAGTACGCCGCGCAGGCTCCCTCCGAGGAGACCATGCAGGTGCCGATCGGCATCTCAGGCGTGCACGCGGTGCCGAACACCTTGCATTCCCACGGCTTGAGCACACCCTTGAGCACCTCGCCGCATTGGCAGGCCTTCGGGTCGGCGACCCGGACGCCGGGCACCGTGAAGCGCTGCTCCGCGTCGAAGGCCGCGTAGCGCTCGCGGACCTGCAGCCCGGAGTGCGAGATGAAGCCGAGCCCACGCCACTCGAAGTAGGGACGCAGCTCCATCACCTCGCTCACCGCCCGCAGCGCCACCGTATTACCGTCCCACGGCACCACCCGGGAATACTGGTTTTCCACCTCGCAGCGCCCGTCGACGATCTGCTGCAGCAGCATATACACCGACTGCAGGATATCCAGCGGCTCGAACCCCGCCGTCACGATCGGCTTGCCGTACTCCGCAGGGATGAACTCATACGGCCGGCAGCCGATGACGGTGGAGACATGGCCGGGGCCGATAAACCCGTCCAATCGCAGATCGGGGGAGTCCAGGATGGCCTTGATCGCCGGGACGATCATGACGTGGTTGCAGAAGATCGAGAAGTTCTCGATCCCCTCAGCCGCCGCCCGCAGCACGGTCATCGCGGTAGACGGAGTGGTAGTCTCCATCCCGATCGCCATGAAGATCACGTGCTTGTCCGGATTCTGCCGGGCGATCTTCAGCGCGTCGAGCGGGGAGTAGACCATCCGGATGTCGGTGCCGGCGGCCGAGGAGTCGAAGAACGACCCGCGCCCGCCGGGCACCCGCATCATGTCGCCGAAGGACGTCATGATCACATCTGGCTGCTCGGCCAGTGTGATCGCATCGTCCACCCGGCCCATCGGGAGCACGCACACCGGGCATCCCGGCCCATGCACCAGGCTGACCGACTCCGGAAGGTAGTCCTCCAGCCCATGCTTGTAGATGGTGTGCGTGTGCCCACCGCAGACTTCCATGAATTTATAATGTCGTCCCGGCTCGCACAGGCCCGCAATTTTACCAGCCAACGCACGAGCTTTCTCGGCATCCCGGTATTCATCGACGAATCGCATACCGCTCACTGCCTTTCGTCGATCCGCGACTCGAGCAGGGCCGCGATCTCTTCCTCATAGGCCTCACCGATGCCTATCAAGAAGTCCATCGCTGCCTTGGCCTCCTTCTCGTCGATTTTAGACAGCGCGAAACCGACGTGAATGAGAATCCAGTCGCCGGGAACAGGCGGGTCATCGGTCAACAGACCGATATTGATCGCGCGCTTGACCCCGCTGACGTCGACCCTGGCCAGATCGGGGTGCTCGGACATGAGCTCGATCACCTGGCCTGGGATGCCGAGGCACATGGGCTTTACCTCCGTGGTGGGAGTTGGGGTTACATCTCGCTTATCTGCTTGTAGCGAGCCACGTCCTTAGACACCTGTACCGCTACGGTCACCAGGCCGATCGCTGACCCCCAGAACAGCAGCCGACGCACCAGACGGAACATGCGCTTCACTTCCTTCCTTGTCGGTGAGTAGATCCAGAACCACCCCGACAGCCCTGTCGACAGCTGCCGCGACGGTGCTGGACAACCCGATACGTTCCTCGGTGTCAACCGGCTCACAGCCGACCAACAGGGTCCGCCCCGCGCTGCCGCCGAGGTTGTCAAGCAGCGCGAGCACCGCGTCCGGAGTCATCCCGTGCGCGTCGACAGCTGATGGCTCGATGCCAGGCACGTCGCCGTGGCCGATCTCGAGCACATAGACCGTTCCCGGTTCTCCGCCGCGGGAAACGGCGTCGAGCAGGATCGTGGTGTCCGGGGCCATATCGAGGAGGTCGTAGGCCAGATGCATCCCGCGAATGCCGTAGTCGGTAACCCGTACCCCGTCGGGGAGCGTCTCGGTGGTGAGCCGGCGAGCCAGCTCGACGCCGAACGCGTCATCGCCGAGGAAGATGTTCCCGATTCCTGCCACCATCGTCGTCATGAGCTGACCCCCACCGGCGCGAGCTCGTCGGGGGAGAAGTACCGGAACCGACCGTGCGCGGCCGAAATCTCCGCTCCCGGATCGTCGTCGAGGGTGACCGCGACGTGCGTGTTGCCGTCGACATCGAGCAACACCGCGGCAACGGTGGCTGTGCGCCCTTCAAGGAACATGTCCTGAGCGTCGGTCCCGTGCAACCGTGGCGTGAGCACCACCTTGCTGCCCTTGGCCACCTCGACTCCGGCGACCAGCACACTATCGGTGTCGGGGTCTACCGAGGCATCCGCGCCGGGATCCCACCACGGCGCGCCGGGAGTGGTAATCGTCTCGATCGGATCCGGTTCCCCGTGGGCACGGGAGGTCCGGGGGGTCTCACCAAGATAGCGGATCGCTCCGTGCAGCTTGTCGAGCATCTCCGGCGGCATCGAGTCGACACGATCCATGAGTTTGCGGGCCCGCGGGTCAGTGGCCCGCGCTTCGGCCTTCTCCTCATCAGTGAGGGTCATCGTGCGCAGCGTTAAAATCTCGTCGATCTCGGTGCCGTCGAACAAGTCGCCGGGACTCTCCGGCGCGATCGTCGGGTAGTCGTAGAGAATGATCGGCGAGATCAGGAACACGCTGCGGCTCCCCGCTTCACCGATCATCACCGGCCAGGTGCGTTCGTTGCGGCAGCCCTCGACGGCGGGTTTGGCCCACTGTGGAGGATCGATCAAGGAGATGAACTCCCCATCGGTGACCGCGAGCACCGCATGCGCAGCGATCAACGAGTGCCGCAGCGCCTCGTGTCGAGCGGCCTCCGCATCGACCCACGGCGCGGTGTTGACGACTTCAAGGCTGAGATGCAGAACGCCGTACGGGCCCTCCAGCCGTCGCGCGGATAGCCGGACCTCGCCGGTCAGCGGCCAACGCTGCCGGATGACGCCGTCGGTGGTCTCGGTGCCGCCGGGGATGTTGACGGGGACCACCAGCTCGGTATCCAACAACTCCGCTATCGATACCACGGAGTCGATCTCGTGCTCCACCGCCTCGTCGAACTCGGGAACTAGCTCATCCCCACCACTGCGGTGCTGCAACTGCAGAAACCGCAGCCGGATCTGCAGTATTGGATCGGTGCCGGGCTCCAGCAAGAACTCGCTGTGTGAGCTGGCGTGCTCACCATGCCCGGCCGCCGCGTAGGCGGAGGGCATCAGCACCCCCCACTGCCAGCGGATCTGATTCTTCGCCGCCGACGCCCGGTACGGGTACAGCAGGTAACCCTCGTAGAGGACGGCATCGGCCACCTCCCGGGCGACCTCCATCGACGCTGTCATCAGCCTCCCTCCCCTGTGCCTTTGCCGACCACTGTGCCTTTGCCGACCACTGTGCCTTTGCCGACCACAGTGCCTTTGCCGACCACAGTGCCTTCGCCGACCACAGTGCCTTCGCCGACCACAGTGCGCTCGCGGGCCACGTCCAACACGGCAATGATGGCGTCGTCCCAGCTAGGCAGCGCGCGCGCGCCGCGAAAGTCGGCTAGAGCGTCGATCGTGTCGCGGCGCAACCGCAGCCATCCGCTACCGGGAAAGTGAATGTCCATCATCTCACGCCACACCGCTACCGGCATCTTGTATCGGGTCTCGGCGTGCCACGGAATCTGCTCGATCCACATCCCATTCTCGCCGTCGCCGAATATGGTCCCGCTGAACAGGAGGATAAACGGAATCTCCCCATCTTCAAGGGCGTGAAAATATCGACCTGCGGCGACCTCCATGTCGTAGCTGCACGGCACGGTCACGTCCAGCTCAATCCAGTCGTTGAAGCTAGGGACAACCGTCGAGGTGTTGGCGAACTGGAATGGCTTGAGCGTGTCGCCCCAGCGTGCGCGCCCGCCGAACAGCTCGAGCAACTTCTCGGCCTCCCGCCCGCCGTACCCACGGCGGGCAGGCTCGATCCTGATCTGGCAACGCAGCGCGATCGCTCGCACCCGCTTCCCGGCCGCCGCGCCGACGCGAAGCCGAAACAGCAGCGTGGGCGCCGCGGCGTAGCGCTCGTGTTGCACATCGAGACAGGTGAAGGACAGCTCAGCCATCAGCCACCGCCATCATCTCGCTGCGTTCCCGTAGGCCGTCGAAGAACTTATGAATCGCCGACCAGGCCTCCTCGCCGCCGTCGAAGCCCTTCCAGTGCATGCGGACCAGACCGACGAGCTCGTAGCAGGCGTCAATCGGGATCGCGAAGCACTCGAACCCGCTTTCTCCCTTGTGTACCAGCAATCCCTCGACATCGGGTAGCAGGTCCGCCAGGGTCGGAGTCGCCGCGAGCAGATCCGACCAAGCTTCCAGGGACAACAGCGATTCGGTCGCTCCTGCTGGGCTCGGGTAGAAGGCCATGGTTTGTCCGAGCTTGCTGTTGGTGAAGAAGAACGCCATCGCCACCGGGATCCCGATCGAATCCCAGGTCGCCTCGGCGAGCGGTACGTCCGCCGCGTACCGGTAACGCTCGGGAACTGCCCGGAACCGTCCGCCGGCTGCACCCTCTTTGGTGAACAGCAGGGCGCACGGGCGGCAGGTGCACATCAGCCCGCGGCCCTCGACGTCGACCACGTGCCCATGCCACTCGCCGATCGGTTCAGCGCACATCTCGCACTTCTGGACCTGCTCCTCGGCGGTAGGCGGAGGGGGAGCGGCGCCTCCAACGAAGCGCCGCAGCCCCCCACTCATGACACCGCCTGCGCGGGGACCGCGATGCGGACCCCGCCATTCTCGGCCAGCAGCGGCAGCGGATCGAGGTGCACTGTGCCCCTCGTTGCGGCCACCTGGTCGCTTCCGCTCGATCCACGGCCGGCTCGGACCACGTTGTAACGCTGCGCGCAGCCGGGGCAGGCCAGCAAGGCCCCCTCCAGCTCCGCGCCGGTCAGCCCGGAGCCGCACGCCGCGCAGCGGTCGGCGTAGGCGTAGAGGCTCCCCGCCACGTTGCATACCACCGCCGCGGTATCGCCAATCAGCATGGGAACCACCTGACCCTGACCGAGTCCCTCGATCCCGTCGACCTGAACCCACGTCGCAGCCGGTGCCTCCGGTTGTTTGCTCACCTGGAGCAACGGGAGCATGGTGGCCCCTTCGGGCACCGCTCCCGCGGTGAGCGGCGAAGCTGGCTCGGACACCACGCCCTCCACCTCCACCTTGGTGACCTCCGGAGCGACGTCCTCAATTCCCTTCTCGATCGCCATCTTGACGGTGAGGGCCGAGGACGGGCAGCCGTCACAGCTGCCCGCCAACCGCAACCGCACGGTGCCGTCGGGGTCCAGCCCGAGGTACTCGACGTCGCCGGCATGCGAGCCCAGGTAAGGCCGGACCCGCTCCAGCGCGGCGAGAACACGCTCCTCGGTGCTCTGCGGGTGCAGGTCGTGCAACACCAGCAGCCCCGCCACCATCTTGTCGGCTAGCAGCGGAGTGACGGCCTGCTCGTCGAGCAACTCCAGGATGCGGGCCAAGCCCGCACCGTAGAACTCGACGAGCAGACCGACCAGCTCCTCGGCTCGCCCGGCGGTAGCGGGGTCGGAGGTCGAAGCAAACTGCGCGAGCAGCGCCTCGACCCTTTCCCCGACCGCCTGGATATCCGGTGTGTTACTAGTGGGCACGACTCATCCGCCAGTCGTGGAGAACGCGTGTGGCGTGTGCAGGCGCTGCAATTCCTTGCCCTGACCGAGATACATGTGCACACCACACGGCAGGCACGGGTCGAAGCTGCGCACCGCCCGCATGATGTCGATTCCCTTGAAGTTCGCCGGTGGGTTCTCCTCGAAGATCGGCGTGTTCTGCACGGCGTCCTCGTAGGGGCCCGGCGTTCCGTAAATATCGCGGACACTGCCGTTCCACGGGGTGGGCGGGTACGGGTGGTAGTTAGCAATCTTCCCGTTCTGAATCACCATGTGGTGTGACAGCACACCACGGACCGCTTCGGTCCATCCACAGCTGACCGCTTCCTTGGGCACCTTGAACGGTTCCCAGGTCTTGGTGCGACCAGCACGCACCTCAGCCAGGGCCTTCTCAACGAAGTGCAG
>QHBY01000329.1 GCA_003244245.1 Pseudonocardiales bacterium
CCTTGGAATAGATCATCTAGCCGTAACGGCACGGACTGACTGAGCGATCTGCGTGTGAGTAGCGTAATCGGCCGGGCACGATGAGTAGCTGATGGAAGCCTGTGGCCGGTGCACCTGCAAGGGAGGTTAGGCAGCAATGAATCCAGACCAGTCGCCTGTTGATCCCGGCCCCGCACGACAGGGGTCTGCCCGGTGCACTGAATTCAGCGCGGGCCACCGCGTCTCTGTGAGCTGCTCAAACCCCCCAACCCAACCGCACACACGGCAGGTCGTGGATCTTTTTCAGCCTGTCACCAGTTCGGAGCCACCTGCAGCTGTCCTCACCGACCAGCCAGTCGCGCCCATCAACAGGCTCAAACAAGATAGCGAGCTGCTCTCTGCCCCGGCACCGCTGTCAGGGTATGCCCCGGGCGCACGGCGGTGGGCCGGTTGGGGGGCTGGACTGGTACTCGGGACGCCGGGGGCCGTAATCGCTCTGGTGGCAAGCGCCGCGCTAGTGCTCGTTGCGGCCGGGGTGACCATGTTCACAACGTCGTCCACCGAGTCACCAGTTGCCGAACTCACCCCGGGTCGGTTACCAACTCCCGCAACACCCTTGATCAGCGATGAGCATCTAGCAACCGTTCCGCCCATCGTCGCACCGGCAGGGCTTGCCCGGCAGACACCGACCAAGGCGTATCCCCCAGACCCCCCTGCAGTGCCCGCACACCAGCAGCCTTTGCCGACAGCCCATCATGCTGCGCCAGCTCGGCCCGCTCCGCCGCCCGCGCCGGATCACGGGCCGGTGTTGCCACCGCCATCATCGCCGCCGCCTTCAACGGTGACGACCGAAGATGCTGGATCCCGGACCATCACGACCGGCTCCTACACGGAAAATACGGAATCGCAAACGACCGATACCAAGCCGTGTAACTGCGACGGCACGATGCGCAAGATCCCCAATCATGGGGACCGGTCCTCCGAGGCTGACCGGCAACGTGAACACCGAGCACAGCGGGCTGGCTACCGCTCAACGAGAGCAGCCCAACAATCCAGGGTCAGCGAGCAAGGGGAGCAAGACAGGCAGCCAGCGCGACCAGACGCCCAGGCAGGGCCTCGACCATCGCCCGACCGAGGGCCCTGATTCTGGCTTTCTACACCCAGCCATCTAGGTCGAGATCAGAGGTTCCGCACCGTGGGCCGCAGATTCCCCAAGACGCCAATGTCGGCCATCACCGCAGTAGCGATCGTCTACCGGACGGCGTCCCGATCGACCAACGGCATCGACTCACAGCGATCTTCACCGAACTCGCCCGCGCCATCTGATCGAGGCAGCGCAGCGGAAAATCTTGTCTGCTTCCCGCTTACGCAACAGACCCTCTCAACGCTTCGGTACCCCGGCGGTCGACCACGGCCGTCGGCTTGGAGGTCCGGCGCGAGGCGGAGGCGTGGCGGCGCCGCTCACACCGTGACGACGGCGCCGCCGCGGCGCGGGTCGCCGGCACCGACCATTCGGCCCGAGTCTGGGTCGCGCCGCACCGCCTGGCAGCCGCCGAAGAAGATATTGGGCCCGTTGAAGCGCGCGATCACGATCTCTTCCAGGTTCGTGGGCTCGGCGCCAGGCTCGACGTAGAGCACGCCGTCCTCCCAGTGCAGCCGCGGGGCCTCGACTGCCTCGGCGAGTCCCATGCCGCGATCCACGACATTAGAGATCACCTGCAGGATCGCCGAGCGGATGCGGTTGGAGCCCGCCGAGCCCAGGGCCAGCTCGACAGCGCCGTCCGCGCGCCGGGCAAGCGTCGGCGCCATCATCGACGGCAGCCGGCGCCCCGGTGGGTGCAGGTGAAAGCCCGACGGGTTCAGGTCCGCTTCGCCCAGCATGTTGTTCAGGTGCAGCCCGGTCCCGGGGACGACTACGCCCGAGCAAGACCCGTTGCTGACCGTCGTCGTGCAGGTCCAACCGTGCTCATCGATCGTCGAGATGTGCGTCGTGTTACCCCGACGGGCGCCGAGGAACTCCTCCTGAAAGCCGCGGAGGTGCACGCCCTTGAGGTGCAGGCTCTCCATGAACGCTGCGGTGCGCGCGCGCTGGGCGTCGATCATCGCTGCGACGAGCCGCTCGCGGGTGGGCGGGACCGGCTCGCCGTCCAACTCGGCCAGGACCGCCGCGATCAGAATGCCGCCGGCCGAGGGCGGGGGGTTTGTCCGCACACGCAGGCCACGGTATGGGATGTCGATCGGCTCACGTGCCACCACCTCGTAGGCGGCGAGGTCGGCCGGTGAGAGCATGCCGCCGCGCTCACCGACCCAGTCGCACACGGCCGCGGCGACCGCGCCGGTGTAGAACGGTGCCGCACCCTCGGCCGCCAAGCGCTCCAGGCCGTCGGCCACATCCGGCAGGCGCAGAACCTCACCCTCGCGCGGCGACACCGTGGCGAATAGGGCGCGCGCCTCCGGGGAGCTGGCGATGATCGGCGAGAGCAGCTCGATGAGGTAGGCCTGATGGGCGTTAAGCGCCACCCCGTCACGACTCAGCCGCACCGCCGGCGCCACCAGCTCGGCCAGGGGTAGCGAAGCGAACCGCGCGTGCGCCGCGCAGATCCCTGCCGGGCAACCATAGGTGCCGACGGAGGCGGCGCCCACGCAGAAGACCTGGACCACGTCACCGAAGACGATTGAGACCGGCACGAGCTCGGCGCGGCGTGGCGTGTCGCCACGCCCGGGCGCCTCGACGAAGAAGTCCAGCAGCACGTCGTCCCCACCGGGGGCTCCGACAAGCATGTAGCCACCGGCGCCCAGGCCCGTGAGCAGCGGCTCGCAGACGAAGGACGCGCACATCGCGGCGAGGGCGGCATCGACCGCGTTGCCACCCGCACGCAGCGCGCTCGCGCCCGCTTCGGCGGTCAGCAGATGCCCGGCGGCCACCACTCCCCGCGTCATCGCGGCAGTGTTACCGGAGTGGGCCCGCGGGTGAGCCACCGGGGCCGCGCTCAACCGTGGGGATGAACTCAGGGACCTTAACCTCCGCGCCGCTGAGCACGATGTGGAAGGAGTGACAGATGGTAGGTTTCACTGCACCCCGACCAACGCGTAACCGCTGGTCAGGGGTGGAGCCGCCTAAGGGAATCGAACCCTTGACCTGCTCATTACGAGTGAGCTGCTCTGGCCGACTGAGCTAAGGCGGCGATGCTGCCCGGCAGCGCCGACCAGTGTAACGATTGCTCGCACTCACCCCTGGTCGACCCAGGGCGCGCCCGGTAAAGCTTCAACTTGTGATCGACCCTAGCGTTCCCGAACTCAACAGCAGCGCTGTCCCACGTCGACCGGGCAGCTCTGCTGTTGAGTTCGGGAGCCTCAGCGCAGTCACGAGGAGATCGCCCTACTCGCCCTGCAACGCGCTGGTCAGCGCCTCGACGGCGATCCGAGGTTTGACGTTGAGCTCCAGCGCCTCGCGGCAGCCGATCACCGCTTCGAGCTTGCGGAGCAACGTCTCCGGTGCCGACCGTCCGGCGACGGTGGTGATATCGGCCGCGCGGTCGGGGTGGGTCAGGGCCACCGCGGCGCCCCAGCTGGTAACCAGGGTGTCCCGGTAGAAGCCGGCCAGATCGACCAGTGCACGGTCCAGCGCGTCGCGCTGGGTGCGGGTGGCTCGGGACTTCTGCCGGCGTTCCAGGTCGCGGATCGCGCCCTTGGCGCCCCGGGTCGCCGCCGCGGCGCCCTTCCCGGTTCCACCGGCACCCAGGGCTGTCTCCAGTTCCTCGGTCTCGGCCGCATTACGAGCTACAGTCAGACCGCTGGCCTCCGACTCGGCGGCTCCGACCAGCTCATCGGCCAGCGTGAACACCTCTGCGAAGGAGCTCAGCGCCGTCGGCACCCGCAGCACCGCCTCCCGGCGGGCCCGGGCCTGCGGATCGGTGGCCAACCGGCGAGCCCGGCCGACGTGGCCGCCGCACACCGAGGCGGCCCACCGGGCAGTGGCAGCGTCAAGCCCGTCGCGCGCCACCAGTACCTCGGCGATCGCCGCGGCGGGCGGGGTCCGCAACCCCACCGATCGGCACCGTGAGCGCAGCGTCACCGCGATGTCCTCGGGATGATCCGACGGCGCGCAGAGCAGGAACACCGTGCGCGGGGGGGGCTCCTCCACGGCCTTGAGCAGGGCGTTGGCCGCGCCCTCGGTGAGCCGGTCGGCGTCTTCGATGAGCAGCACCTGCCACCGGCCCGACGACGGCCGCCGGGACGCCCCGGCGACCAGCGCGCGCATGTCCGCCACCGAGATGGACAGGCCTTCGGGGACCACCTGGCGGACGTCGGGATGGTTGCCGGCCAGCGTGGCGCGGCAGCCCTGGCAACTGCCACATCCCGGTCCGGCTACCGGATCGGTGCACTGCAGCGCGGCGGCGAAGGCCCGCGCCGCGACCGAACGACCGCTGCCGGGCGGGCCGGTGAACAGCCACGCGTGGGTCATCGCCCCGCCCGGCCCAGCGGCCTCAACCAGGGTGGCCACCGCCGGGTCCTGCCCGATCACGCCGGCCCACACGCTCATTCCCGAGCCGCCGGGGGCCCCGACGGTGAGCGCTGGCGCAGAGCGGACCGCAGGTCGGCCAGCAGCGAGCCGTCGGCACGGTCGTCCATCTGGCGGTACGCGACCAGGCCGACGGCGGACGCCAGCAGGCCGGCGCACAGCAGCACCGGTCGGGTGCCGTCGATGGTCACCCGCTCACTGAACAGGGTGAGGGTGCGCTGCTGCACTAGCCCGACCGCGAACGGGACCAGGGCCATCGACGCGAGCAGGTCCAGCCGGACCAGCGACTGGACGAACGCGATGGTGCGTCCCCGCATCTCATCGGCGACCTGCGCGCCGATGATGGTCAAACCGGTGAGGAAGGCGACGCCCCCGGCGCAGCCCACCAGGATGACGGCGGCCAGCGCGGCGATCAGGTGTGGCGCGAGCGCGACGGCGATCAGCGCCAGCCCGGCCGCCACGATCGCGAGCCCGAACAATCCGCGGTGCCGGATCCGGCGAGCCGCCAGTGGCGCGACCGCCATACCCAGTCCGAGACCGACGAACAGCGACGCGAACAGCAGCCCGTAGGCGGCATCGCCACCGCCCAGGCTGGTGGAGTACAGCTTCGCGCAGGCGATGACGGCCCCTCCCGCGGCGAAGGCGCCGAGGATCCCGGTGACCAGGCCGCGGACCAGGGGCGTGCCGCGGACGAACATGACACCGTCGCGCAACATCGTGAGCAGGCCCGGTTGGGCGTCACGCATGGATACGGCCCGGCCCGAGATCTCCGGGATCCGGGTTCCGACTACCAGCGCGCAGAATGCGTAGGCGAAGCCGTTGATGCTCAGCGCGAGATAGGCCGAGCCTTCGGCGCTGTGGATGAGCCCGGCCTGGCGCAGTACCGGACCGAGCTTGGACAGCGCGCTGAACACCCCGGAGGCGACCAGCACGGCCAGCCCGTAGGTCATGATCAAGGAGAGTTGGTTGGCGGTCTCAACCTGGTCGGGCCGGCGCAGCAGGTTGGGGATCGAGGCGTCCTTGGCGGGGATCCAGAACAGTGCGCAGATTTCGATGAGGAAGGTCGCCGCGAACAGCCAGGCGAGCTGGCTGACCAGCGGGATGGACAGGAACAGACCGGCCCGCAGCACGTCGCAGACCACCATCACGTGCCGGCGGTCCAGCTTGTCGGCCAGCGCCCCGGCCAGCGGGCCGAGCAGCATCGCGGGCAGCAGCTTGGTGGCGACCACCCCCCCGAGCGCGAAGCTCTGCGCCTGGTAGCCGCTGGTCAGCTGGGTGGCCAGGGCGGAAAGCGCCAGCAGGGACTGCCACTCCGCGACCGCGGTGATCGCCGTGACGCCCCACAGCCGGCGAAACGCCGGAATGGCCAGCACCCCGCGCACGCGTTGCGCGGTGGATCCCGCCAGGTCATGCTCGGCTGGGGGGTCCATGCTGCTCCACGTGGTTAGGTGTGATGAGGCCGTACCGTCAGATCCGGACGGAGTCAAGCAGGTAAGCGAGGCGTTGCGCGAGTTGAGGGCGTGATGCCGGGGCCACGGTGTACCAGCGGCTGCCGTCGACTCCGCGTTTCTGCTCGATGGTGTAGCCGCCGCGCTCGGTCTCGTAGTAGGTGACCACGAACTCCGCGACGCGTCTGCTGCCGTGACGATCGCGCCAGGCCGCGCCGAACTTTCCCCCACCAAGTTTGGGTCCTTGCAGCAGAGTGCGGAAGCGCCGTGCGTCATCGGGCCGCGCTCCGCCGCGCAGCAGGGTGCGCTCCAGCTCGGCACCGGTCAGCCCAGGCTGGTCGTCGGCAAGGAGTTCGGCGGGGACGGATACCGCCGTCCCGCTGCTCATCGGCCGGTCCGGGATGACCTCGGCCGCCGCGATCGGCAGCGCCGTGGCGCGGGTAGTCCGGATACGCATCCCTGACGCACTGAGCTCGGCGACTGCAGCGTGCTCGCCCCGCGCACATCCCACGACGCTGCGCTTGCCCTCGGGCCACTTGAGTTGGGCGTTGAGCTCCGCCGCCGGTCGGGCTATGAGGTGCAGCGCATCCTCGAGTTCCGGGGCGAGCTGCCGGGCGCCGGCCAGCCCGCGGGCCCGAAGCTCGTCCCAGTTCTGGCGCTGGACGGCCCTACTTTCCCCGGCCGTGCGCTGCTGCTCGACACAACGAGGTGGTTGAAGGTTCCAGTGCACCAGCCCGAGCTGGAGATGGTTCCACGCCAGCAGGTACTGCTCAGCGGTGAGCTCCAGCGTGCCGCCCCGCAACACCGACGTCATCGGTAGTCTTCCTCGGCGCCGATGACCGGTGGGGCGGTGCGGGGTAGTTCACCAACGATGGCGTTGGTGTCCTGCTCGATCAGGTAACTAGCCCGCCGGTGCTCGCGGCTGTCGCCGTCCCGGCCGGTGCCATTGGGGGCGCCGAGCGGGGCCTCTGTCCATCCGGCACCCCCGCGGCCAGCTCGCCCGGCGCTGGCCGGCTCGCCGCTGCCGTAGCCAACGGGGTTGCTCAGCCGCGGTTCACTGACGTGCGAGCCACCAGCGCTGAACGCGGTGGGGCGTGGCCCGAAGCCGCCGGCCCGAGGCACGCCACCACCGGCGGAATATCGGGATCCGCCACGAACCCGATCCGCGCCGTTGGATGCAGCAAGGATCGGGGACGGCGCGAATGGGTCCGCTGCTAGCGGCTCCCCGACCGAGCCCGATCCGGCCATCGACGGGCCCGCTGGGCTGGGGTAACCGCCCGCGAGCTGCGGGGTGGTGGCCACCGCGCCGGGTGCCAGCTGTGCCGCGGTGGCCGCCGGCGCGGCATGCGCGGGGACACCGTGCCCACCGGAGATCGGACCCGCATGCGCCAGTGTCGAAGGCCCCCCGCCCGGTGCCAGGTGCGCGTTCCCACCACCGGATCCCCCACCGGATCCGGATCCGGGGCCGCCGCCGACCCCGACACCGCCTGGGGTCGGCTCCACCACCTCGGCGACCACCGTCGGGGCCGCGGCGAAGTGGTCGCGGACCGCGAGGTTGTCGTTCGAGGTGCCCTGATAGCCGTCCATCAGTTCCCGGGCGCGCTGCTCATCCTGCTGGGCCGCCACGTGGGCGGCCTCGTTCTGGGTTTGGATCCCGGGCAACCATTCAATGGCGTGATCAGCCGTCCAGATCGCCGGGTTCTGGAGGAAGGACACCTCGGGGACCGCCCGCGGTGGGGGCATGCTGTCCCGGGTGTGGGCGAAGGAGTCGGCCTGCTCGGATACCCGGGTAGCGACCCCGTTGGCCGCGGTGACGCTCTCGTCGAGCCACGGCATCAGCGTCGACGTCGCGTGGGTAGCCGCATCAGCCGCCGCCCCCTGCTGCGCCGCGCCGATCCCCCGCACCGCCCGCTCGACAGCACCGCGGACGTTCTGTATTTTCGTCGCGGCGCTCTGCCAGCCCCGACTGTTTTCCATCATCTCGGCGTGGCCCGGGCCCCCGGTGATGTGCTGGTAGATCGTGTCGTGCGAGACGGTGCTGTAGTCGATGCTCGTGCCCACTGGTTGTCCCCTCCCTCAACCCTTCAGGGGCGGCAGATTGGCCAGGACGTCCTCCGCGATCGCCCTGGCCGGCCCACACGGCTCTTCCAACCCCTGCCGCAACGACGTGAACTCGACGGTGAATGTCTGCCGCTCGGCGACGGCGACCTCGAACGTGCAGCTAGTGCCCTGCATGAGGTCCTTGGTCCGGATCGCTGGATACCCGGCGACCTGGGTGACCTCGAAGACCGGGAAGGTCGCCCGCCGGGCATAGACGTTGTGCAGCGCGTCGTTGATGGTGTCCACATAGTCCCTGATCTCGCGGGTGTGCTCCTTGTCGCCCCACTCACACCCGGGAGCACCCCCGACATCCTTGAGCTGGGCGGGCAGGTCTATCCGGTTGGCCGCCAGCTGCGCCGGGGTAAGCAGCTGGCACACCGGCTTGCCCGCCAGGTTCTTGGGATCGCGCACCGGCGGGATCGGATCGGCCGGTGCGCTGGCCGACGATGCCGGCGCCGTGCCCGGGCCGGTGGGCTGCGGGCCACCCGCCGAGCAGCCAGCCAGCGCGCCGGCCAGCGCCAGCACCACCGGGAGGCGGCGCATCACAGCTCGGTCCGCCTCAGGTGGGCGGCATTGACCTCGTCGTTGTTCCGGTGGGTGGCCAGTGACTGCTCCAGCGCGTCAGCTGCCTTCTCCAGCTGGATCGCGCCGGACTCCAGCGCCGCACGCAGCGAGCCCGGCTCCTCGCTGGCCGCCCAGTGCCCGATCTCCTTCGCCGCGTTGATGCTGACCGCGTCCAGACCCGGCGCCGGGACGTTGGCCAGCCGGCGGACCTCGAACTTGAGGTCTCGCAGCTCGCCAGCCGCTTGCCGGAAGGTGGTGATCGCCTGCGGGGCCTGGTCCAGATCGAGCTGGAAATGCTGCGCGGGATCGCCCAGGATCGACGTCAGGTCCTGCACCGGCGCCGGCCCAGCGACCGGCGGATGGAGCAGCCCGTTGAGGTTCTCGGTCATCCCGCCGGATGGCGGGGGAACACCAAAACCACCGTACTCACTCATCGTGATGTCTCCCTCGCCTACCGGCAGCAGCCCGCAGAGTCTGCCACAGCACGCCACCTGCGCTGGCGTCCCGCCAGCGGCATCCGCGCCCAAGATCGCGGTTTGTGTGCCGTGCGCGACATCCCGTGTCGTCTACGGCACACAAACCACGATCAAGCCAGCAGAGCTGCAAGGCTCGCGTCTCAGCCCGTCAGCGGGGGCAGGTTGCCGATGACGGTCTCGGCGAACGCCTTCGCGGGGACACACGGATCCTCGCGACGCTGCCCCAGCGAGGTGTACCGGACGATCAGCGTCTGGGTGTCGGCGGCAGCGACCCGGAAGTAGCAGCTGGTGCTGTTCGCATTGTCCTTGGTGCGGATCGCGGGCTGCCCCGCCACCTGGGTGACTTCGAGAACCGGGATCGAGTCGCGCTGGCTGTACACATTGCGCAGCACGTCGTTGCCGATGTCGACGAACACCGCGAATTCGCGGGTGTGCGCCTTGTCGGTCCACTCGCAACCACCGCTGCCGAGCGCGTCCTTGGGCTCGCCGGGCTGGTCAATCCGATTGGCGTCGAGTTGCGACGGGGTGACCAACAGGCACGGCGGGATGGCGGTCAGGTTCTTGGGGGTGCGCACCGGCGGGATGGGATCGTCCGCGGCCCTGTCCCCCGATGGCGCGGAAAGCCCTGATCCGGGCGATGCGCCCGCATCGTCTGACTGCCCACTACCAGAGCAACTGGCCAGCACAGCGGCTAGCGGCAGCACAACCAAGACGGCTCGCATCACATCACTGCTTCCCCGAGCGCAGGTGGGTACCGTGCGGAGTCTGCCATGCGCCCTAAGCAAGCCCACCGGCGACGGTCAGGGCAGCAGTCTGGCTATCGCTTCCGCGATTCCCGTGACGACCCCGTAAGCCAGCGCCGCGAAGAGGATTGACGAGATGGCGAAGAAGAGACCCGCGCCCCCGTTGGAGTGGGCTTTTAGCGGCACACTCGCCCGTTGGCGGTTGATTCGAGTACGTAAGTTACCAAGCTGCGCGGACTTGCGGGCTCCGGCTGCCAGCGGCGGACGGTAACGCGAACGCAGCCCACCGGGTCCGCGCCGCGGAGGCGTAGTCGACGGGACCGGCGCGGGGAAGACCGGTCGCGGGCTGCGGCCCGGAGCACCGGCCGGTCGCGGGCCTGTCACCTGCGGAGCAGGCCGAGGCAGCGGTGCCGTGAGGTGGTTCGCCGGGGCGACGTTGGGCTGGACGACAGTGGGCTGGGCACCGTCTGCCTGGGCGGCATGGGACCGGGCGGCGGGCTGCGGTGCTGGCGCTGCACCAGGATCCTGATCTATCAGCCCGGTGGGGTCTTCGCCGAGCGCAGCGGCGATCGCTTCCCGCATCAGGCGGGTGTTCGGGAGCGGGGGCAAGGTGAACGGCGGCAACTCGGGCGCGTCGCGCCAGCCATCGCGCCCCGAGGGATCCGGCAGCAGCGCGGGCGACTCGGTGCCGTCGAAACCGCCGAACAAGCCGTCCGGCGAATGCTCGCTCACCCCACCATGGTGCCATGCTCTGGAGCACTTCGTGAGTGGGAAACAGTGTTATAGCACTGTTTCCCACTCACGAGGTCCGGGCCCGGCGCGCGCCCACGCGCGCCGGGGCCGGACCCTTGGCGCGCTTCTCGGCGAGCAACTCAGCTGCGCGCTCATCGGTGAGCGTCTCCACGCTGTCGCCCTTGCGCAGTGATGCGTTCACACCCTCGCCGTCGGTGACATACGGCCCGAAGCGGCCCTCCTTGACGACCATCGGCTTTGCCGTGACCGGGTCCGCGCCCAGCTCGCGCAGCGGCGGCTTGGCGGCGGCTTGGCGGCCACGGCGCTTGGGCTCAGCGTAGATCTTGAGCGCCTCGTCGAGAGTGATCGTGAACAGCTGCTCCTCGTCGGCCAGGGACCGTGAGTCCGTTCCCCTCTTGAGGTAGGGCCCGTAGCGCCCGTTCTGCGCGGTGATCTCCTGGTCGGTCCCCGGCTCGGTTCCGACCACCCGGGGCAGCGAGAGCAGCCGCAGCGCATCGCTGAGGTCCACCGTCTCCAGGCTCATGGACTTGAACAGCGAGCCGGTCCGCGGTTTCGGCTTCTTAGCGGCTGCTGCCTTCGCGGAGTCCTTTTTCGGACCCTTTTTCGGGCCCTTCTTTGGGGCATCACTGGGAGCCTCGTCGTCGGGCAGCACCTCGGTGACGTAGGGGCCGTAGCGGCCCTCCTTGGCGACGATCTCGTGGCCAGTCACTGGATCAGTGCCCAACGAGCGGCCCTCCACCGGGGTGGCGAAGAGCTTCTCGGCGATCTCGGCGGTCAGCTCGTCAGGCGGCAGGTCGTCCGACAGGTTGGCCCGCTGCTGCTCGTCGCCCACGACCCGTTCGAGGTATGGGCCATAGCGTCCCACCCGGACCACGACGTCGCGCCCGGCTTCGTCGGTGAACAGCGGGATGGAGTTGACCTCGCGGGCGTCGATCTCCTCCAGGTTCACCCCGACCAGCTTCTTCAGGCCACCCAGGTGGGCGACCGACATGACGCCGCCCTGCTCCGAGCCGAAGTAGAAATCGGTCAACCAGTCGGTGCGGTGCTGCGCGCCGGATGCGATGGAGTCCAGCTCGTCTTCCATGGCGGCGGTGAAGTCGTAGTCGACCAGGCAGCCGAAATGCTGCTCCAGCAGCCCGATCACGGCGAAAGCGATCCAGGAGGGCACCAGCGCCGATCCGCGCTTCCACACGTACCCGCGGTCCTGGATGGTGTTGATGATCGAGGCGTAGGTGGACGGGCGGCCGATACCCAGCTCTTCGAGAGCCTTGACCAGGCTGGCCTCGGTGTAGCGCGGTGGTGCGGTGGTGGTGTGACCCTCAGGCACCAACTCGGTGGCGGTGACGGGTTGGCCCTCGGTGAGCCGGGGGAGCCTGCGCTCGGCGTCGTCAGCCTCCCCGCCGACCTCGTCGTCGACGGTCTCGACGTAGGCCTTGAGGAACCCGGCGAAGGTGATGGTGCGACCGGACGCGGCGAACGTGCAGGCCTCACCCGTCGAGGCGTTGCCGGTAATCCGGACGCTCATGGTGGTGCCGCGGGCGTCGGCCATCTGAGAGGCGACGGTGCGCTGCCAGACCAGCTCGTAGAGGCGGAACTCGTCGGCGTCCAACGCGCCGGCCAGCTGACCTGGTGTCGCGAAGGTCTCCCCGGCGGGCCGGATCGCCTCGTGCGCCTCCTGGGCGTTCTTCACCTTGCGCG
>QHBY01000330.1 GCA_003244245.1 Pseudonocardiales bacterium
CTTAATTCATCGCAGCCCCTAACCGAATTGCACGCAAGGAAGGCCGTCAGCTTCAAAGCCAACGCGAGGGTGAACGGAGCCAGCACAACTGCCAGGCCTAGGGTCAGAATTGTGAGCCCACCAAGCACCAACAGGATGAGGTTGCCCACGCCCACCGCGTAACCACAGATCTTGGCGACCTTCATCCACCGGCCGCGCCACATCGTGGCTTACCCCCCGGGACCCGAGGCCATCGGACGGCTGCCGCAGCTGACTTTGTTCATGAGTTCTTTCCCTTCAGCAGGCCTGGTGTCCACTCGTTAGGCGGTCTCATGCCCAGCAACCGCATCGAGCCCACGCGCCCACGCAAGGCGCCTTGCGTCCGAGCGGGCCGACACATCCTGTAGAGCCTTGCGGGCTTGCGACGCGCCGTCCTCAGTGAGTCGGTAATAACGGCGCCGCGGCCGGGCCGCCGCACGCGGATCCAGATTCTCCCACTCGTCGGTCAACCAGCCGTGGTCCAAAAGCCGCTGCAAGATCGGGTAGGTGGTCCCCGGCAGCAGGCCGGTCCGTGCGGTGATCTCCAAGCCGTAAAGGGCCACAGTCGGGTCGTCATCCCAGACCCGCAGAAGGGCTTCCAGAACCAACCGCACGGTTGTCGTCATCCGGGGAGCCATACCTGAAGTCTAGTGAGGGCTAGCCCGAAGTCAACCCAGCAGAACCACGACAGTGTCCTCACTGTACCCCTTGCTAGAGTATGGCTAAGGGCTGTATTGTGTTTTTGTATGGGTCTCAGTGGGGCCGCTCCCGCTCAGCAGTGCCGCACCCACATCACAGATGAGGAAAGGGCGGCGATCATGTCCACATTTCACCGGAGCGCGACGCGCTTTCCCGGTGCACGGCCGGAGGGCCGTGGGCGGGGAACGACACATCGTGGCGGACCACACCGCAGAGCGCGATGACCATCCAGGCGCTGAGCGCGATCCTGCTGGTCTGCCTCGGGCTACTGCTCGGATCTTCTTGGACCATCCAGGCCGTCCAGCCCAAGCTTCACCAGCAAGCCGAGGAACGCCGCAGGCTCAATGAGGAGTGGTCGGCGGTTCGCACCGCCCGCCGCCAGCGCGGCCGTTGCCCACGTTGCGGCAGTGCACTGTCCGAACAGGACTGGTACCTCGCACCAACATTGGTGAAGGAGCGACAGGATGGCGACCAATTTCCCGCCCGCTATCTGACCGCTCCACGGGATGCCCGATGAATGTTCCGCTGGCCATCGCCAAAACCGCCCGAGCAGCCACGCTAACGTCGAGAAACCACCTCAGCAACGGCCTGCTCGAAGGGATCAACTCCCTGGCCCAGGCCGCCAAAGCCCGTGCCCAGGGATACCGGAACAAAAACAAGATGATCACCATCGTCTACCTCACCGCAGCCAAACTCCGCCTACCCATCCTCACCAACCCCACACCCGCATACATGACCTCACACTGAGTAACCCACTGAAAACAGCAAAGAGCCTACCACCGACGCGGAGATCCGCGCCTGGCGACGCCGAAGGATCACCGGGCGCCCGACAGTGGACCGCCCACGGTCTTGGTGGGTCTCCTGCACGTCAAGGTCACAAGAGTTAGTTGTATCAGGCTGGCGGGTTCGGGTCTCTGTTTATCGACTGAGAAGTAACGCCAAACTCCACGAAGATCACCTCAAGGGCCCTCGCCTTGTCTCTGGCATTTCGATAGATCCGCAAACCGGGACGCGGCCGAGGTCTTTGAGACCACCATGCCCGCAGCACTATTGTTCCAGAGGAGACGTTCACCATGCTCAACACTGAACTCGTTCCGGCAACCAGTAACCGCGTGCTCCGCGCGACGGCGGTGCGCTCGGAGACGACCATCGCCGACGCTTTGGTCCCAGTGATTCAATTGAACGGAGACGCGGGTCGTGACATGAATGGAAACTATGCCTTCGATTTGAAATTGTTGGCCGGCCTGGATGGGACAGGTTTGCCACCGCGGATACTGTTGGTGTGCAATAACGCATGTGATCAGGAGACTTTGGGCACGGAATTGATGCGCCGCAGCTACGGAGTGCACTATGCGAACACGGCCGGCGAGGCGCTCGAAGCCTATCAGGACGTGAACTTGATCTTACTGGGGCCAGATCTACCTGATCTTGAATGCACCGAAATTTGCTACAAAATTCGAAAGTACTCCAAAGTGCCCGTGATAGTCATCAGCGACCGCGACGACGAATTAGACTGCGTGCTTACCCTCCAGGCAGGTGCCGACGACTACGTCGTCAAGCCATACCGGCTCAACGAGCTCATCGCGCGGATCCAGTCGACTCTGCGTCGAATCGGATATCAGTTGGATACTAACTCCCTCATAGATTGCGGTCCGCTGTGCATTGATGTGCGCGGAAGGCAGACTACACTGGATGGTACGGTGCTGGCACTTACTCGAAAGGAGTTCGACCTCCTCTGTCTGCTCGCGTCAAATCCAGGAGTGGTCGTACCGAAGGAGACGATCAAGAAAAAGGTCTGGGGAGATACCTGGTCGTTGCGGACCATCGACACCCATGTAAACAGCTTACGCAGGAAACTCGGAAGACGGGAATGGATCGTCACCGTACGTGGCGTTGGATTCATGATGGCCGAGGCATGACGCCGACGACTGGCAAACGAAGATCTGTAGGACTTTCCCGAAAAATTACGGTCGACCGCCGGTAACTGGTCGGATTCTGTGCGCGGTGAGGGTTGTCCGTCAGCGAGCATGGCAAGGACTTCGAAGAAGGTGCGGCTGTTTGGCTGCGGTGAATAGGTAGCTGCGGATGGCGCAGAACTGTTCGGCTCCGGTGAGGCTGCGCAGGCAGCCGGATATTCTCTGCTGGGGTTTGATCATACGAATGTCGCGTTCGGAGCCGTTGTTGTCCTTATTCCGATATC
>QHBY01000331.1 GCA_003244245.1 Pseudonocardiales bacterium
CCGACCACGCCGTTGTGGTCACGAATACCAGTCTCAACGCGACTGCTGAGGCGCGTCGCAAGTCGCTCGGTAGCGTCGGAATCAAGGTCGATGCCTGGACGGGTCCCACCCTTACCGCCATCTATGAGCAGATGCCAGCTCAGGTGCCGACCACCTACAAGCTGCGGGACTATCAGGCGGCCGCTGCCAGCAAGGTCGAGTCTGATCTAGTCGCGAAGGGCCGCGCGCTACTGGTACTCGCCACCGGTCTGGGCAAGACCGTCGTGGGTGGCGAGGTTATCCGCCGACATCTCGAAGTACATCCGGGTGCCCAAGTCCTTGTCGTCGCCCACATGAAGGAGCTAGTCGAGCAACTCGAAAAGGCGCTCTGGCGCCACCTGGACAAGGACATCCCGACACAGGTGCTCTCGGGTGACAGCAAGCCCAGCGCGTTTACCGGCGTCACTGTCGCCACGGTCGACTCCGTCCTCGGACTAGTCCGGACCGGTTGGCGGCCGAGCCTCATCATGATTGACGAGACACATCACGTGGGCGAGACCGGAATGTTCGCGCAGCTGCTCGACCTCTGTGAGGACTCCCAGCAATTCGGAGTCACCGCCACACCGTGGCGTGGCGATAAGTTCGACATCACGGCCAGGTTCGGCCAACCTTCCTACAGCCTCGGTATCGCGGAAGGCATGGCGGCGGGCTACCTGGTCAAGGTCGATTACCGCATGTTCGTCGATGATCTCGACTGGGACTTCGTCCGCTCGATGAGCGAGCACGGATACTCGATCAAGGAGCTCAACAAGGCGCTGTTTCTACCGCAACGAGACGACGAGATCGTTGACCAACTGCGTGAAGCATGGCGTGACATCGCTGACCCGAGAGCCATCGTGTTCTGCCAAACGATCGAGCACGCCGAACGAATGGCCACCCTGCTCGCCGGCTCAGACCAGAGTTGGAGACGAGCAGCCTATCTGCACAGCGGCCTCAGCCGACAGCAACGCCAAGTACTCCTCAACGCGTTCCGGTTAGGACGAGTACCCATCATCACCTGCGTCGATGTGTTCAACGAAGGCGTCGACGTCCCGGATGTCAACCTGATCGCTTTCCTACGAGTCACGCACAGCCGCCGCATCTTCGTCCAACAACTAGGCAGAGGGCTCCGCCTGCGCGAAGGAAAGGACAGCCTCAAGGTTCTCGACTTCGTCACCGATGTGCGCCGCGTTGCTGCAGGGCTGGACTTGAAGCGCTCGCTCGCCGCGATCCGAGGAGGCGACATCGAGGAGTTGGCCCTCCCCCTAGCTGGCGGTTCACAGATCAACTTCAGCGACGAAACCGCTGGATCGCTCCTCGACTACTGGATCCAGGACGCGGCGGATCTTGAAACGGCCGCGGACGAAGTCCGCCTTCAGTTCCCGACCGCTGCGGGGATTGACTGATGCGGATACCCAAGGACGTCGAAACCAAGGTCGTGACCCGTCTCTACGGCGACGCGAAGACTCTCGATTGGGCAACTCTCACACCGCAACAACACTCAGCTCAGTACACCAAATGGGTTGACGACCCCGAAGTCGGTGGTCGTCTTCGCGAGTACTTGTCGGCCAGCGACGCCCGAGTCTGGATCAAAGACGGTCCCATGAAGGAATGGAGTCGATCCCTCAGCGGAGTCGGCAAGTACGCCAACCTCGTCGACGGCGCGGACGACACTCCGGCACGACTGGCCCGGAAGGCTCTCGGGGACGGCTGGGAGGTTGACAGCGACACGCTGCGAGTTAAGCCGTTGCGTGTGACGGCACGCAACGAGGAAGACGAGACCATCCTGACCTGGGCCCCGGCGACCGGCCTGAAACATCTCGTCTGGGCTGCCCTCACAGCTAGCGCGCAAGGTGACTCCCGCGAATGGGTGCTCTGCGTCGTCGAGACCTTCACCAAGCCAACTCCGGCGAATGAGAAACAAGCTCATCAACGACTCGCCAAGCGGTGCGGCCTCCGACTCGTTCATGTCTCGCTGTGAATTACCAAGAGAACCCTTCGCCCAGCAACGAGCCGCTCGGCGGTAGCGACTGGCTCGACGATGCGTGGCAAGCAATGCCTGATCGCTGGGACACGATCGTCGACCGGCGCCTAGCCGGTGACACCCTCGATCGCATCGCGGAGGCATTCGACCTCACACGCGAACGCATCCGCCAGCTCCAGCAGAAGGCCGAGGCCGCGCTAGTAGACGCCCAGCGTCACAACGCACCCGATCTGCCGCAGCAGATCACCGAAGCGCTCGCGGATCACGCAGCCGTACCGGAAGATCAACTCGCTGAGCTCCTGCCCTCGCGAGCGAGCACCGCCCGCCAAGCACTCTTCCGTCAACTCGGCGCGTCGCGACCACGCACGTGGTCCGGAGACCTACCCGGACACTGGACCCACCGCCCGGCCGCGCTCGACACGCTGCTCCGCAAACTCGTAGCCCTCGCACCCATGACCGATGCCGAGACGCAACAGGCCATCCAAGACATCGGGCTACCGGCGCACGTGCGCATTGAAGACTTACTCCGGAATCCCGAAAGTAGACTGACGCATCATCGGCTCGGCTGGATACGCACGGCTAGAACC